>NC_011979.1:0-301428 GCF_000022265.1 Geotalea daltonii FRC-32
TTATCCCTTTTGGAAAATTTACCTTGCAAATTAAAGGTAGCTTTGTTACATTTCAACCACCATCGGCTAGATCAAAATATCTCTCCTTTTAGAAATGTAACAGACTGAAATTAATATGTTTATTTTTTCAACATCTGTTGATAAATCTGTTTAAAAGTCACCTATCCAAGAAGGTCATATTCAAATGGAAAAGATTTGGCTTGAAGCCCAATCGAACATAAAGAAGGTCCTAACTCCGCAGACCTACAACACCTGGATCAAACCAATTCATTTCCACAACGTCAGTGACACCAATCTGACACTGGAAGTTCCCAGCAAATTCATCAAGGAATGGGTCACTGAAAAATACCTTTCCATCATTATAGAGGCAATATCCTCTCTTACCAACATCAAATATCAAGTTGATTTCAAAATAACGGAAAAATCCCAGGTGGAGAAAAAAAAGGTCGACCTTCAGGCTACTGAGAAGATCGAAAATGACTCCACCAGAAATGTTGATTTCAATACCAATCTCAACCCTAAATACACTTTCGATTCCTTCGTCTGCGGTGCCAGCAATCAGTTTGCACATGCCGCTTCCCAGGCAGTGGCAAACAACCCGGCCTGCAATTATAATCCTCTTTTCATTTATGGCGGCGTCGGCCTCGGCAAGACCCATCTTCTCATTGCAATCGGTAATCAGATCAGGGAAAACAATAAAAAAGCGAAAATTTGCTATTACTCATCTGAAAAATTCATGAATGAGATGATCAATTCCCTCCGCTATAAAAAAATGGATGAATTTCGCAATAAGTTTAGAAAAATGGACATTCTCCTCATCGACGACATTCAGTTCATGGCGGGAAAAGAAGCTACCCAGGAAGAGTTCTTCCATACCTTCAATGCATTATACGAATCGCACAAACAGATAGTTGTTACCTCGGATAAATTTCCCAAGGATATTCCTGGTCTTGAAGAAAGGCTCCGCTCGCGCTTCGAGTGGGGTTTGATCGCCGACATCCAGCCTCCCGACATTGAGACCAAGATAGCGATCTTAAAGAAAAAATCAGACTTGAACTCCATTACCCTGCCCAACGATGTGGCCCTTTTTCTTGCATCGAGTGCCACTAGCAACGTCAGGGAACTGGAAGGCATGTTGATCAGACTTGGAGCTTATGCGAGCCTCACCGGCAGTGAAATCAGCCTGAACATGGCCCGCGACATTCTGAAAGATATAATTGTCGAAAAAACCAAAGATATTACCGTAGAAATGATACAGAAACACGTTGCTGATCATTTCAAAATCAAAGTATCGGAGCTAAAATCGGACAAAAGGTTGAAAACCTTCGTAATTCCGCGCCAGATAGCCATATACATCAGCAGGGAACTCACCAAGGCCTCCTATCCTGAGATTGGAGAGAGATTCGGAGGTAAGGATCATTCTACAATCATACATTCGGTTAAAAAAATCGAGAAACAGATGGAAAATGACCTGGAGATAAAAAACACTGTGGAAAAGATGAAGAAGGAATTGATGAGTTGATGGGAAAAGCTGTTAATATTTCCCGACAGCTGTTGACAATTTAAGCGCGATGTTTAAAAACCTCCCAGCTGTCGTAACTGCCAACAATCTTATAAAGTGAAAAAAATACGTAACTTCGGCTAATTAGCCATTGTATCAACATATCCACAGCCACTATCTACTACTACTTAAAAGATTTAAAATATATTATTCGTATGTGACATGGAGGAGTAGATGGAATTCAGCATCAGCAAAGAAACATTCACCAAAGCCTTACAGAAGATCCAGGGAATCGTCGAAAAAAGAAATACTATGCCCATCCTTTCCAATGCCCTCATTGAAGCAAGCAATGGCTTGTTGCATATTACGGCTACCGACCTTGAAGTGGGCATGAAAAGCTCATACCCTGTAACAATTGCCAAAGAAGGAAAGATTACCGTAGCGGCAAAGAAAATTTACGAGATTATAAAAGAGCTTTCCGATGAAGAAATAACCTTTTCCACAAAAGAAAATGACTGGATAGAAATCCATTGCGGCAAAGCTCACTTCAACATAGTCGGCCTTTCACCCGATGAATTTCCCTATTTTCCCAAGGTAAACGACAACATTTTCGTTAATCTCAGCAACAACTTTTTGAGTGAAATGATTGAAAAGACCTCCTATGCAATCTGCACCGACGAGAGTAAATTCAATCTCAACGGAATTTTCATAAAAGCTGCCAGCGAAGAAGGCAGAAATGTCATCAGGATGGTTGCCACCGATGGACATCGGCTGTCAGTCACAAATAAGGAATTTGAAGGGGCCATTAGCAACGAACTGAGCAAAGGGGTCATATTTCCCAAAAAAGGGATTTATGAGTTGAAGAAGATTGCAGAAGAAGAAAGCGGCGACATAATGATGGGCTTCATGGATAACAGCGCCGTAATCAAGAAGGACAATACGGTTATTGTCATGCGCCTTATCGACGGGGAGTTTCCCGATTACACCAAAGTGATCCCTGCAAACAACGACAAGAAAGTAACAGTGTCCCGTGAGGCCCTGCTCCATTCACTCAGGAGGATGGCCATCCTCTCCAGTGAAAAATTCAAAGGTATAAAACTGGATGTACGAAGCGGCAGTATCGAGATTTCTTCCAGCAATCCCGAGTTGGGTGATGCCAGGGAGGAGCAGGAGGTTCTATACGATGGCACTCCCTTGTCGGTGAGGTTCAACGCCAGATACCTGATCGATGTTCTGACTGTCCTCAGGGATGATCAGGTTGAGCTGGATCTCAGGGATGAGTTATCTCCAATAATAATGAAACCGATAGCAAAGGATGATTTCATGTCGGTGATCATGCCCATGCGTCTCTAGAACTTTCCCTATCTAAGAAGGTTCAGCCACAGGGGACCAGCTCCCTGATAAGGCCCCTCTCGAAAGGAGTGGCCTTTTTAATGAAATAACAGTTGAGATGAAATTAAATAAAATATATCTTCAGTCGTTTAGAAATCTTCAAGAGACCATGCTGATGCCGGCTCAGCATTTCAATATTTTTTACGGCAATAATGGTCAGGGCAAGACAAATCTCCTTGAATCCATCTTTATTATGGCAACTATGAAATCCTTCAAAACTGCAAGGAGCAGCGACCTTGTGCGGTGGGGTGCCATCAGCAGCCTTTTAAAGGGCTGGGTGGAGCGGGATGGAGTAACTAGAGAAATAGCTGTTTTCCTGGATAACCAGGGTAAAAAAATAAGGGTAGACCAGAAGGCTGTTACCAGAATAGATGATTTTTTTGGCCATCTGAATGTGGTGGTATTCACTCCGGAAGAAGTGAACATGGTCAAGGGCCTGCCGGAGCTGAGAAGAAAATATCTGGACAGGGCTGTCTTCAGCAGTGATATCACCTATCTTTCCGTCTATCATGCTTACAGCAAGATCCTGAAAAACAGGAACATGCTTCTGAAAAGGGGAGAAAAGGCCAGCTTTGACATCTGGACTGAAAAGCTTGTCGAACAGGGAAAAAATATCATCCTTTCCAGGCTTGCCTATCTCGACGCCCTTCGAGACTTGCTTAAACGCTTTTACCGCGAGATATCGGGAAATGAAGAGGCCGTGGATATAAGCTACAGGCCTTATCATATGGATTTGGCTGACTGTAGAGGCGATGTGGCTGATGCTTTTGCAGAAGCCCTTGCTAAAACGGCGACGGAAGAAGAGCGCCGGGGAACGACCCTGGCAGGGCCCCACAGGGACGATGTGGAATTCATTCTCAACGGCAGACCGTTGAAACAGTTCGGTTCACAGGGACAGCAGAAGAGCTATGTGCTTGCCTTAAAAATGGCAGAAACTGAATACTTGCAGAAGAAATTCCACAGCCAGCCAATCTTTCTCCTGGATGATCTCAGCTCCGAGCTGGATCAGGAAAGGAAAAAAAACCTGATGGAGTTCCTGAAGAAAAGAGATATGCAGGTTTTCATCACAACCACGTCTCTGCAGAATATTAACGTTGATGAAATAGAAAACTACAGGACCTACCGGATTGAAGAGGGAAAGGTTCTACATTGAGGGACAACGATGAGCAATGACGAAACTTCCAAAGATTACGGTGCGGACAAGATCAAGGTGCTGGAAGGTCTTTCTGCGGTAAGAAAAAGACCAGCCATGTATATCGGGTCAACCTCCATCCAAGGGCTGCACCACCTTGTTTACGAGGTGGTTGATAACTCCATCGACGAGGCACTGGCTGGCCACTGTGATGACATTGCGGTGACTATCAATGTTGACGGGTCTGTAACCGTCGTAGACAACGGTCGCGGTATTCCTACAGATATGCATCCAACAGAAGGGAAATCTGCAGCGGAGGTAGTACTGACAGTACTTCACGCCGGTGGAAAATTCGATAATACTTCCTACAAGGTTTCTGGTGGCCTTCATGGCGTCGGAGTTTCGGTTGTCAATGCCCTGTCGAAGAAGCTGGAGCTGGAAATACGCCGGGATGGAAAAATATTCAAACAGTCCTACCGTTGTGGTGACCCCCAGGGTCCGCTGGAAGTGGTGGGCGAAACAAAGAAACGCGGCACCAAGATCATCTTTTTTCCCGACGATGAGATTTTCGAGACAACGGAGTTTTCCTTCGACATTCTCTCACAGCGCTTGCGGGAACTGGCATTCCTCAATGCCGGAGTAAAGATAAAGATAGTTGACGAGCGGACTGAAAAGGTGCATGAGTTCTTCTATGAAGGGGGTATACGGTCCTTTGTCGAATATTTGAACAAGAACAAGACCCCTATCCATCCCCAGCCGATATTCATCAACGGCGAAAAGGGTGGTGTGGAGATGGAAATTGCCATGCAGTATAACGATTCCTACGACGAGAAGGTGTTCTCCTTTGCCAATAACATCAATACCCATGAAGGCGGAACCCACCTTGTAGGTTTCAAGGCAGCCCTCACCCGCACCATGAACACCTATGCCAACACCAATAACCTGCTGAAAAACGTCAAGGAGAACATTTCCGGAGAAGACCTGCGTGAAGGGTTGACGGCTGTCATATCGGTAAAGATATCCCAGCCCCAGTTCGAGGGGCAGACCAAGACCAAGTTGGGTAACTCTGAAGTGAAGGGTTATGTGGAAACTTTGATGAACGAAAAGCTGGCAACCTACCTGGAGGAAAATCCGCAGATCGCCAAACGTATTCTGGAAAAATCCATCGATGCGGCCCGGGCCAGGGAAGCCGCCCGTAGAGCCCGCGACCTGACTCGGCGCAAGGGAGCGCTGGAGGTTGGAACACTGCCGGGCAAGCTGGCCGACTGCCAGGAAAAGGATCCGGCATTGTGCGAGCTTTTTTTGGTCGAGGGTGATTCTGCAGGTGGATCGGCAAAACAAGGGCGGGACCGTAAATATCAGGCCATACTCCCCCTCAAGGGAAAGATCCTCAACGTGGAGAAGGCGCGCTTCGACAAAATGCTCTCTTCCCAGGAGATACGCACCCTGATTGCGGCACTTGGCACCAGTGTCGGCAAAGGGGACTTCGACATCGCCAAGCTCCGTTACCACCGCATCATTATCATGACCGATGCCGACGTTGACGGCTCGCACATCCTGACTCTGCTCCTGACCTTCTTCTTCAGGCAGATGCTTGA
Source organism: Geotalea daltonii FRC-32 (assembly GCF_000022265.1). Taxonomy (NCBI): domain Bacteria; kingdom Pseudomonadati; phylum Thermodesulfobacteriota; class Desulfuromonadia; order Geobacterales; family Geobacteraceae; genus Geotalea; species Geotalea daltonii. Next base: position 5,624 of record NC_011979.1, read on the forward strand.
ACTGATCGAACGTGGATACCTCTACATTGCCCAGCCTCCTCTTTACAAGATCAAACGCGGGAAGAAGGAGCAATATCTGAAAAATGAGGCGGCGCTGCAAAGCTACCTGTTAGAGGAGGGCACCGAAGATCTGATCCTCCGTTTTGGGAGCGATGAGCGCACCTACCGTGGGAAACAGATCATCCCCCTGCTCAGGCAAATCATCGAACATCAGTCCCTCTTCGGCAAGGTAGTGAAGAAGGGGGTTAACGAGGAACTGCTGAAGATTTTCCTCAAGAGCGGCGTAAAAAGCGGGCTGGAAGAAATAAGCGAACTGGAGCCTTACCTGGCAAGAATGAAGGAGAACTTTCCCGATGCTGATTATATGCCGGGGGATCAGAAGATTATCTTCATGCTGGGGAATCTCAGGGTCAGCATAGATCAGCACATCTTTGACGCCATCAATTCCTATGAATATGACCTTCTGGTTGAAAGTCAGCGCAAGGTGGAAACCATCATGGGCAACGAGTCGGCAACGGTAGCCACCGAAGAAAAGCAATTGCTTGAAACGGAAAGCCATGAGGAACTGCTGGCATTTTTCCTCGAAACGGCTAAAAAAGGGCTGTATATCCAGCGTTACAAAGGTTTGGGAGAAATGAATCCTGAGCAGTTATGGGAAACCACCATGCATCCGGAGAACCGCTTACTGCTCCAGGTGAAGATCGAGGACACTGTCGAAGCAGAAGAGATATTTACCGTCCTTATGGGTGATCAGGTGGAACCGCGGCGCGAATTCATAGAGTTGAACGCACTGAACGTTTCCAATCTGGACATTTGATGACACAAGGGTGCTTTTCCGCCCTTATATGCCAATTGCAAAGAGGTCGTAATGCTTACTCAAACTAACAAGGTAGCGGTCAACATAGAAGATGAAATGAAAAGGTCGTACATGGATTACGCCATGTCCGTCATTATCGGACGGGCGCTTCCCGATGTGCGCGACGGTCTGAAGCCTGTTCACCGGCGCTGTCTCTATGCCATGTATGACATGGGCAATGATTACAATAAGCCATACAAAAAATCGGCCCGTGTCGTTGGTGATGTCATCGGTAAATATCATCCCCATGGCGATACGGCGGTTTACGACACACTGGTGCGCATGGCCCAGGATTTCTCCCTCCGTTATCCGCTTGTTGATGGTCAGGGGAACTTCGGATCCGTTGACGGAGATTCTCCGGCAGCCATGCGTTATACGGAAATCCGCATGTACCAGCTTGCCCACGAACTTCTGGCCGACATCGACAAGGAAACGGTGGAGATGGGGCCGAACTACGACGACTCGTTGAAAGAGCCGCTGGTTCTGCCGGCCAAGTTCCCCAACCTGCTGGTCAACGGCTCTTCAGGTATTGCCGTCGGTATGGCGACCAACATTCCTCCCCATAATCTGGCAGAGGTCATTGACGGTATCGTTGCTGTCATCCACAATCCTGAGCTGACCTTCGAGGAACTTATCGCACTCATTCCAGGGCCTGATTTCCCTACCGCCGGCTTCATCTATGGGCGGGAAGGGATACTTTCAGCCTACTCTACCGGCCGTGGTATCATCCAGATGCGTGCCAGGGCCATCGTTGAAACCCACAAGAAGACCGAGCGCCAGTCCATCGTCGTCACCGAAATTCCCTATCAGGTGAATAAGGCAAGGCTGGTTGAAAAGATCGCCGAACTGGTCAGGGAAAAGAAGATCGAAGGTATTTCCGACCTGCGGGACGAATCGGACCGTGAAGGGATGCGGGTCGTTGTCGAGCTGAAAAAGGACGAGAATCCACAGATCGTTCTCAATCACCTTTACAAGCAGACCCAGATGCAGTCCTCCTTCGGCATCATCATGCTGGCCATCGTCAACAACCGGCCGAAGGTTCTTACCCTGCGCGAGACTATCAATCATTTCATCGACCACCGCCGGGAGATCGTCACCCGCCGCACTATCTTCGATCTGAAGAAGGCCGAGGCCCGTGCCCATATCCTGGAGGGCCTGAAAATCGCGCTGGACTGGCTAGATGCCGTGATCGAACTGATCCGCGGGTCTAAAAACCCGGCGGAGGCCAAGGAAGGGCTCATGTCCGGCATTTTTTCCGACGAGGAATGGCTGAAAAAGCTTGGCCTTTCCCTGCCGGCAAATCATGCCGAATATGCCAAACCGGTCATGCTTTCCGAGCTCCAGGCCCAGGCCATCCTTGAGATGCGACTCCATCGCCTCACCGGCATGGAGCGGGACAAGATCATCGACGAATACCACGAGATCCTTCGGTATATAGCCCGTCTCAAGGAGATTCTCGCTTCGGAAACGGAGATCCTGAAGATCATTGTCGGCGAACTTCTGGAGCTGAAAGAGAAGTTCGGCGACAAACGGCGCACCGAGATCATCGATCAGACGGCGGAAATATCCCTAGAAGACACGATCGTCGAAGAGGATATGGTGGTGACAATTTCCCACACCGGATACATCAAGCGTAATGCGGTGACCATGTACCGTGCCCAGCGCCGTGGCGGCAAGGGCAAAACCGGCATGAAAACCAAGGAAGAGGATTTCGTAGAGCAGCTGTTCATCGCCTCTTCCAAGGATTACCTGATGTTTTTCACCGATGCGGGCAAGGTTTACTGGCTGAAGGTCTATGAAATCCCGGAAGCAGGACGGGCTACCAGGGGCAAGGCTATCGTCAACCTGCTCAACCTTTCCGCCAATGAGAAAATTACAGCCATCCTCCCGGTCAAGGAGTTTGCCGCCGACAAATTCATCATGATGGCCACCCGTCACGGTGTGGTGAAAAAGACGCCGCTTATGGAATATTCCCATCCGCGCCTGGGGGGGATAATCGCCGTCAACCTGGACGAAGGGGACAAGCTGATCTCGGTAGCGCTCACTGACGGCCGCCAGGATGTGCTGCTGGCCTCAAGGAACGGCAAGTCCATCCGCTTCAAGGAGTCGGATGTCAGGACTGTTGGCCGGGTATCCCGAGGGGTGCGGGGCATGACCCTGGAAGATGACGATGTGGTCATCGGCATGGAAATCATCAACGAAGAGTACACCGATTCCACTCTCTTCACTGTCACCGAAAACGGTTTCGGCAAACGGACCGAGCTTGGGGAATACCGCTGTCAGTCCAGAGGGGGCAAAGGGATCATCACCATCAAGACCACCGAACGTAACGGCTGTGTCGTCGATATCAAGCAGGTGGTGGACGAAAACGACCTCATGCTCATCACCGATCAGGGGAAAATCCTGCGGGTGCCGGTGGAAGGATTTTCGATCATCGGCCGCAACACCCAGGGTGTACGCCTGATGGTGACCGAGGACGACGAGCGGGTGGTGGCTGTTGCCCGGCTGGCCGAGAAAGAAGAAGATGACGCCGACGAATCCACTGATGGGGGCCTGGACACAGAGGTGGAAGAACAGGAATAAGCCGATTTCGGATTTCTCCAGCCCAGTTCCATCTGAAGGATGCAATGCACCTGCGAAAAATAGATACAAGCCTTAATGACCGCCGTGGCATTCTTCGCCAGCTGGAAAGAGTGAAAGAGGAAAATATCAGTCTCGATGAGCTGGAAGAGATTGGCAGGTCCCTGAAAAAAAACGGGAAGTCCGCCCTTCGCCCCCTGGTGCGAAATCTCTGGCTGGAGAGGCGCGGTGACCTGATTTCAAGGTATACCTATCTTCTGGATTTTTTCGAGGATGAAGTCTGGATCGACCAGCTCATTCAGATTGCCCTGAAACGCAGGGACCTGGACCATGATGCCAAGGCGGCAATACTGGCGGCACTGGAAGGCTATGGTGTCGATGTGAGTCATCCTCCCTTTTCATACTTGTTCGCCGGTATCGCCAATAGCGCATCCATATCCGTACCGGAAGTACTGGACCGTGGTGAAGAAGGACTCATTTCTTTTATGGAAGAATTCCTTCTCTACCCGCAGGAAATCCGGTTGATGGTGATTGGACGGCTGCCGGAAGTTGGCAATCCCAAGGTGGTCGATTTGCTGCAGATTCTGCTCAGGCTTGATGATGGTGGGGTAACGCCGGCAACACTCGCTGCATTGGGAAGAATCAGGGAAAAAGCATCTGCAGAGCTGCTGAGAAAATACTTGTCCCAGGCTGCAGAACCGTTGGCCGGGGTCGCAGCCCGAAGTCTGCGCCGGCTCTCTTTTCTTGGGGTCGATGCCGGTAATCTTTCAGAGCAGGATACCTCCCTCCCCTTTCACATCTGCTGTGCCGGACCGCCCGATGGAGACGGCTATCGTACGCTGTTTTTTTCCCGCACCAGTGGTGGGGACACCTTTGCCATTCTCTGTCTGCAGATCCATGAATTGATCGGCATAGTCGGAGCCAGGGGCAGTGCTTCGGTGGTCGGGTCGGAACTGGAAGAAGAACTTGCCGAGCTGCACGGCGAGGAAGAGGTAGTACCTGTTGAAGCGGATTATGCTCTTTGCCTGATGCAGGATGCACTGTACCGGAACAGGGAGACCGGTACGGAACTGCCGGCAGAGTTTTATGTCCGTAGCGGCATGTTCAGTCGCGGCCAACTGGTGCCGGCCATCTATGAACCCCCTTTGCAACCGACGAAGGCAAAGATTCGCCTGACCAATAATTGCCTGGATGAAATAGCAGATGACGATTTCTTCTCCTGCTGGTTCATGACCGACAGCAGTGTTTATGGCTATGCCGCCGAATGGCGCGACCTCCAGCTCAAGTGCAGCGGCAGAGAGCTGACCCGGGGGCTTGAATTGATCCTGGCGCGGTTTTGTCAGGAACTTTTTCCGCACTCAGTTGAACGAATCCACCGGCGGCTGCTCCTGGTGGCAGATTTGATGCGCCGGGTGGGGCGTGACCCCCGGCTTGCCGAAAAGACGGCGGCCCTTGCCGGTAACGTTGTTGAATTTAAGCTGCCGTACCACTTTCACCCATTCTTGCGACGACTTGCCTTGGAAAGTATGGATATGGCTCGCGAGGCCATGGAAGAGGGTTTCGATACCCGCCGCTATGAATCGGAATCTGGCGAAGAATGGGATGATTGAGTGGCTGAGAACCAACGAAGTCCCTGGTAAGACAAAAGATCGGAGAAAATGATGCTTATACCTGAAAAAATCGGGGTAATAGGGGCTGGCAGCTGGGGGACGACCCTGGCGGACCTTCTGGCAAAAAAAGGCCATGATGTTACGCTATGGGCCTACGAGCCGGAGCTGGTGGTGGAAATGGCCCGGACACGGTACAACAGCATTTTTCTTCCAGGAATATCGCTTTCGCCGGTACTCAAGTTCACAAACCTTCTGCAGGAGGCTGTGGCGGACAAAGGGCTGCTGCTGTTCGTCGTGCCGTCCCAGGTGACCCGCCGCGTGGTGAAAAACGCCCTTCCCTTTATGTCCCCTTCCGCAATCATTGTCAGTGCTTCCAAGGGCATAGAGGTGGATACGCTGATGACCGTTTCCCAGGTATACCGGGAATTGCTGCCCCATGAGCTTTACGCCAACTTTTCCGCCCTCTCCGGCCCAAGTTTTGCACGGGAAGTGGCTCAGGAAATGCCCACAGCGGTTGCGGTCGCTTCCGAAAGGGGCGACATTGCCAGGAAAGTTCAGCAGATATTCAATACCCGCAAGTTCCGCGTCTACACCAACAACGACGTTGCCGGGGTTGAGCTGGGGGGGGCAATCAAAAATGTCATTGCCATTGCAGCCGGTATATCTGACGGACTTGGCTTTGGCCACAATACCAGAGCCGCCCTGATTACCCGCGGACTGGCGGAAATGACGCGCCTTGGCCGGGCTCTTGGCGCCAAGGAAGCGACCTTTGCCGGTTTGGCAGGGATGGGAGATCTGGTCCTCACCTGTACGGGGGATCTTTCGCGCAATCGTACCGTCGGCATGCAATTGGGGCAGGGAAGGCGGCTGGCCGAGATTCTCGGTGAAATGCGCATGGTTGCAGAAGGTGTGAAGACGACGGAGTCGGCTTATAATCTGGCGGCCAGGCTCAAGGTGGAGATGCCTATTACCGAAAAGGTCTATGAAGTGCTTTATCAGGACAAACCGGCGCGCGAAGCAGTCCTGGAGCTTATGACTAGAGATCTGAAAGCGGAAGATTATTAGACAGTCAGCCGGATTCTTGTCGCAAGTCCTTTCCTTTCCATAAATATCTTGCCAGGCAAAAGGCCACTTATGCAATTCAGCCTCAGCATAAGAAGCAAACTTTTTCTATCCATACTGCTCATTCTTGTAGTCTCCTATACAACCCTCCTCTTTACCACCGTCGAAGGGCTCGAAAGCCATATCGAACACGATATCGGCAAGGGGCTGGAAGCACATCTCAATTATGCCCGCAGTCAGTTTTACGTCCGTGCCGAGCAAATCAAATATTCCCTGATGCAGCCGATTATGGCTCCTCCTGTGCAACAGCACTTGATCAGGCGGGATTCCGTCTGGTTGAAGGACGCCATGCGCCGCTGGAAAAAGGTACTCCCCTTTGTTGATGTGCTCACTATTATCGATCCACAAAACAGGGTCATTGCTAGATACAATAATCAACAGCGCGGCGACCTGTTCGGGATCCATGAGATCGTCAGGCAGATGTACAGGGACAAGAAAGCGGTGATATCCATCGAACTGGTGGATAAGGAATTTCTGCAACAGGAAGAAGATCCTGCCGGCACCGATACGGAAGCAATGGTGGTGTTGGTCGCGATTCCAGTTTTCAATGCTGACGGGACATTACTTGGGGGAGTCGTCGCCGGAGACAAGATCAACAACGATCCGTATCTCCCCTTCCAGATCCAGGAAATCTTCGGCGAAGAGGCAGAGGTGGCGGTGAGCCAGCGTGGTATGCGCATTGCCAGCAACCGTGCGGAAGACAACATCCAGACTGCTACCGTGGAATCCCATGTCATCGAAAGATTGCAAAAGGGCTATTCCTACCGGGGCAAGGCGGAAATCGGCAACAATGCATATGAGACGGTCTTCGAGCCATTGACCAACAGTCGCGGCGAATTTGTCGGCTCGCTTTCAGTGGCCCTGTCCAGGGAAAATATGCAGAAGATACGGGTGGACAGCCTGAAAAACATACTGATGTCGGCAATTGTCGGCATCCTGCTCTCCTTTGTCATTGCCTTTATTGCCGCACGAAAGTTCGCCGGGCCGATCCTCGAACTGGCAAACGGGGCCAGGCGCATAGAGTTAGGGGACCTGAGTCAGCGTGTAATGGTGAGGAACAATGATGAGATCGGAGATCTGGCCGGTTCCTTCAACAGGATGGTGAATGCCCTGGCCGAAAGGGACAGCATCATTTCCAGGAAGAACAATGACCTGCAGGAACTGAACGGGCTCCTGGAAAAGAAGGTGTCCCTGAGAACCGCAGAACTAAGCATGGAAATGGGACGGCTCGAAACCATCCTGACCAGCATGGTGGAAGGGGTGCTCGTTACCGACAGCGACAGCCGGGTTATCCTGTTCAATCCGGCAGCGCAGGCGATTCTCGGTATTGTTCCTTACAAGGTCATAGGTCAGTCCATCGAACAGCTAGGCAATTCAGGGGAGTTTTCCAACCTTGTGCGGTGTATCCAGGAGATCAAGGAGACATGGGGCCCGGTTGCCAGCCGACAGGAGGATCTTACCCTGAAAGGGAAAAAACTGAAGATAAACCTGGCACCCATGGCTCGGGAAGGAAATGAGTTTGCAGGAATCGTCATGTCTCTCAGGGACATAACAGCGGAAGAAGAGATCGATCGGATGAAAACCGAATTCATATCGACCGTTTCCCATGAGCTGAAAACACCCCTTACCTCCATGAAGGGATCGCTACAGCTGCTGCTCAACAGGGGCAAATGGCTGACCGAAACGGAACGGCAGCTCCTCTCCGTCTGCCTGCGCAATACCCAGCGTCTCATAAGGATGATCAGCGAAATACTCGATATCTCCAGGATGGAATCCGGAGGGATGGATTTCACGTTCAAACCTCTTTCCATGGGAGAACTGGTGGTCTACGCCATAGAGGAGATAAAGACTTTCGCCCATAACCGGAGTATTTCCATCGTCAACAGCCTTGGGGATCATCTGCCGCTTGTATATGGCGATCACGACCGGTTGATCCAGGTTCTGACAAATCTCCTTTCAAATGCGGTTAAATTTTCCCCGGAAGGTAAAATAGTCATGGTACTTGCAGAAAGGGAAGGAAACTATCTGGTCGTTTCAGTGACCGATCGGGCCAGGGCGATCCAATGGTCAGACCGGGAGAAGCTTTTCAAAAAATTCCAGCAGCTTGAATCGGACCAGCCAATGCAGGGGGGCACGGGACTGGGGCTTGCCATCTGCAAGGAAATCATCGAAAAACATCACGGCAAAATTTATTACAATGCCGGTAAAGAAGGGGGTAATGTCTTCTCCTTCACGGTACCAATATACGAGGAAAACCATGGCAAATAAAAAGATACTTATTGTTGATGATGAGCCGGATATAGCTCTTATTCTCAAGCTGCAGCTGGAGGATGCCGGATACAGAACCGCCATTGCCAGGGATGGTGTAGAAGGGCTGGAGGCGATTGACCGTGACCGGTTTTCCCTGGTGCTGCTTGATATCAAGATGCCGCGCATCGATGGCCTGCAGATGCTTGAGAGGGTCCAGAACCTTCATCCGGAGGTTGCGGTTGTCATGATGACAGCCCACGGTAGTGAGGATATAGCCGTGGAAGCCATGAAGAATGGTGCATTGGATTACATAGCCAAACCCTTTTCCACTGAGGATGTGCTGCAGAAGGTGGAACGGGCAATTCAGCTGAACAAGGCAAAAAGGGACAATATCCGGCTGCAACAGCAGCTGGATGAAGAGCGACAAAAAATGGAGGCCGTACTGCAGGGGATGGCAGACCTTCTTCTGGCCGTGGATCCGGAGGGAAGAATAATCACGGTTAACCTCAAGTCGGAACAGGTGCTGGGCCTTAACCGGGACCAACTTCTGGGCATGCCTGTGGAAGAGGCCTTAAGGGCCGATATCGCCGCGGAGTCCATTCCCTGCCGTGTGGTTCTGAGGAGCGGCCAGCCCTGTCTGGACGTTTACTATACGATACAGGCAGAGACTGCGGCGATCCCGGTTTCTTCCAGCGCTTCGCCTTTGTTCAACGCTTCCGGCCAACTTACCGGCAGCGTGGAGATCATTCGGGACATTTCGGCATACAAAGCGTTGGAACAGGAAAAGGAAGACTTCGTCAGCATGCTGTCCCACGACCTAAAGGCGCCGATTACTGCAGTTGTCGGTTCGGTGGACTTGGTGCGGGAAGGGCGCCTGGGGCCGGTAAACGAGGACCAGAGGGAATACCTGGAATCATCCATGGAAAGTTGTGCCGAGATGGTAGAGATGATCGATACCCTGCTGGGAGTGCATAAATTCGAAGCGGGGAAGATGCTCATGCATTTCAAGGAAGAGATGCCAAGCCAACTCATCCAGCGGACCATGACCAGGTTTCTGACTGTAGCAAGAAGAGCGCAGCTCAGGCTCTTTGCTACGGTACAGGACCACCTGCCGGCAATTTCCGCTGATCGTGCCACCTTTTCCAGGCTTCTTGGCAATCTTATCTCTAACGCGCTGAAATTTACGGCTGAGGGAGGTGAGATCGAGATTTCCGCTGTGGCCGTAAACGATCCGGAAACGATCAGAGGAAAGATTCCGGCAAGATACGGAGCGCAAAAGCTGACCCTGGACAAACCGATGGTCCAGATAACGGTCAGGGATACCGGCGAAGGGATAGCCGAAGATTCTCTGGAGGATATTTTCGACCGTTTCGTTCAGGCCAGGAACCGGCGCCAGGGCAAAAGCAGCGGAACCGGTCTGGGATTAACCTTCTGTAGAAAGGTTATGGATGCCCATCAGGGCTTTATCTGGGCAGAAAGCATCGTTGGCCGGGGAAGCCGGTTCATCATGCTGTTTCCGGCGATAGTCGAATCAGACGAGGTAGAGCATCATGAATAGCTGAAGATCGAGAGGCTTATGGAACGGGCATTCAAAATCTCGCTGAAGATCACTGTTATCTACATCCTGGTGGGAGCAGTCTGGATCCTCTTTTCCGATGAACTGCTTGCATACCTGGTGCAAGATGTTCGTACCATCAAGCTCGTTTCAATTTCCAAGGGATGGTTCTTTGTGGCCGCCACCGGGTTGATGCTTTATTTTCTGGTCAGGCGCCATATGCTCCTTCTTATTCGGTCTGAAACTGCTGTCAGGGAGCGTAACCGGGAGCTGGCCAGGACAGAAGAGGAATTGCGCCGCCAGATCGTCGAGCAGCAAAAAACGGAAGCGAAACTGCACGGCGCAAACCAGAGGTTAAGGACACTGTTTCATACTTCACCGCTGGCCATAGTAGCCCTGGACCCGGGCGGCAGGGTAACCCAGTGGAATAAAGCTGCACAATCGCTTTTTGGTTGGACAGCTGAGGAAATCAAGGGGAGCCCCTACCCTCTTCTTCCTGAATGGAGCTTGGAAGAGCAAAGACAATTCATGGAAAAGACCCTGCGGGGGGAAGTATCCAATGACATTCAGGTACGCCGGAAGAAGAAAAACGGGGAACTGCTGGATGTGAGCCTTTCCATAGCTCCGACCCGTGACGCAGACGGAGCCGTTACCGGCATTATGGCCATATTGGCTGACATCACCGAGCGCAGAAAGGCGGAAGAGGCTTCACAGGCCTCGAAACAACTCTATGTGGAGCTGGTCGATTCCATAGATGGCATCGTCTGGGAGCTTGATTACAAAACCTTCTGCTTCACTTTTGTCAGCAAAAGGGCGGAGGAACTGCTCGGCTATCCGGCAGAAGAGTGGCTGAAGAGCAGTTCCTTCTGGCAGGATCATCTTCATCCTGCAGACCGTGACGGAACGGTTCGCCTCTGCCTCGCAGCCTCGGATCAGGGCAAGAACCACGAACTGGTCTATAGATTCCTTGCCGCCAACGGTGATTACGTCTGGTTGCGCGACATCGTCACCGTCAGCACCGAAAAAGGCCATGTGGCGAAGCTGCGTGGCGTCATGTTTGACATCACCACACAAAAGATAGCAGCGGAAGCCTTGCTGGCCTCGGAAGAGCGCTACCGCAGCCTTAATGCGGAGCTTGAAAAACGGGTTATGGAACGCACTGCTCAGCTGGAAGAGGCCAACAGGGAGCTTGAATCCTTCAGTTACTCGGTCTCCCACGATCTCAGGGCACCCCTACGCCATATTGAAGGTTTCAGCCAGCTGCTCCTGGAAGACTACGGGAAACAGCTAGATGAAGAAGGACAAAGCCATTTGCTGCGCCTGAAACGAGCCAGCCAGCGCATGTCGCAGCTTATCGACGATCTGCTGGAGCTGTCGCGGGTCACCCGGTCAGAGCTGAATTGCCAGGCGACGAATTTGAGCAGAATGGCGCACCTGGTTCTGCTTGAATTGGGGCAATCCCAGCCAGAGCGCAAGGTGAAGTGGGAAATAGCCGAAGATGTCATGGCCGATGGTGATGCAAGGTTGCTCAGGGTTGTCATGGAAAATCTTCTCGGCAATGCTTGGAAATACACGGCAAGAAACGAGGAAGCCATCATTGAATTCGGTAGCTATATGGACAGGGGAGCTGCCATCTATTATGTCAGGGACAATGGGGCAGGTTTCGATATGAAGTACGCAGACAAGTTGTTCGCCCCCTTCCAGAGATTGCACAGAACTGAAGAATTCGAGGGAACCGGGATTGGGCTGGCCACAGTGAAAAGGATTGTCGGCAGGCACGGTGGAAGGATCTGGGCTGAAAGTGCGCCAGAGGCGGGAGCAACTTTTTATTTCACGCTGTCCGGGGTGGGGGAATGAAGCGACCATTGAGAATTCTTTTGGTGGAGGACTCGGAAGAAGATGTGCTGCTCTTGCTCAGGGTGCTGAAAGATGGAGGCTTTGAGCCTGTCTGGCAAAGGGTGGAGACTGCGGCAGATATGGGTCGCGCTCTCGCCGAACAAAAATGGGATCTGGTGATCTCCGATTACAACATGCCCCAGTTCGATGCCCTTGAAGCCCTGAATATTCTTCATGGAAGCAATCTGGACCTACCTTTCATTATCGTTTCCGGTAAAATCGGCGAGGATCTGGCAATTGCAGCCATGAAATCGGGAGCCCACGATTACCTGATGAAAGACAACCTTTCCCGGCTTATGCCCGCTGTTGACCGTGAACTCAGGGAGGCCGCCGACCGGCAGAAGCACAGGTCAGCACAGGAAGACATCCGACGGGGGAAGATGCAGTGGGAGGCAGTTTTCGATTCGGTTTCCGACCTTATTATCATCACCGACACCGAGGGGCGGATAACCCTGCTGTTCTTATGCCGACATTCTCGGACGGAATATCGGCAGGCTCTTTTATGGTGAGGAAAACATTTCATCCAGGACCTTTCTCTTTCCCCACAAATTTCATGCAGCGGCTGAAGAGGATCTTGTCTTTCCCCTGCTTAACGGCTGGTTCAGTGTTGCCAGCTATCCGATGAATGTGGAGAATGAGCCGGTCGGCATTGTTTTCATCATCAGGGACATTACCAAGCGTAAACGGATGGAGGAAGAAAAAAGGGTCATCGACCGGGAGCTGTTGACACTTTATGCCATTGCTTTCCGGCTTAACACCAAGCAGAGCCTGGAAAAGATCATGGAGGACCTTCTTTTTCAGCTGCATAACATGCTCCGTATCGAGTTTTCCTGCATCCAAACCCTGCGCCATAAGGAATTGAAGCTGACTGCCTCTCTGGGGCTCGATCCGGAGCTGGAAAAGGTGTTGAAGAGCCTTCCCGTGGATACTCCGTGGGTTAAAAGCATGCTGAAGGGCAAGTTGGCCAAAGCCAGAACTCCGGCCAGACTTCTTCCGGCCAACGTGGCCCAAGCCATAACCCGAGTGGGCATTACCGCCTGGTGCACCATTCCTCTCAGGATTGGAAGCGAAGTAATCGGGGTGATGATGGTTGCCTCCAGTGCCAAGAAGAGTTACTCCGACCGCGAGGTTTTCCTGCTGACCCTGATTGCAAACCAGTTGGCTGTCCTCATAGAAAACTACACCCTTTACGATCAGATGCGGGAAAAGGCCACGGAGCTGCAAAGGAGCCGCAAGGCGCTCAAGGAAAATCTGCTTGAGGTCAAGCGGGCAAACATAGAGCTTGATCGTCTCAACGTGGCCAAAAACAATTTCATCGGCATGGCCTCCCATGAGCTGAAAACGCCTATCACCTCCATAATGGGAGGAGTACAGTTCCTTCTCAAATACGGCGGCTTGCAGATGACCCCGGAGCAGGAGAACATCCTTATTTCAGTCTATGAGGGAATAGGTCAGCTGAAGTGTCTGGTGGAAAACCTTCTCTCCATTTCGAGAATTGAGGCGAAGGAGATAATTCCCCATAAAAAGCCTCTCCGACTGCTTGTGCTCTGCAAAGAGGTGTATGGGAACTTCAGCCTTCCCCTGACCGGAAGAAAAATCACCGTCGATTTCACCGGCGCTGAAGATGAAGTGCCAGTTGATGAGAGCCTTGCCAGTCTGGCCATTAGAAACCTTCTAGAAAATGCGATAAAATTTACTCCTGATGGGGGTGAGGTTCAGATCCGGGGAGAGGTGTTGGGAAAAAAGGATATTGTCTCCCAATCCAGGACCATCGGCCCATTCTATCGGAATTTCCCCAAGAATCTTAGCGGCAGCTGCTTTTACCGTCTCAATGTTACCGATAACGGCATCGGCATCCCTGCTGAAGAACAGGTAAGAATCTTCGAAAAATTCTACGGTGTCGGGGACATTGCTTACCATTCCTCCGGTACTTCGGATTTCATGTCAAAAGGGACCGGGCTCGGCTTATCCATCGTCCGCGGCGTTATGGATGCCCATGGTGGACTGGTCTGGGTCAGCCAGAGAAAGGATGCCAACGGCAGCGTTTTTACCCTGCTCTTTCCAATGGACAGTGATTGCCTATGACAAATCCGGCAGTTTCCATCAAATCGGTGTCGAAGGCCTATGGCTCATTTGCCGCCGTGGGTAATTTTTCCCTCGAAGTGGAGCGGGGGATGATTTTTGCCCTGCTTGGGCCCAACGGTGCCGGCAAAACGACGCTGATCAAGATCCTGACCACACTCATGCGTCCGACCAGTGGCGACGCCTTCATCGAAGGCTACAGCGTTTTAGGGCAGGCCAAGCAGGTTCGCCGCCTCATCGGTGTTGTGCCCCAGGAAAACAACCTGGACCGGTATCTTACCGCCAGGGAAAACCTGGTGTTTCATGCCCGGATGCATGGAATGTCTCCACACCTGTACAATCAGCGCATTGATCGCCTGCTGGAACTGATCGGTCTGGCCAACCGGCAAAACGACTTTCCCGACACCTTTTCCGGCGGTATGCAGCGGCGCCTGGTGGTGGCCAGGGCGCTGGTTCACGAACCGCAGGTGCTGTTCCTGGATGAACCGACCACCGGCCTAGACCCCCAGTCACGGCGGGTTCTCTGGGATTACATCCAGACCTTGCGCAGCCGCATGACCATCTTCCTTACCACCCATTACATGGACGAGGCAGATACATTTTGCGACCGGATCATGATCATGGACCACGGTAAGGCACTGGTTGACGGCACAGCTTCTGCCCTCAAAGAAGCCCTTTCCCGTGCCCATATCTACGAAGTGGAGTTTCGCAATCATAGTGACCATTATGAAGAGATCCTGCACAGCTTGTCTTTCGTCGATTCCCTGGAGCGGAACGGCAATATTTTTCGTCTGGCCCTGGCCGGCGAAGAGAGCCTCAAGCCATTGATGGACTGCCTGGGCAGCAACGATGTGCGCAAGATTTGCCTTCAGGAGCCGACCCTTGAGGATGTCTTTCTGGAGCTGACCGGGCGCACCATAAGAGAATAGACGGAGGAGCAATGTTCAGAGGAGGCCTGACAATCTGGAGGCGCGACATGCTGGTAATGCGCCGGAGCATCTTCTCCGAGCTGCTGGCGGTTACAGCCTATCCCCTCACCCTCTATCTGGCCTTCGGCTTCGGCCTGAAGGGCTATATTGCCGACGTGGAAGGCATCCCCTACCCTCTCTTCATTGCACCGGGGCTGATCTCAATGACCGCCGTCAATGCCGCCTTTACCGAAAGCGCCTGGAGCATGTGGTTCCACCGGCGGGTTCAGCACACCATTGAAGAATACCGGGTAACGCCGATCACCGTCTACGACATCGTCGTCGGCAAGATTTTTTCCGGGTTCTGCCAAGGGGCGATCAAAGGAATGGCCGTGGCCGTGGTCATCTTTCTCCTCACCCCCTTCCGCATGGACTACTCCAATCTCATCGCCTATCTTGTCTACATAGTCCTGGGCTCCATGATTTTTTCCTGTCTCGGCACCGTCTGTGGGACGACCATCGATAAACCGGAGAACATCGGCCGGGTAGAGTCGGTTATTATCGTGCCGCTCATTTTCATGGCCGGCATCTTTTTTCCTCTTTCTTCCTATCCTGCAACTATCCAGCCCCTGATCAGGATTCTGCCCACCACCGCCATCTTCGAAGGGGCAAGGCAGGCTCTGCTGCACGGCGCCCTGGACTGGCAGTACATCATCGTATTGGTAGTCAGCGCTGCTGTCACCTTTGCCGTGGCAGCCGTCACCTTCAACCGCAAGATGTCCGAATAAGGCGAATCTTCTTGAGTTTTAGCCGACTTTCATAGTAAATTCACTTGTTCGCTATCGCAGAGGCTCGACCTCGAACCTCCCCAGGAGATCGTATGGCTGAAGAATTCATCCCTAAATGGATTGCCTGGGAAACAACCCAGAAATGCAACCTTAAATGCGTACATTGCCGCTGTTCATCTGATCTTACCTCGTCGGAAGGTGACTTTACCACCGACGAAGGAAAGAAACTTTTAAAGGAAATAGCAGACTTTTCCAAGCCGGTTGTTGTTCTTTCCGGCGGCGAACCTTTGATGCGCCAGGACATTTTCGAGCTGGCGGGGTATGGCACCTCCCTGGGCCTGCGCATGTGCATGGCGACCAATGGCGCCCTGGTGACCGATGAAGTCTGCCAGAAGATGAAAGAGGCGGACATCAAGATGGTCTCCCTTTCCCTGGACGGCTCAACCGCAGCGGTACACGATAACTTCCGCCAGTGCCCCGGCGCCTTTGACGGTGTCGTCAGGGCGGCAGAGCTGTTTCGCAAGCATGGGCAAAAGTTCCTCATCAATTCCTCCTTCACCAAGCGCAACCAGAATGATATTGCCAACACCTTCAAGGTGGCAAAATCTCTGGGCGCCACTGCCTGGTACATGTTCATGATCGTTCCTACCGGCCGCGGCGAGGAAATCATGAATGAGCTGATTTCCAAGGAAGACTACGAGGAAATCCTGGACTGGCACTATCAGCAGGAGAAGATGGAGGATGACATCCTCATGCGTCCCACCTGCGCTCCCCATTACTATCGCATTGTCCCTCAAAAGGCCAAGGCCGAAGGCTCCAGTTTCGAGCGCCGCAGCCTGACTTTCTCCACCGGCGGTGGCAAGGGATGCATCGCCGCCCAGACCATCTGCCTCATCGACTGCTTCGGCAACGTCAAGCCCTGCTCCTATTTCCACCGCACCGCCGGCAATGTTAAAGAAACGCCATTCCGTGAAATATGGGAAAGCTCCCAGATCTTCAAGGAGCTGCGTAATTTCAAGGACTACAAGGGCAAATGTGGCCAGTGCGAGTATCTGAACGTCTGCGGCGGGTGCCGGGCCAGGGCTGATGCGGTCTACGGCGACTACATGGCAGAAGAGCCGTTCTGCAACTACGTGCCGATCAGGATTCAGAAGCAGTCCGAAAAAAAATAATCTCACCACGAAGGCACGAAGGACCCTAAAAGAGTCATTCGTGCCGCACCATTCTTGCGCTTCTGTTTTTCTTCGTGATCTTCGTGTCTTAGTGGTGAAAGACGTTTTGTATAATAAAAGGAGGGGTTACCATGAATACACGTTTTTTGGATGCCTGCTGGGGCAAGCCTGTCGACCGGACACCGGTGTGGCTTATGCGCCAGGCGGGCCGCTACCTGCCCGATTATATGCGGGTGCGCAGCAAGTGCACCTTTTTGGAACTGTGCAAAACCCCGGAACTGGCCGCTGAAGTGACCATCCAGCCGGTGGATATTCTCGGCGTCGATGCCGCGATTCTCTTTTCCGATATCCTTACTCCGGTGGAGCCCATGGGCATGGCCCTGGATTTCGTCCCTGGCCCGGTGTTCGAACACCCGATCAGGACAATGGCTGACGTGGAAAAGCTGCGTATCCCCCAGATGGAGCAGGATGTTCCCTACGTGCTGGAAACAATCAAGATCCTTCGCCGCGAGCTGGCCAACAAGGTGCCCCTGATCGGCTTCGGCGGTGCTCCCTTCACCCTCGCCTGCTACATGGTGGAAGGCAAAGGCTCCAAGGACTGGGCCACCATCAAGCGGATGATGTATGCTGCCCCTGAGGTCTATGCGGCTCTCATGGAAAAAGTGACCATGATGGACATGGAGTACCTCAATGCCCAGATAAAGGCCGGTGCCCAAGCCATCCAGATTTTCGATACCTGGGGAGGCGTTCTGTCCCCATCCGACTACGAAAAATTCGTTCTTCCCTACACCACCAAGCTGATCAACGGCCTCAACCGGCAAAACGTTCCGGTTATCCACTTTGTCAAGGGAGCCGGCACCATGCTCGACACCGTCAAAAAGGCGGGGGGGGATGTGATGGGCCTCGACTGGCACACAAATCTGGGAAAAGCCCGGGACATTCTCGGTAGCATGGCCGTTCAGGGGAACCTGGATCCCACCGTGCTGTTTGCGCCTAATGATGTCATCGAAAAAGAGGTCAAACGGGTGCTGGATGAGAACGGCGGACGCTCCGGCCATATCTTCAATCTTGGACATGGAATTTTACCGACGGTACCGCCGGAGAACGCCATCCACATGGTGGAATGCGTACACCGTCTTTCGCAGCAATAATGAACGAACAGTCCTGTCTATGCAGGACATAGACAATGTTAAGGAGAAGCCTATGCTGAAAAGAACAGGTATGGTGGCTGCTGGACTGCTGTTGATGACAGGTATTGCCTTTGCCGGCGTGGATGTCAGCGTTAATGTGGGCGTGCCTGCTCCCCGTATTCCGGCCCCTCAGGTGAGAGTGATTGAGAAGGAGACCATCATAATCAAAGAGAAAAAGGGCCATGGAAAACATAAGGGTCACTACAAGGAAAAAGAAGGCAAAAAAAAGCACAGGGGCAAAGACTGAGCTTTTTCATCGAATATGACAGCTTATGCAGGCAAGGCGGGTAAACCCCGCCTTTTCTGTTTCCGCAGCAAAGGAGCTAACCGGTGACAAAGCCTGAAATGCATGACAAAGCAGGTGGCGCAGACATCCTGGCTCTTCTCCATGGCGGCAAGGCCAGCGTGAGGGCTGTCGCTATTCTTGAGGCAACAAAAGGGCTATTGGTGGTTCTGGTCGGCTTCGGCCTTTTCGCCTTGATTCATCGTGATGTTCAGGCAATTGCCGAAGAGGTGGTCCGTGCCGTGCACCTGAACCCGGCCAGTCACCTGCCGAGGGTTTTTCTTGATGCCATGGCCTCGGTCAATGATGCCAAATTGTGGGTCATGGCGGCGTCAGCCATGGCATATGCGATCATCAGGTTCATCGAAGCCTATGGGCTATGGCAACAGCAGATGTGGGCCATATGGTTCGGCATTCTCACCGGCTGCCTCTATCTGCCTGTGGAAGTCTATGAGCTTTTCCTTTCCACTTCACTCCTCAAAATCCTCATGCTTGCCCTCAACCTTCTCATCGTGTTCTGGCTGGCTCTCGTGCGCTGGCAAGCGACCCATAGGGGCAGCAATTGACATCACTGAGCTGGTGATTAGTATTGTTTCATGTGGTTGATTCCCCGCAGGGGGTGAACATGAAAATCTCAGACAGGAAGATGCTGTTGTCCCCCTTATGGCTTCAGACAGCCATAGTCACCTTTCTTCTCGGCTTTGCCGTGCTTGGCTACCTTGCCTTGCGCGTCAGCACCGACCACCCACCAATCCCGCGTCAGGTGCTGTCTGCCGATGGGAGTACCCTGTTTACCGGTGAAGACATCATTAGTGGTCAACAGATCTTCCAGAAATATGGTCTCATGCAATACGGCACCATTTATGGCCATGGCGCTTACCTGGGCCCTGATTTCACCGCCCAGTATCTCCACCATCAAGGTATGGAGATGCTTTCCTTCTATCGCGGGCAGGGGCTTTCCGATGCAGAGGCGCGGGAGCGGATACGTCGGGAGCTGAAGGCGAACCTCTACGATCTGAACACAGGGACATTGAAATATACCAAGGGGCAGGACCAGGCCTTCGGAACCATGGTGGATTTCTACCGTGACTGGTTCGGCACTTCAGGCAACAGCAAGGGCTTGCGCCGACCGGCCATCACCAACGAGGGAGAAATAAAGAGGCTGACCGCTTTCTTTTCCTGGGCGGCATGGACAAGTGCCGCCGTGCGCCCCGACGCCTCATATTCCTATACCAACAACTGGCCGGCCGACCCCCTTGCCGGAAACGAGCCGACAGCGCAGGCCCTTCTCTGGAGTGTCCTCAGCCTGGCCGCGCTCCTTGGCGGCACCGGGGTGGTGCTGTTTCTCTTCGGCCGTTATAAATGGCTTGGCTGGCATGGAGAGGAAGAGCGATTGTCAGAGCGCCGTTTTATAATGCCGGACGAGGTGCGGTTGACACCGGCGCAACGGGCAACTGCCTGGTATTTCTTGGTCGTGGCCGGCCTTTTTCTTTGTCAGGGTCTACTCGGTGGCGTCAATGCCCACTATCATGTGGAATCAGAAGGATTTTTTGGCCTGAAGCTCGACCAATGGCTTCCCTACAACCTGTCACGCATGTGGCACGTGCAACTTGCCCTCTTTTTTGTTGCCTCAAGTTTTTTGGCCATGGGTATTTTTCTCGCACCGATGATTGCCCGCCGCGAGCCCAGGCACCAGGACAAACTTGCCCTGCTCCTTTTTGGGGCATTGGTTGTGGTGGTGGTTGGCAGCCTGGCAGGCGAGGCAGCCAGTATCAAGGATTATATAGGCCTGAATGGACCCTGGTTCTGGATCGGGTCTCAAGGATGGGAGTACCTGGACCTGGGGCGGTTGTGGCAGATGCTGCTGACCATGGGCATGTTTCTCTGGCTGGTTATTCTGGTGCGTGGGCTCAAGGATACACTCCAGGAGGAGCATCCGGGCAACATGCCCTGGCTCTTTCTCTACAGTGCCCTTTCCATCCCGCTCTTCTATGCGGTAGGGATGGCTTTCAGCAAGAGCAGCAATTTTGCCGTCATCGACTTCTGGCGTTTCTGGGTGGTGCATCTGTGGGTGGAGGATTTTCTCGAACTGTTCACCACCATCATGGTCGCCTATATTTTTGTCCTGCTGGGGGTGGTGCGGGCCAGGGTGGCGAATATCATCATCTATATGGATATCATCCTCTATTCAATTGGCGGTGTCATCGGCACCATGCACCATCTCTATTTCAGCGGTGCACCGGCCATACACATGGCGCTGGGCGCGTTTTTCTCGGCCATGGAGGTCATTCCGCTGGTACTCCTAACCTACGAGGCCTGGCGCTTCATGCAGCTGGGGGCCGCGGGGGGCGAGAAGTCCATGTTTGCAACCCCCAGCAGCCAATTTCCACACAAATGGGCGGTCATGTTCCTCATTGCAGTCGGCTTCTGGAACTTTCTGGGGGCCGGAGTCTTCGGTTTCCTCATCAACCTGCCCATCGTCAGCTATTACGAGATCGGTACCCAATGGACAGCCAATCACGGGCATGGGGCGCTGATGGGTGTTTACGGCATGCTGGCAATGGGGTTTTTCATGTTCGTAGCACGGTACTTCATTCCCCGTGACCGTGCCAGCGAGCTGGCAATGAGATCCTCTTTCTGGAGTATGAACATCGGGCTTGCCTGGATGCTCTTCATCAACCTCTTCCCAGTTGGCGTGCTCCAGCTGAATGATGCCCTCACCTACTCCTACTGGCACGCCAGAGCTCCAGAGTTTTTTCAGCAGCCATTGGTCAGGGTTTTTGAATGGCTTCGCTTTCCCGGTGATGCAATCTTCATTGTTGGCGGTATCTTCCCGGTCGTCTACCTTGCGGTGCGGATGTTTATCAACAGAAACAGGCCGGGGGGCCATGGGTGGCAGGAAGAAGGTGAATTTACAAGACTTGCCGGAGGCGAAAATTTAAAAGCTTGAAAAAAATAAATTAAAAAGCATATAATTTCTCGTTAGTTGGGTGACAATAATTACAAAAGCACCTGAGAAAATCGCCTACAGTGGGGGGAATGATGGAAAATTGTGAGTTGCTGGAAAAATGCGTTTTCTTCAACGACAAGATGGGTAACATGCCATCGACTGCCAGTGTCATCAAGATGAGGTATTGCAGGGAAGACAGCAGCGGCTGTGCCAGATATCTGGTGTGCAAGGCCTTGGGCAGGGAAAACGTACCGGCTGACCTGTTCCCCAATCAGGAGGACAGGGCACGCCAGCTGATAGCCTCGGCCAGGTAAAGTTACTTTCGCTTTCACACAGGCAGGCCTGTCGATTTACCCGGCAGGCCTTTTTATTTTGATGATGCGGAATCGGTCAATTCCGCCAGCAGAAGCTCCAGAGCCTTCCGATCAAAGATATAGCTCTCGCGGCAGAATTCACAATCCACCGTTACCTGTTCCTGTTTTTCAAGTATGTCTGATAGCTCCTCCCGACCAAGGGAGAGCAGCACCCGTTCAATTTTTTGCCGGCTGCAGGAGCAGTCGAAGGCCAGGGCACGCCTCTCCAGGATGTCGTAGGGAATATCTGCAAAAAGCAAGGCCAGCAGTTCTTCCGGCTTGCTGCCGTTGCGCAGCAGCTCACTTATGGGGGGCAGTTTGGCTAGGCGGTCCATCAGGGTATCGACTGCAGCATCATCGGCCGGTGGAAGTGCCTGGATGAGAAATCCTCCGGCCGCAGCCACACTGTTGTCGGGTTCCACGTAGACACCCAGACCGATTGCCGAGGGTATCTGCTCCGATTCGGTCAGATAGAGTGCCAGATCTTCGGCAATTTCGCTGGAGAAAAGTTGGACGGTGCCCCGATAGGGCTCCTTGAGCCCAAGGTCCTTAGTGACAGTGAGAAATCCGGCACGACCCAAGGCTCCGGCCACATCCAGCTTACCGTTCTTTTCCGGCAGATGTACATGTGGAGCGCCTACACAGCCGCGAACGGCGCCGTTACTGTCCCCTTCGACCAGGATCTTCTGCAGCGGTCCATTGCCTTCGAACTTGAGTGCCACCCGTTGACCCGTCTTCAGCAGCGCACCGAAAAGTGCTCCGCCGGTCAGTGCTCGCCCCAAGGCAGCGGAAGCTGTCGGCCAGGTGTCATGCCGGCGGCAAAGCTCGTTGACCAGCTCGGTGGTGAGGCAGGCCAGCGCCCGCACCTTGCCGTTTTTGCTGATAATCCTCACCAGATAATCACTCACAGGCATAATCCCAGACGGCCGATCATTTCACCCTCCCTGAAAAGCAACTCCTTGATGGTGAGAAAGTCACAGACCTTGATCCCATTGATGTTATAAGCAAGAAATTTCTGCAGTTCGGGCACCTGGGTCAAATCGCAGGCGATGGTGCCCTCGCAGTAGGAAAGAAATGGAATTTTTTCCACGACTTTCCTCGTGACAAAATCCACATCAACCGGTTTTACCTCTTCAATCTTGAGAAAGATCATCTTCTCCTTTGGCGTAAAAAATATCCGCTCCACGCCAAATCGCGCAGAAAATGGGATGCTGAACGGAATCAGCTTCTTCTTCACCTTGCCGCTGATCTCCCCATAGCCATCATAAAATTTCATGGACAATTCGTGGATTTCCTCGTCCATTGCCCGGGCGATCAACTCCCGATGAAAGTAGTCCTGGCTCACCCTCACTTCCCTGCGGGTTACGATCTCTTTCAGATGCTGATCCTTGATCAGATCAAGCAGGGCCGGATTTTTCAACATGTCGAAGATGCTCATTTTTACCTCTGTTGTGGAGTCTTATAAAGTTGTCAGACAAGGCCGCGGTTGAAGTTGAAATCGGACGTTCCGTTCAGTTCCACTCCCCTGTCGAAGGCATTGATGATCCTGCCATAGTCGGCGGAAGAGATCTGGGAAAGGTCGAGAATGAAGGAGCTGCATCCCATCTCCTTTAGTTTTCCCTTGAATGCGGTCAGGGAAAACATGACATTTGGCGTAACTACTGTAAGACCATCCCTGTTTGTCACCACGTAGCCGTCATTGCGGTCGGAAACCACCGGTACATCGTTGCGCACATCCTTGATGCGGATTTTGGAGGTGATGGCAGGGACGCCGCAATAGGCGATGACGCGCCTTTTGATTGGCACATCGGCAGCCAATAGCTCCGCCATATTTTCCGCATCGTCCTCGATATAAAGTGTTGCCGCGCTGGCACCCAATTCCTGCCATGCCAGCAGCGCCTGGCTGTTAAGGGAGAAAAGCCGGTAATCGGTGGAAATCTCCACAGCATGGCCTGAAAGCAGCTCGAAATGGGAAAGATTCGTTGCCTCGAAGCGGCGGAAACCAAGGCTTGTCAAGGTGGTGACGGCTTCACGAAAAAAGGGTATATCCGCTTCGAAAATGATAAAGGGAAGCTGCCAGATTACCTGCTGTTCCCGCGCCTTAAGCTTGCGGACAAACAGTGGCACCTGATGCATGTTAGCCCTGGACACCGGCATGATCAGTGAGTCGATTCCGTTCTGGTGGAGCAGATGGTAGTCACGGATATGCTCAAGGCGGACAGTGAGTTCCTCCCGACTTGCTTCTTTGGCAGCCTTCCTGCCGGCCAGGGCTTGAAGTGCAGCTTTGCGGTGGCCGCGGGTATGCGCCTTCAACTCCCCTGCCACCTTTTCGGCGAGCCGGCGGTAGAATTCCCGGCGAATTTCCTTTAGCTTAACCGGAGGGATGAGCACGGCCGGGAATCCGGGTGCGGCCAACGAGGCGAGGGTGAAGGCAGTATCACCTGTCTTGTTGAATTGGGCAGTAAGCACGGCCTCCATGTCGGTGGTGCGAGCCTCTTCCAGTTGTCCCAGAGGAAATTCCAGACATTCATTCTTTCCAGCAACCATCGCCTCGATGCGCAAATTATGGTCGACCATCGCCAGTTGCAGTTTGCAGGGCAGCTTGTCCCCCTTGACGGCATCCAGTTTTTTCAGGCAGGCGCTTTCGCTCATGGTGAAGGCCGTTTCCGATGAGACCTTGAACACTGTGTCCCCGATCTTGAAGGGAAATGGCGATGGCGTGGAAACCAGAGCTTTTTCGTGGGCCTGTTTGACCTGTTGTTTGCCAAGGTAAAGTTCCTTGATGGTAAAGGCGCGGCCAGCCATATCGCTTTTGGGTTGTACCCGGATGCGGTCCCCCACGTGCAGCTTGTCCTTTGTTTCAAAGGTGATGCGGTTACCCTGAATGGATTTGATGGCGCCGAGGAACCGGCCGGTAGCGCCTTTCAGGGAAGGGGTGGCGATATCGGTCGGCTGATGGGAGGCGAGAAAGCCCTTGGTTGGCACCCGGCCGAAAGAGAGCTTCAGGAGTTCCTTGGCCGCGGCCACCGCCTCGGCTCGTTTCCGTTCAGGGGCATCCAGAACCTGCCGGTAAGCGCCGACGACACTGGCCACGTATTCGGCGGATTTCATCCTGCCTTCGATCTTCAGGGAAGAGACGCCTGCGTCCACGAGCTGGGGGAGCAAATCGATGCTGGAGAAATCGTTGGTGGAGAAGTAGTAGCCCTCCTTGCCACGGTAGGTATACTGACGGCGGCAAGGCTGGGCGCAACGTCCCCGGTTGCCGCTGTGGCCGCCAAGAAACGAAGAGAAGTAGCATTGCCCGGAGAAGGAGAAGCAGAGGGCACCGTGAATGAAGCATTCAATTTCTGCGGTGGTAGAGTCGGCGATGGCCCTGATCTCGTCCAGGTGCAGCTCACGGGCCAGCACCACTCGCTGGAAACCGAATTTTTCCAGTTGCTTCACCCCCAGGGAATTGTGAATGGTCATCTGGGTGGAGGCATGGAGCGGAATGCCGGGGAAGAAATTCCTGATCAGGCGGGCCGTGGCCATATCCTGCAGGATGACCCCGTCGACCCGCATTTCTTCCAGGGAGGCAAGCACTTCCACCAGGCGCGGCAGCTCTGATTCCTTGACCAGGGTGTTGATGGTGACATAAACTCTGCGTCCCATGCTGTGGGCATAGGCAAGCATCCGCTCCATCTGGGAAAGGGAAAAATTCTTCGCTTTGGCCCGGGCGGAAAAGTCTTGCAGCCCGGCATAAACGGCATCAGCGCCTTTTTCCATGGCGGCGAAAAATGCTTCCAGTGAGCCGGCGGGAGAGAGCAGCTCGGGCTTTTTTCTTGTTTTTTCTACAAAAGACATCCGGTTAGACTACCCGAAGGGGGGAAAAGCGTCAAGTTGAATGAGCCAGTGCATGCCTTGTAATGAAAGGGAAATCTGGTAACCTTTTATACGGTTTTGCCGGAGCATTCCGGCAGGGAGTGCGGGAAGTGAACCCGGGGGATGCGTGCCTGAACAGATCCGCATACTGATACTGGAGGATTCGGAAGAAGATGCAGTCCTCCTGGTCCGTGAGCTCAAAAAGGGGGGCATGGACCTGTCCCATGAAAGGATCGACACCCCAACCGCCCTTGAAAGGGCGTTAGTGCAAAGGACCTGGGATATTATCATTGCCGATTACCGCATGCCCGGTTTCAATGCTGTCGAGGCCCTGGAAATCCTCAGGGGAACCGACATGGATATCCCCTTCATCATCCTGTCTGGCAAGATAGGTGAAGATCTGGCCGTTGCCGCCATGAAAGCTGGCGCCAACGATTATGTCATGAAGAGCAACCTGTCGCGGCTGGTGCCGGCTATCCAGCGGGAATTACGGGAAGCAGAGGAAAGGAAACGGCGGCGGGAAGCGGAAGAGGCACTTAAGAATCAGTTCCGGCAGATTACCGCCATTTTCGATTCGATGAATGCCATGGTTTCTGTGGCTGATATGGAAAGTCACGAACTGTTGTTCATGAACCGTTTCGGCGGCAAACTGGCAGGGGGGGAATGGAAAGGGAAGAAGAGCCATGAAGTCCTGAACTATGACCAGTCCCTCTGTACCAAGGAGACGCTTTTGCGGGACGGTGAGCCTCAGCCACCTTTTGTCTGGGAATACCAGAACCCCATCTCCGGCAGGTGGTATCAGTGTATAGACAAGGCGATTTACTGGCCGGATGGCAGGCTGGTCAGGCTGCAGATAGCAGTGGATATCAGCGAGCGCAAAGAGATTGAACAGATGAAGGACGAGATGATATCGGCGGTAAGTCATGAAATGCGCACTCCCTTGACCGCCATGCTCGGCTTTACCGAATATCTGCTGGAAAATGAGGTCGATCCGTCGCAGCTGAAGAATTACCTGAATACCATCTATAAGGAAACGGCCCGGCTTAAAGAGCTGATCGGCAACTTTCTCGACCTGCAGCAGATTAATGCCAGGATGACAACTTACCGGATGCACCCGCTGGATGTCTGTCTTCTCATCAAGGATGCTGCCGGGCTGTTTGCACTGGATTATGACAGCGGGCGGCTGGTCGTCCAGTGCCCCCGGAATATTCCGCCACTTCAGGGTGACGAGGCGCGGCTTCACCAGGTACTGACCAACCTCATTTCCAATGGCCTGAAGTATTCCCAGGCACCAGCCAGGGTGACGGTCGGGGCTGAAGCGGAGGGAGACCAGGTTGTCGTGTGGGTGAAGGATGAGGGCTGTGGCATTCCGCCAGAGTTGCAGGAAAAGATTTTCGAGAAGTTTTACCGCATAGATAATACTGACCGGCGCCACATAGGTGGCACCGGCCTTGGACTGGCATTGGTTCGGGAGATCGTCGCCGCCCATGGTGGACGGGTCTGGGTGACCAGCGAGGTAGGCAGGGGGAGCACCTTCTTCATCAGCCTTCCCACCGCCGGGTGATTAATCAGTTGTTCTTGGCAGTCCTTTTTTTGCTCGTTTTTCTGCCTTCACCTGCCAGGGAGAAGATGTCGGCCTGGGAAATGCACCAGACCCCCTCTTCCTTTTGCAGCTTGAAGGATTTCGTTACATGGTCGGTGCCTGCCGCCTCCCCTTCCATGCCTACCTTTGCTCTCAGGGTCACGGTATAATCATTTTTCACCGATACCTTTACCTCCTGCATCTTTTCCCAGCAACAGGCAGGTTTTTTGGCGGCTGTGGCGAGTTTGCGAACAAACTGTTCCTTGCTTCCCTTGCCGGCAACGGTTCGGTCGAAAAGCTGGTCATAGCGCCCATCGCGCCAAAGATCAAGGATTTCGCCGAAGCCTTTTTGCGCCTCGGCCTGCAATTCCTCGGCAGAGAGATAGGGTGTCTTTGCCGGGGCGGGACTGAAGCAGGCAAGTGAGAGTATCACAGTGAGCATAAGGATGAATGGCCGCATGGGCACCTCCTCAGGTAAAATTTCGCCAATAATAGAAGAACGGTGGGCACAGGGCAAGGGGAAAAATCGGTCGGCGGACGGAAGACGGAAGACGGAAGACGGCGGTCAGGCGGGAAAAGAGCTCCACCGACCACCGACTGCCGACCACCGACCACCGACTGCCGACCACCGACCACCGACTGCCGACCGTTTTTTAAAGCCGTCTATCTGCTGCTTCGGCAAAAAGCTTCAGCTGGGCCATCATCCTGGCGAACTTTTTCGGTTTCAGGGATTGGGGACCGTCGGACGAAGCACGCTCCGGGTCAGGGTGCACTTCGATGATCAGCCCGTCTGCACCGGAGGCCACAGCGGCATAGGCCATGGGGGCCACATACTGGTAGTGGCCGGTGCCGTGGGAAGGATCGACAATAACCGGCAGATGGGTTTTTTCTTTGAGAACCGGAATAGCGGACAGGTCCAGAGTATTGCGGGTCGCCGTTTCGAAGGTGCGGATGCCTCGCTCGCAGAGGATGACCTTCTGGTTCCCTTCGCTGAGGATGTACTCGGCACTCATGAGGAACTCCTGGATGGTCATGGACATGCCCCGTTTGAGAAGCACGGGCCTGGAGAGCTGGCCGACCTTTTTCAGCAGGGCGAAGTTCTGGGCGTTGCGGGCGCCGATCTGCAGAATATCCGAATACTCAGCGACGAGGTCGGCAGTCTCAGGATTAACTACTTCGGTAACGATCGGCAGACCGGTCAGGTCGCGGGCCTTTGCCAGGAGTTTCAGTCCTTCCTCTTCAAGGCCCTGGAAGGAATAGGGGGACGTGCGGGGCTTGAAGGCGCCGCCGCGCAGCACGTGGGCACCGGCTTCCTTCACTGCCAAGGCTGAAGAGATGATCTGTTCCTCGCTTTCGACGGAACAGGGGCCGGCCATGACCACTATTTCCTTGCCGCCGATACTGAGAGTATCAGTGATGGGAATGATGCTGGTTTCTTTTTTAACTTCCTTCGAGGCAAGCTTGTATGGCTGCAGGATTGGTACGACGCTTTCCACCCCGTGCATGGACTCGATAGACTGAAGCACTGTTTTCCCCCTTTCGTCGCCAACTGCGCCAATAACATCGCGGGTCGCACCATGGATGACATGGGGCTGGTATCCCAGCTCCCTGACCCGCTTCAACACTTCTTCTCTGTCCTTTTTAACTGCTCCGGATTTCATGACAATGATCATTCTTCCTCTCCTTTTTCCCGAAAACAAAAAGGCCGGAGGATCGCCCCCCCGGCCTTGTAAAATGGTACTGCAAATGAAAAAGCCGGGGGTCGGATTCCTGTCCACCCTCGGCTTTCGGTTTTTATTAGTAAAGTTTACTGCTCTCGCCTAATTCGAACCTCTACCCTGGGCAGACGGCCTAAAGAAAAAGCCGCACCAAAAATAAAAGCTGAAAAAGGAAAAATAACTGGTCGTGAGCATGGTTGCTATAATCGCTGAATCTTTTCCGTCATGTCAAGATTTTTTATTGTATAGGTGAAAAAATAGCGACACGGCGAGCTGACAGGCGCAGCTACTTATTTTTGCTGCGCCTTCAACAATTGCCATGTTATAGTTGGACATTCTGTGGAAAGTATTCCAACCAACAAGGAGAGATTCATGAAACAGCCATTGATTCTTGCCGCCGCCGTCCTGATTTCGCTTCTTCCACTTGCAGGGCAGGCAGATGAGGGGCAGAAGCCGATTCATCCTGTCATTTCATCGGCCCGTCCCGGAGCTGAAAAGCCCAAAGAGGCCGAACAGCCCAAGCAAGTTCAGGTGTCGGGAAAAGTCATGCAAACCATGAACGGCGGAGGGTACACCTATATCCTCGTGAAACAGGCTGACGGCAACAAGATCTGGCTGGCCATTCCCCAGACCAGTGTCGAACTTGGCGCCCAGTTGACCTTCAAGCCGGGCATGGAGATGGTCAATCTGCCCAGCAAATCCTTGAATCGCACTTTTGACAGGATCATCTTCTCGGAAGGAATCGTCGATGAGGGGAAAAATGCGAAAAAGGGGACAAAAAAATCACCGGGCAGCAAGGGGGCAATCGCCGTTGCCGAAGGCAAGATAAAGGTGAAGAAGGCGACGGGTGCCAATGCTTACACAGTCGCTGAGCTTTACAAGCTGAAGGGCAAGCTGAACAAAAAGAACATTGTCGTCAGAGGGAAGGTGGTGAGGGTCTCTGCCAACATCATGGGCAAGAACTGGATCCATCTCCAGGACGGCAGTGGCGATCCGAAGAAAGGTACGCATAATCTGGTTGTCACGTCCCAGGCCATGCCGGTCATCGGGGAGGTCGTTACCGCCAAAGGCGTACTCTACGGTGACAAGGACTTCGGCGGCGGATATAAATATGTGGTAATTGTCGAGAAAGCGGAGCTGGAAATCCAGTAACGGCGGTATTGTCGACCAAAGGCCCCCTGTGCTGCAGGGGGCCTTTTTTATACAACTGCGGAAAATATACTCATAAAGGGAGAGCCGGTTTTGCTGGAGCTTCCTTTTCTTCTCATGAGCCGAGTCAGATAAGGCCAAACTCTTTGACAATCAGCCCCCTTTCCGCTACTTTGGCGGGGTGCAAGACATACTCCTCAGCCATGGTTATCCAGCCCTTTTCCTCCTTAGTTTCCTTGCCTCAACTCTGGTTCCGCTGGGTTCCGAATGGCTGCTGGCGATAATGCTCGTCAATCGACATGATCCGGTAGCTACAGTGGCAGTGGCCACTACCGGCAACCTGCTGGGTGCCTGCACCACCTATTGGCTCGGCATTTATGGGGGACCGTGGCTGATCCGCAGGGTGTTGCGGATTAATGAACAGGCAGAGGCGCGGGCAAAGGAATTCTACCGTCGCTATGGTTCCTGGTCGTTGCTTTTTTCCTGGCTGCCGGTAATCGGCGATCCCCTTTGTCTTGCAGGCGGGCTCTTAAGGATCGGCTTCGTCAGATTTTTCGGGTTGGTTTTCCTCGGCAAGTTTTGTCGATACGCTGCAGTGGCATGGCTGACGTTGCAGGGCTCAAAGATAATAACGGGTTAAATGCCTGATTTTGGAGGTTACATGATAACCCGTCGCAAAAAAGTGCTGGCCAACGGCTTGCGGGTCGTGGCGGTGGAAATGCCACACCTGCATAGTGTGGAGATAGCCGTATATATCAGAGTTGGTGGACGTAATGATCCGCAGCAACAGGCAGGGCTGTCACATTTTCTCGAACACATGCTCTTTCGCGGTAATGAGGATTATCCTGCCGGCATAGATCTGGAGGTGGCCTTCGATGCCATCGGTGGTTCCGTCAATGCCGCAACCGATGAAGAGAGCACCTGCTATTTTTCACGGGTCCATCCCCGGCATGTGGAGAAGGGGTTGCAACTGTTCGCCTCCATGCTACTCCGGTCCACGTTGACGGGGCTCGATGTGGAAAAGCGTATCATCACCGAGGAAGCGCTGGAAGATATCAACGATCGCGGCGAAGAGACCAATCCCAGCAACCTGTCGAGCAAAATGATGTGGCCCGGTCATCCCTTGGGAATGCCGACCATCGGATATCTGGAAACCATCAATGCCATTACCGAACAGGACCTGCGTCGCCATCTGGCATCTTTCTATGTGCCGTCCAACAGTGTGGTGGTAGTGGCCGGGGATATCAAGGCAGATCGTATTTTTTCAGCATGTGAAGACGCTTTTGCCGACTGGAGCGGTCAGCCGCTCCCTGCCTTGTTGCGGGCCACTGGGGACCAACACCGGCCGCAGTCCCTGTTCGTCCGGGACGCGGACAGCCAGGTCAATCTACAGATCGCCTTTCGCGGCTTTGCCCGACCCGATCCACGAATCATGACCACAAGGCTGATTCGCCGGATTCTCTGCGGCGGCGGGAGCTCCAGATTGCACCTGCTTTTGCGGGAGAAATTGGGTATAGTCTACTCGGTGGATGCCTCCATATCGGCCTATGATGAAACGGGCTCTTTCGGCATTGAACTGGCGACGGCACCGGAGAACCTGCCGCTGGCGGTACGGGAAATACTCAACCAGGTGAGAAGGCTTGCTGTGGAAGCTGTTGGGGATGAGGAATTGGCGCGAGTCAAGGATGGATACTTCTTCGATCTGGAATACAGCCGCGACTCCACCTATGAGATGCAGGTGCGCTACGGGTGGGGCGAGCTGATGGATATAGTCCGGGAACTTGAAGAGGACCATGCCGAGGCTGCCGCTATCGACGCTCACCAGCTTAAAGAGGCGGCTGCAGCACTGTTTGCCCCTTGCAACCTGAATCTGGTGGCAGTCGGTCCTTTGAAGGCAGGGCTCAAGCGTGAGGTGGAAAAGATACTGCTTGACTATGAGCAGGAATGCACACGGGAGTAGTTATGGAAACAGCGATTTTGATCATGGCCCATGGGAGCCGTATTCCCGACGCCAACCAGGCGGTGCATGAAATAGCCGGCATGGTGAAAAAGATGACCGGGTACGACATCGTCGAGGTCTCATTCCGCGAACAGCATGCCCCGAACATCCAGAAAGGGATCGATGCCTGCGTGGCCAGGGGGGCGGAGCGCATCCTGCTTCTTCCCTATTTTCTTTACCTGGGAGCCCACGTGTTGGAGGACCTGCCGGCTGAATTGGAGGAGGCCAGGCAGCGCCATCCCCAAGTGGAAATGGCCATGGGCAAACATCTGGGGGTTCACCACAAGCTGGCCGAGATAGTCGTGGAACGCATCGCCCAATCCCTTACCGAACAGAGGTGGTACTGATGTCCACCCATCTGCGTCCGGAAGAGATTGAAGCCGAATCTTTCCGCCTGATCGAGGCTGAGGTCGGCCCCCATTCCTGGTCCTTCGAGGAGTGGCAGGTGGTGCGGCGGGCAATCCATACCAGTGCCGACTTCGAGTATTCCAGAAACCTGTTCTTTTCGGCGGCAGCCGTCGTGCGTGGCGTTGCAGCGCTTCGTCGCGGGCTCGGCATCGTCACCGATACCAACATGGCCCTTGCCGGCATCAATCGGGTAAGAAGGGAGCGATTCGGCAACAGGATTTCCTGTTTTGTCGCCGACGCCCAGGTGGCGCGGGCGGCCCAGGCCGAGGGAGTAACCCGTTCGATCCTTGCCATGCGCAAAGGGGCAGCCGATCCGGCCAACGGCATCTTCGTCATCGGCAATGCCCCCACCTCTCTTTTCGAACTGCTGCGCCTGGTGCGGGAAGAAAATTTCAAACCGGCACTGGTTGTCGGCCTGCCGGTCGGTTTCGTCGGTGCCGCTGAAAGCAAGGAAGCTCTCCTTGCCCTGGAGGATGATTACCCGGGAATTCCATTCATTACCAACCGGGGGCGCAAGGGTGGGTCCAATGTGGCGGCGGCAGTGGTCAACGCTTTGCTGATAATGGCAGAGGGGGGTTGATACTCTGATCATGACGCGCGCCTTCCTCAGATCCGGCTATACTACAGGCGCCTGTGCAGCTGCTGCGGCTAAAGGTGCGGCGGAAATGCTGCGTGACGGGCAGGTCATCGACCGGGTGGAAATTATCCTGCCCGGCGGGGAGCTGGTTCCATTCACCCTGCGGAACCAGCAGCTTGGTGACAAATTCGCCTCCTGCTCAGTGATAAAAGATGCCGGTGACGATCCGGACATCACCAATGGCGCCGAAATAAACGTTTCGCTCACCATTGAGCCGGCGCCGCCGGGAACCAAAGGAGAGATTGCCGTTAGCGGCGGGACAGGCATCGGCAAGGTAACCAAGCCGGGACTGGCGGTACCGGTGGGGGAATGGGCCATCAACCCGGTGCCGCGAAAGATGATCCGGGTTGTCATCAACGAGGTTTTTGCCATCCGCTGCGTTCCTTCCCTGATGAAGGTGACAGTAAGTATCCCCAACGGGGAAGAGCTGGCGAAAAAGACACTAAATGCCCGTCTGGGCATTATCGGCGGCCTGTCCATCCTGGGGACCACCGGCATCGTCAAACCCATATCGGCCAAGGCCTGGACCGATACCATCGATGCTGCCATCGATGTTGCCCTGGCCTGCGGCAGCAAAACCCTGATCCTTTCCACCGGGCGTACCAGCGAGCTGGTCGCGGAACGGCACCTGCAGCTGGGAAAACTGACGCAAGAAGAAGCATTCATCATGATGGGGGACCACGTCGGCTATGCACTGAAGACCTGTGCGGCCAAGGGGGTCAGAGAGATTGTCATCGCCGGCCAGTTCGCAAAACTCCTCAAGGTGGCCTGCGGTCACGAGCAGACCCACGTCTCCTCCTCGGAGCTTGACCTGCAGCAGCTGGTTTCATGGCTTGGCCCTGATCCTCGGACCTCAGGGCTGGTACTCCTTGCCCGGCGGGCCAACACTGCCAGGCAAGTGCTTGAAGAATCCGGTAACGATCCCGTGCTGATGGCAGCAGTCTGTGAACGGGTTAAAGGTTTTGCTGCAAGGCTGGTTCAGGAATCGTCCATAAAGGTTTTACTGGCGGGCTACGGCCAGGAAGTGTTATATTTCGGCTGATTTAACGAAGGAAAGTCAGCAAGGGGGGGCTATGCCTCAAAGGGAAAAGATATATCTGATCGGGGCAGGCATCGAAGGGTGGGAAGGTTTCGGGGCTACGGCGCTGGAGACTATCAACAAGGCGGAAGTACTGATTGGCCATCAGCGGCTCTTGGACATTTTTCCGGACTTCAAAGGGGAAAAGCGGGTGCTGGAAGACCTCTCCATCATGCTCGAATACCTGAAGACCACGGAAAAGCGGACGGTGGTGCTGGGTTCCGGGGATCCGAACTTTTTCGGCGTGGCCCGGTTTATCCTGAGAAATCTGCCCAAGGAGCGGATCGAGATCTTCCCCAACGTGACCAGCGTTCAGTATGCCTTTGCCCGCATCAAGGAGCCGTGGGACGACGCGGTGTTCATTTCCGTTCATGGCAGAGGGCTGAAGAGTGCCATTGATCGCATCATTGCCTCGGAAAAGGTGGCGGTCCTGACCGATGCCGTCAATTCCCCCGCGGCCATTGCCCGTGAACTTGCGGCGCGTGGCGCCGAAGGTTTTGAGGCTTGGCTGTGCGAGGATATGGGGCTGCCGGGGGAAAAATTCACCAAAACCGATGTGAGAAGCCTGGTCAACATCAGCTGTTCACCGCTGAACATCCTTATCCTCATCAAGGCCT
This sequence comes from Geotalea daltonii FRC-32, assembly GCF_000022265.1. Taxonomy (NCBI): domain Bacteria; kingdom Pseudomonadati; phylum Thermodesulfobacteriota; class Desulfuromonadia; order Geobacterales; family Geobacteraceae; genus Geotalea; species Geotalea daltonii. The sequence continues at coordinate 40,268 of NC_011979.1, forward strand.
GGGAGCCGACCCTGGAGCATTACCCGCTGATCGGCATCAGGGATGAGGAATTCGCCACGGCCAAAAAGCTCATCACCAAGGAAGAAGTGAGGGCGGTGACCCTGGCCAAGCTGCGTCTGCAGGATGACCTGGTCATGTGGGATATCGGCGCCGGCAGCGGCTCGGTCTCCATCGAGGCCTCCAACCTGATGCCCAACGGCAAGATTTTTGCCCTGGAAAAGAATGCCCAGTACCTCTCCTTCATCCGCGATAACCTGAAAAAGTTCGTTGCCCGCAATGTCACGCTCATCGAGGCATTTGCTCCCGAAGGGCTGGAGGACCTTCCAGATCCGGACCGGGTTTTCATCGGCGGCTCCGGCGGCATGCTGGAAGATATCATCGAGGCGGTGGACCGGCGGCTCAAGCCTGAAGGTCAGATCGTCCTCAATGCCGTCACCCTCGATACCCTGACCAAGGCGGTGGAATTCCTCGAAGACCACGGCTACAGCGTGGAGATAACCTGCGTCAACATCTCCAGGACCAAGGGGCTGACCGAGTACAAGATGTTTGAGGCGCATAATCCAGTGTATATCATCGCAGCCACCAAAGACGACTAGAAAAGCGAATTTGCCTTCAGGCGGATAGCGGCGTTGCCGCGTCGTCGCTCTCCTCGACGTAGCGCTGCTACGCCTGCGTCAGCTTCTCCTTGCGGCCTTGCTCTCCATCCTGAAATCGAATTCGCAAAAAACAAAACCGAAAAACCCAAAAAATATGCAAAATCCAAAACCAGGAAAAATTTATGCCGTCGGTGTCGGTCCCGGCGATCCGGAGCTGGTTACCCGCAAGGCGGAGCGAATCATCCGCTCGGTGCCGGTGATCTGCACCCCCACCGGGACTGTGGACGCTTCCAGCTATGCCCTTTCCATTGTCGAAGAATTTATCGACCGTAACCATCAGGAGGTGCTGGTCCAGGTCTTCCCAATGAAGAGGGATCAGGAGGGGCTGGATACCTTCTGGGAAAAGGCTGCCGCCCAGGTTGCCGAACGTGTTGCCGCCGGCAAGGATGTGGCCTTTATAACCATCGGCGATCCCTTTCTCTATTCCACCTTTCTCTACCTCTACCGCATCTTCCGCGATAGGTATCCGCATCTCGAGATAGAGGTGGTGCCTGGTATTTCCAGCATCAACGCCGCTTCCATTGCCGCTGATCTTCCCCTCGGCATGGCCTCGGACCGCATCGCCATCCTTCCTACTACCTACGAGGATGAAGAGCTGCGCCGCACTTTCGAAAATTTCGATACGATCGTCCTGATGAAGGTGAGCCGCGTATTCGACCGTGTTTACGCCCTGCTGCAGGAGATGGGACTGGAGAAACAGGCTGTTTTCGTCCGCCGTGTCGGTTCGGCAGACGAGGAGGTAGTGACTGAACTGGCCTCCCTGGTGGGACGGAAGCTGGACTATCTGTCGCTGCTGATCGTCAAAAAAAACCTATGGTGAAGGAATTTCATCAGTGAATGCTGCAACGGAAAACAGAATAGCTTTTGTCGGCGCTGGCCCGGGTGATGCGGAGCTGATCACGGTCAAGGGAGCGCGGCTATTGGGCGAGGCGGAGGTGGTGGTTTATGCCGGCAGTCTGGTGGACCGGGAACTGGTGCGGACCTATGCAGCCAATGCCCAGGTCTTCGATTCGGCCGGGATGACCCTGGAAGAGACGACGAGCGCCTTGTCCGAGGCGGTCTTTGCCGGAAAGAAGACGGTGCGACTGCATACCGGAGACCCATCCATCTATGGAGCCATCCAGGAGCAGATGGTCGAGCTGGACAGGCTCGGCATCGGCTACGAGGTGGTGCCGGGGGTGACGAGTGCCTTTGCTGCTGCAGCCACCCTGAAACAGGAACTGACCCTGCCGGAGGTGACACAGACGGTGATCATTACCCGTTTGGCAGGCAGAACGCCGGTGCCGGAGCGGGAGACCCTGGCCCGCACCGCAGGCATCGGCGCCACCATGGTTATCTACCTCTCCGTGGCCATGATCGAACAGGTGGTGGCGGAACTGCTTCAGGGCGCATATACGGAGCAGACCCCGGTGGCGGTGGTGGCCAGGGCAACCTGGCCCGATGAGCAGGTAGTGGAAGGGACTCTTGCCGATATTGCCGCCAGGGTCAAGGAAGCAGGCATCGGCAAACAGGCGCTGATCGTCGTCGGCGATGTGCTCAGTGCCCGACGGGAAGGGCTGAAAGCGAAGTCACTCCTGTACGATAAGGGTTTCAGCCATGAATTCCGTGACGGGATTGTCGGTTAGGTATGTGGAACGAAGAATTGAAAACAGTGCTCGATTTTGCGGCCGATGGGATATCCACCAGAAATGATATATATCCCATGAATGTGCCATCTGCATTGACGGGCGTAAACGCAGGATTAATTTATCCCGATTCCATCAAGCGTGGTGATGACACAACAAGCAATTTTTCACATCCATAAAATTTCGTTGTCCTGGAATGCATTCGCGAGAGCAGTGAATCCGCGAATTCAAAGCTTCGGTTGCCGCGGCAGAAGGTAAGAAGCGGGCGATCCTGGAAAAGTATCTGAAGTAATGAAAGGTATCTCCCAAACTTGGGGAATTACCTGTACACATGAGGAAACAATGGCTGGAAAGATCGATGTGCAAGGCAAGGAAATAACCATCATTTCCCGAGAGCGGGAAGACTACATATCCTTGACCGACATCGCTCGATATCGGAATGCTGCGGAGCCGTTTGCCGTCATCAATAACTGGATGCGTGGCCGAAGTACGATTGAGCTATTGGGCCTGTGGGAAAAGCTGAGCAACCCTGATTTTAAACCTCTCGAATTCGAGAGGTTTAAAAATGAAGCCGGAAGTAATTATTTTGTGCTGTCTCCGCAACGGTGGATTGAGGCTACCAATGCCATAGGCCTAGTATCAAAATCTGGCAGATATGGTGGAACCTTCGCCCATAAAGACATTGCTTTTGAATTTGCTTCCTGGATTTCCGTAGAGTTCAAACTCTACCTCATCAAGGAATTTCAGCGTCTCAAGGAGGAAGAGGCCCGCTCCAAGACGCTGGAATGGAATCTTCAACGGACCCTTGCCAAGATTAACTATAAAATCCACACAGATGCAATCAAGGATCACCTCATTCCCCGACGATTGACCAAAACCCAAATAACCACTATTTATGCAACAGAAGCCGACTTGCTGAATGTGGCATTGTTTGGGATGACTTCCGGCGAATGGCGGCAGAACAACCCAAAGCAGACCGGTAATATGCGCGATTATGCTACTCTTGAGCAACTGGTTGTTCTTTCGAATCTTGAAAGTATTAACTCGGTCTTGATATATCAGGGATTGAGCCAGCAGGAACGGATACGGCAATTGAATGATGCGGCGATCACACAGATGAAGTCTCTGACAGGCAATGTCAATTTAAGGCAGTTAAAGGAATCGGATAATGGCTTATTGCCGAAGATCGTGGAATAAGAAAATCCATACCAAACATCGCAGGCAAGGCAATATGCATCCGTGAAATCGGTATAATCTGTGGATTGATCTTAGTGGTGAACCAATGCGCATTGCCATTATCGCCATAACCCGCAACGGCGCCAGACTGGGAGCGCAGCTTAGGGATGGTTTTCCCAGGGCGGACCTGTTTGTTCTGCAGAAATATGCGGGGATGGCCGGCAAAAAGGCAGTTCCCTTTATCGGTGAGCTGAAAGAACTGGTGCGAAGGCTATGGCCGGAGACCCACGGCTTCATTTTCATCATGGCTACCGGCATTGTCGTGCGCATGATTGCCCCGCTCCTGGAAGCGAAGGACAAGGATCCGGCGGTGGTGGTCATGGATGATGCCGGTCGCTTTTCCATTCCGATTCTTTCCGGGCACCTGGGGGGCGCCAACGAGCTGGCCTGCAGATGCGCTTTTCTTACCGGTGCGCGGGAGGTGATCACCACAGCTACCGATGCCAACAATCTCCCTTCCTTTGATATGCTGGCTAAGGAGGAAGGTTGGGTTATAGACGACCTGTCACGGGTCAAGGTCCTCAACAGCCTGCTTCTGGACGACGCTGAAATAGCGGCTGTCGATGGAACGGGGCGGGTGCGCACCTGGTTCCATGGCCGCTGCAACCTTTCTTTTCATGATACCTTCATCGAGGCCCTGCAGAGCTCGGCGAAAGGATACCTGTTCGTCACCAACCGGCAACTGCCGCCGCAGGTGCAGTCGGAAAAGCTTCTCATTCTCCGTCCCCGAAACCTGGTGCTGGGGATCGGTTGTAACAGCGGAACCAGTGCGGAAGAGATAGGGGCTCTGGTCAGTGCAAACATGAAGCGGCTGTTCCTGTCCATGAAGAGCCTGAAATGCATCGCCTCCGCCACCGCCAAGCGGGCGGAGCCGGGATTGCTGACATTTGCCGAACGGTTAGGCCTTTCAATCGCATTTTACGAGAGTGAAGAACTGAATAGAGTTGCTTCACCGTCCCCCCCCTCCAACCATGCCCTCGCGGCCATAGGTGCGACCGGTGTTGCGGAGCCTGCTGCCTTGCTTGCTTCCGGAGGGGGAACCATGCTGCTGAAGAAGGTAAAAAGCGGCAACATAACCCTGGCCATAGCGGAATGTCAAAATTGATGAAGCAATGGAGGCCATTATGAGACTGTCAGTGAAGACGATAGTTAGTTGCACCCTGGTTCTGGCATTTCTTGCTGCCAGCGCCCTGGCCAATGATCTTGCCTTTGAGGAAAGGGAACCTGACGGTTTCCGGGGTATCGCTTGGGGAGCACCGGTCTATGAGGTGGAAGGGCTGGAATTCAGCAAGGAAGGGACGGCAGCCCTGCGGGAGCTGTACACGCGTACCAACAAACAGGCTGCTGCACAGGTCACCGTCTATTCCCGCCCGGACGATCAGCTGAAGATCGGCGAGGCCACCGTAACCAGGATCTACTACTATTTCTACAAGGATCTTTTCTACGGCGCCACCGCCTATTTCGCCGGCAAAGATAATTACAACAAGCTTCTGGCCGCCTGCCGGAAAAAGTTCGGCGAACCTGCCTTGATGGAGAATGACCGGGCGGAATGGAAAGGCAGCCAGGCTAGCGTTCTTCTGTTACCGACAGGGGTCCTCTCAATCGATTCGGAAGAGATCAAGGCGCAAATGGAAGAACCGGAGGGTTTTTAGCAAGCAATGGCGCAATCGGCACTATACATAGTCGGCATCGGCCCCGGCGGGCTCAACCACATGACTTTCGAGGCCCGGGAGGCATTGGCCTCATCCGATGTGATCGTCGGTTACAAGACCTACCTGGACTTCATCACCCCACTTCTGGCAGGCAAGGAAGTGGTCTCCTCGGGCATGCTCAAGGAGGTGGAACGCTGCAACCAGGCCCTCTCCATCGCCTGTTCGGGCAAGTCGGTGGCGCTGGTTTCCAGCGGTGATGCGGGAGTCTACGGCATGGCCGGACTGGCCCTGGAGCTGGCAGAAAACCTGCCCGCACCGCCTGACATTATCATCATTCCAGGGGTTTCGGCAGTCCAGGCTGCAGCTGCAGTGCTCGGAGCGCCGCTGATGCACGATTTTGCCGTCATTTCCCTTTCCGACCTGCTCACCCCGTGGCCGGTCATCGAAAAGCGTGTTGCGGCGGCAGCTGCGGCAGATTTTGTCATCGCCCTCTACAATCCCAAGAGCAAGGGGCGGACCATGCAGATCGAAGCGGCACAGGCAATTATTGCCGCGCAGCGTGCTGCCGGCACCCCGGTGGGCATTGTGCGTAATGCCTGCCGCGAGGGTGAAGACATGGTTGTCACCACCCTTGACCAGATGCTGGATCATGACATAGATATGTTTTCCATCGTCATCATCGGCAACTCGGCCACCTTTGTCGATCAGAAAGGGCGGATGGTCACGCCGCGCGGGTATAAAACCGGTTCTAGGTTCGAAGTTCTAGGTTCGAAGTTAAAGACAGAAAACCTAGAACATAGAACCTCGAATTTAGAACCGGCCTTAAGCCGCGCCGTGATGATCTGCGGCACCGGTTCCGATGTGGGCAAATCGGTGTTGACCGCCGGCTTCTGCCGCATTCTGAAAAAAAGGGGAATAGGTGTCGCTCCCTTCAAATCCCAGAACATGGCACTCAATTCTGCGGTGACTCCCGAAGGGGGGGAGATCGGCCGGGCACAGGCGGTCCAGGCAGAAGCGTGCGGCATTGCTCCCCACGTGGACATGAATCCTGTTCTGCTCAAGCCGAACTCCGACGTGGGGAGCCAGGTCATCGTCCAGGGGAGGGTGATCGGCAACATGAAGGTGGCCGAATACAATGCCTACAAGCCGGAGGCCTTTGTCAGCGTCAAGGAGAGTTTCAGTCGCCTCAGGCAGTGCCATGATTTCATCGTCATCGAAGGAGCCGGCAGCATTGCCGAAATAAACCTGAAGCAGCACGATATTGCCAACCTGAAGGTGGCCGAAATGGCTGGTTGCCCGGTAATCCTGGTGGCGGACATCGATCGGGGGGGGGTCTTTGCCCAGATCGTCGGCACCATTGAGCTTCTCGAACCGGCCGAGCGGGCGATGGTCAAAGGTATCATCATCAATAAATTCAGGGGAGACGCTTCGCTCCTAAAGTCCGGGATAGATTTTGTGGAAGTACGGACCGGGCTGCCGGTGCTCGGAGTCATCCCCTATTTCCAGGGTTTCCGCATTGCCGATGAGGACAGCGTCCCCCTGGAAAGCCGTGCGGCAGCCTCCCGCTCACGTCATGCGGCCGGAGACAAGCTGCAGATCGGTGTGATCAGGATGTCGCGCATGTCCAATTATACAGATTTCGACGCCCTGGAGAACGAGCCGGACGTGGAACTCCGTTACATCGACAGCCCAAAGCAGATGAAGGGGCTGGATCTGATCATCCTTCCCGGCAGCAAATCGACCCTCACAGATCTTTACTTTCTTATGGAGCGGGGCCTGTACAAGGCAATCCGCGAATTTGGCGGCGCCATTTTCGGTATCTGCGGCGGCTATCAAATGCTGGGGCGGCGGGTCCTGGACCCCTTCAATGTTGAATCGGACATCAAGGAGGCGGAAGGGCTGTCCCTGCTTGATGTGGAGACGGTGATGCTGATGCAGAAGGAGACCCACCAGGTGACAGGCCATCTGCTGGCGGAGATGGATCTGGCAGATGGCGGCAGGGAGCTGACCGGCTACGAGATTCACATGGGGGAAACCACCCGTGGCGACAACGCCCTTCCCTTTGCCAGGATAAAGTGCCGCTCGGATCGGCTGGTGGACATTGAAGATGGTGCAGTATCAAGGGATGGCAGGATTCACGGCACTTACCTGCACGGCATCTTCGACAATGCCGGGTTCAGAACCGCCTTCCTCAACGGCATCAGGCGCAGCAAAGGACTGCGCGAGCGGCACAAGGTCATCCCCATCAAGGACCCCTACGAACTGCTGGCCGATCATCTGGAGCGCCATCTGGACATGGACCGGCTGTTTGCCATCTGCGGGCTGAAATCTGCCAAAGCAGACCGTTAAAGAGCGGTTCTCTCGTGTCTGAGCCTTTCATCAATCACGTGTTTGTCGTTATTGTTGCAGTTATACTGGATCTGCTGCTGGGAGATCCTCCTGGTCTGCCCCATCCGGTGGTGGGCATCGGCAGGCTGATATTGTTTTTGGAGGCGCACCTGCGGCGGGTCTTTGCCGATGCGCGACGGGGCGGCATTGCCCTTCTCTGTATCACCGTCGGCATCACCTGTCTATCGGCGGCCCTGCTGCTAAAAGTTGCCGCGCTGATTCATCCCATCTTTGCCACGGCTGTAGCCATTTATCTTTCCTGGACCTGTCTTGCCTCCCGTTCCCTTCATCGAGAGTCAATGCTGGTTGTGGATGCTCTGCGGAAGGGTGATCTGCCGGCGGCAAGGATTTGGTTGTCGCGCATTGTCGGCCGAGATACCGGTGATCTTGATCAAACGGGGGTTATCCGCGGGGTGGTGGAAACTGTGGCGGAAAATACCTCAGACGGTGTCATCGCTCCGCTCGTTTGCCTGATGATCGGCGGACCTGTGCTGGGACTGGCCTACAAGGCAGTCAACACCCTCGACTCCATGGTCGGCTATAAAAACGACCGCTATCTCCACTTTGGCTGGGCCTCGGCCCGTTTTGACGACCTGGCCAATTACCTGCCGGCCAGGCTCACCGGCCTGTTGTTGGTTCTCGCAGCGCCCTTTGCCGGGCTGTCGGCAGGGAGTGCCTGGCGCATCATGCGACGCGACGGGCGCAACCATTCTTCCCCCAACAGTGGCATTCCCGAAGCGGCAGCAGCCGGTGCCCTGGGCGTGCAGCTGGGAGGGGTAAATTACTATTTCGGCAAACCTGTGGCCAAGCCGACCATTGGCGACCACGTCTATCCCTTGTCATTGGCAGCCTGCCATGGTGCCGTACGCCTCATGTACGGGGCAGAGGTGCTGCTTTTGGCTGGATTCGTTGTCTTTGCAACGGTCATTTACAGATAGGAATAAGGATGAAGACTACATTCGATCATGGCGGAAATGTCTTCAGCGTGGCCCGCAGCCTGGGGATAAAGCCGGAAGACATCGCGGATTTTTCTGCCAGCATCAACCCTCTTGGCATTTCGACAGCGGTGAAGGAAGCGCTTATATCCTCCTTCGACCGCTACACCCATTACCCGGATTCCGATGCCGTCGAGCTTTCCTCCGGGCTGGCTGCTTTCCATGGCCTTGATCGCAATTCGGTCTGTGTGGCCAACGGTTCAACAGAGTTGATTTACCTGATGCCACGTTTTCTAAAGGGAAGGAGGGCGCTGGTCATTGCCCCCGCCTTTTCCGAATATGCCAGGGCCCTGGACCGGGCAGGATGGGATGTGGCCTATCTGGAGCTCGACGCCGAGAATGGCTTTTCCCTGTCGGTCCCGTTGTTGGAAGAGAAGTTATCCGGCGGCTTCGATGCGCTCTTCCTCTGCAATCCCGGCAATCCCACCGGAAAGATGCTCCCTCTGGGGACCATCAAGGTGGTTTACCGCCTCTGCCGTGCTTCCGGCACCTTTCTGGTGTTGGACGAGGCATTCATGGATTTCTGTGAGGCAGAATCGGCCAAGCATCTGCTCCTGGACGGCGGCGGGGTGGTACTCAGATCCATGACCAAGTTCTTCGCCATCCCCGGCCTACGCCTGGGTTATGCCATGGGGTCACCGGAGATCATTCCTGAACTGGTATCTCTGCGGGAACCATGGAGCGTCAACACGCCGGCCCAGATTGCCGGCCTTGCAGCCATTGCCGATACGGACTACCGTCTTCGGACCTTGCAGACAATCGCCGAGGAGCGAGCCCTGCTTGCCGCGCAGCTGGCAACGCTGAATGGCTTGACGGTCTACCCGTCTGCAGCCAACTATCTGCTTGTCAGGTTGGATGAAGGTCCTACGGCAGCTGAGCTGAGGCAAAGGCTTCTTGCCCGTGGCTTACTGATAAGGGATTGCTCAAACTTCCAAGGGTTAGACACCCGCTTTTTCCGGGTTGCGGTACGCAGGCGCCGGGAAAATGAGCTGTTGGTCAGGGAGATGGAGAAGACGCTGGGGGATGCTGGGAAGCTAGTTTGAGGCCATGGAATGAAAATTCTTGTTGCAGTTCCTGATTTTTTTGATTTCTTCACTGCAGACGAATTTTATGATGCTGTCCCGGCTGCGCTCATTGATTTTCAGGTATCTCATGCCGGTGGAGAAGCTGGTACTGGTATGCCACACGGAAGCGAGCGGCTGGCAGTAGATTACCTCGGCCAGGGTCTGAACCTGATGGGGCTGGCTGTTGGGCAGGTGAAAAGCGAGGTTGAACACTGATCCGACCTGGATTTCTTCCACCGTTTGTGCTCTCAGTCCGCCACCACTAATATTGACGATGATGGGCTGGGCAGCATGTTTTTCGCCGTTTCCCTTGTCATTGCACATTTCCATGAGTCTGGATCGCTGAAAGTTCCACTGCTGTGATGACGGTTTTGCACAGCCTGTTCCGGTGCCGATAATGCAGCGATTGCCGGGCAGTTCCCAGGTTTCTTCCTTGCCGGCAGGAGAATAGTTAAACTCCAGCAGTGTATCCAGGCGGAAATAAGCCCTCAGTTCATCGGGGATTACCGAGCCGCTCAATCTCAAGGTCACCTTTTCCAGCTCCACATCTTCTATAACGGCATGGCAACGGTAGCCCTGGCCGCCGCTTCCTGCCCTGACCGACACCGGTTCCCCCTTTGCCAGCAGGAGGTCGTGGGGGAGCACATCCCTTGACAACCGGAGGCTTATGAGATCTCCATGTGCAGAGCTGATAACGGCCCACTCGTGGAAGAAACGGCCGTTGCCTAGCGGCAGGTCGACCCTGGCTCTCTGGTTGACATGGAAATAATCCCGGTAATAAAGGTTTTGCTCCGACATTGGCAGGATCCAATTTGCTTGTGGAATGGTCTTAATTAGCAAGATATTTGCCAGATCCTTCACTCATCAAAGTCGCCATTGTCTCCAACGGCGTTTCCGTGGGGTGGAGAAGACAAGCTCCCGGTTCTTGCTTTTTCTGCCATTACCCCGCAGCTACCCCGGTTGCCGCCAAACCCCATTATTGAATGGTCAAATGCCTGCCTCGATACACACTTACTTCATTTTCCCCATCTGGGCCAGAAACCTGCAGCCGGATAAAACCTTGACAGTGGGCAAAATTGGGGTATTCTAAAAAGAAATGATTTCTATTTAGATCAGGCACCATCTATCACGGAGCAATATGTCCGACAAATTTAATCAGGACCTGAAAGAGCTGAAGCTGAAGGTAACACCGAAAAGGCTGGCGATCCTCTCCCTGCTGGCTGAGGAATTATCCTATGCAAGCCCGGAAGAGGTCTGGCGCAAGCTGCAAAAGAATTTCGACAGCATCGGCTTGCCAACCGTCTATCGCAATCTGGAAGAACTGGCCAATGGCGGTCTCATCACCAAGGTCATTCATCCAAACAGGCAACTCTATTACTATTTCTGCCCCAACGGCCACCATCACCACCACTTCGTCTGTCTTTCCTGTCGCAAGGTGGAGGATATCAATTTCTGCGGTATGGAAGAGATCGAAAAGAAGGTCAGCGGTACCGTCCTCTCCCATATCGTCCAGGTAAACGGCCTCTGCCGCGAATGTTCGGAAAGCCAGGGAGGAGCCATATGAAAAAATTTCTTTTCCTGTTCATGCTCCTGCTTGTGCCGGCACTTCTTTCCTGCGAAAAAAGGGAGCAGCACAATTCGGGTAAGCTGAAAGTGGTAACGACGCTTTTCCCCCTCTTCGACTTTGCCAGGCAGATCGGCGGTGACAAAATCGATGTGACTCTGTTGTTGCCCCCCGGCATGGAACCCCACAGCTTCGAGCCGAAACCGGACGATATTATCCGTGTCAGCCGGGCCGATATCTTCATCTTCACCAACAGGTACATGGAGCCCTGGGCGGCGCAAATAGCCGAAGCTGCGGCTCAAAAGGGGCTGACGGTGGATGCCAGCCGGGGAGTGAACCTGTACAAGGCGGGGGAAGAAAAGGCTGAGGAGGATGGGCATGGTCATCGCGCCGGGAGGGTGGATCCCCACGTCTGGCTTGATTTTGACAATGATCGGATCATGGTCGACAACATTCTTGCTGCTTTTGTGGCAAAGGATCCGGCAAACCGCCAGTATTACACGGCCAACGCGGTTGCCTACAAGGCAAAGCTGGCCGATCTGGACGGGCGATTCAAGGTTGGCCTGTCCCGGTGCGCGACCAGGGATTTCCTCCACGGGGGACATTTTGCTTTTGGTTACATGGCTCGTCGCTATAACCTCCACTACCAATCAGCCTATGCCCTGAATGCTGAGGCCGAGCCGACCGCCGGCAAGCTCACCTCCCTTATCAGGCAGATGCGAAGCAGCGGGCTCAAGTATATTTATACCGAGGAGCTGCTCAATCCCCGCGTTGCCGAGACCATTGCCCGGGAAACAGGAGCACAGCTGCTCAGACTGCACGGCGCCCACAATATCGGCAAGGCGGACTTTGACCGGGGAGTAACCTTCATCTCCCTTATGGAAGAAAATCTCAAGAACCTGAGGACGGGGCTACAATGTCCATAGAAGCGCTTTCCGTGAAAGGTCTCTGCTCGGGCTATCAGGGGGCCGATGTACTGCAGGATCTGACCTTTGCCGTTCACTCCGGTGATTACGTGGGGGTGGTCGGTCCCAACGGGTCGGGCAAAAGCACCTTGGTCAAATCGATCCTCGGCCTGATCAAGCCTGAGAGGGGAGCCATATCCCTGTTCGGCACCCCTTTTGCCCAGTTTCGCGATTGGAATCGCATCGGCTATCTGCCCCAAGGGTTGCAGTTCTTTAATCCAAACTTCCCTGCCACTGTTGCGGAGGTGGTTCGTCTGGGCCGTCTTGCCGCAAAGAGTTTTCCCCGGCGCTTTGACAGAAATGATGCGGCAGCGGTGGCAAAGACGCTGCAGTGGATGGATATCGCACACATCAGGGACAAGATGATCGGCGAGCTTTCGGGGGGGCTCAGGCAACGGGTTCTGCTGGCACGGGCGCTGGTCAATGAGCCTGAGCTGTTGGTTCTGGACGAACCGACTACGGCACTTGACCCGGAAACCAGGGAGCATTTTTACCAGTTGCTCGCCGATATGAACCGGGAGCGAAACACCACCGTCATCCTCATCACCCACGATACCGGCACCATCGGCCGCTATGCGACAAAGCTGCTCTATCTGGACAAGCGGGTGATATTTTACGGTGGTTTTGACGAGTTCTGCAAATCGGCGGAAATGACAGGTTTTTTCGGCGAAAAGGCCCAGCATGTGGTCTGCCATCGGCACTGAGTTGGCCCCCCTGCTCACGGTGTTCGCTTCCCCCTATGGAACAGGGGGGATTGAGGGGGTAAACGGTCGGCTAAAACTAAGGTTGTATAGGAAACTCATGGATCTGGCGGAAATACTCAGCTATGGATTTTTGCAGCGTGCCCTGGTCGGGGGGTCGCTGATTGCCGTACTCTGCTCTACTTTGGGAATCTTTCTCGTCCTGCGTCGTTTTTCCCTTATCGGTGACGGGCTTGCCCATGTGACCTTCGGCAGCGTCGCCCTGGCGCTATTTCTGGGGTTCCAGTCAGTTTTGATGACCGTGGCTGCCATCCCGGTGGTGCTCCTTGCCTCCATCGGGATATTGAAGCTGACCGACAAGGCGAAAATCTACGGTGATACTGCCATCGGCATCGTCTCCTCCCTGGGCATCGCCGTCGGTGTAATGCTGGCGAGCAAAGCTGGCGGCTTCAATGTTGATCTTTTCAGCTACCTGTTCGGCAATATCCTTTCCATCAGTATGACCGAGCTTATGCTTGCCGCAGTGTTGTTCCTGGTGGTCCTCATATCCATCTTTTTCTTTTACAACGAACTTTTTGCCACCACTTTCGATGAAGACCTGGCCAGGAGTGCCGGCATACAGACCAGCCGCATCAATATGGTCCTGGTGCTTTTGACTGCCCTGACCGTGGTGTTGGCCATGAAAGTGGTAGGAATCATGCTCATCTCCGCACTCCTCATCCTGCCCGCCGTATCCGCCCTGCAACTGGCACGCAGTTTCAAGGGGGCAATATTCTCTTCAGCCCTGATAGGCATGGGTACGGTCATGATCAGCATCTGTCTCTCCCTTGTCCTCAATCTCCCCGCCGGTGCCACCATCGTCCTCTTCAACTTCGTCATCTTTGCTGCCTCGTTCTGCTTCAGATTGCTCCGCCGGCGCTAGGAGTCTGTCGGACTTAGAATGAATCGGCTGCGAAAATGGCAAATAGGTCCACTATTCGCTCTCAAATTTCCAAATATCCGTCCTCGATTTTCCATTCTCTCGCTTCGATCCCTAAGTTCGACAGACTCCTAGCCCTCCGTCTCTCCGCCAAGCAAGAACCAGCCATCCTTTAGTTCTCTCATTAATTTTTGAGGTTACCTTAAGCTTTCAGGCAAGCTGCCGATAAGGCATATGAAATGCCAACAACAAAGGCGAGGGAGACCTATGTCCAGTCATCAAAGCGTAACCATCCTTCTGGTGGAGGATGACGCGGGCCATGCACGGCTTATCGAAAAGAACCTGCGCCGCGCAGGAGTGGCCAACGAAATAATACATCTGGATAATGGCCAGAAAGCGATTGATTTTCTGTTCAATGAGGGAGAGTTCACCGGTCATGAAAACAGGGTGCCGTTTCTGATCCTTCTCGACCTGAACATGCCGGTGCTGGATGGCTATCAGGTGCTGAGCAGAATCAAGGCAAATGAGCGCACCCGAAACATTCCGGTGGTCATGCTCACCACCACCGAAAATCCCCGGGAAATCAGCCGATGTTACAGTCTGGGGTGCAATATCTATGTAACCAAGCCGGTTGACTACGACAGCTTTTCACAAGCCATCCGCAATCTGGGGCTGTTTCTCTCCATCGTCAAGGTTCCCGACGACCTGTGACAACAATAACGGCATCCTGTTCAGAAAGGGACGATCCGGTGGCGGCCAAAAACTCAGTGAGCATTCTCTATATGGAAGATGATGCGGGTCTGGCTCGGCTTTTACAGCGAAACCTGCAGCGGCTCGGCTATGTGGTGGACGTTGTCGACAATGGCGAGAAGGGTCTGGCGATGCTTGAAGGTGGAGGATACGACCTGGTGCTCCTGGATTACCATATGCCGGTCTGCGGGGGGATGGAGGTCTTAAGGGCCATGACCGCCAGAGGACTGCCGCCGGTGATAATGGTAACCGGCAATGGCAACGAAAAGATTGCGGTGGAGGCGTTGAAGCTGGGGGCCAACGATTACGTGGTTAAAGATGTGGAAATGGGTTACCTGGAGCTGTTGCCCATGATCATTGAGCAGGTGCTGGAGAAGGAGCAGCTGGTCCGGGAGCGTGAACAGATGCTCCATGCCGTCAGGGAGAGCGAAGAGCGATACCGGAAGCTGGTGGAGCTTTCTCCGGACGGCATCGCCATTCATCAGCATGGGAAACTGGTCTTCATCAACCCCAATGGGCTGGAAATACTGGGGGCAAGGGAAGAACAAGAGCTTCTCGGAAAGGACTTGGCTGGAATTATCCAGCCGGCCTTCCGCGACCGGCATCTTCCTGGGCTGGGACTGCTGGTGGAGGAGCAGGAGGACTTCCCTGTAATTGAAGAGAAATTTCTGCGTCTCGACCAGACCGAGGTGGATGTGGAGGTGACAACGCTTCCTTTCACTTTCAATAACGAGCCGGCCTTTCAACTGATATTCCGCGATATCAGCGAACGGAAACAGGCCTATGACCGCCTCCAGTACATGGCCAATTTCGACCCTCTCACTTCTCTTCCCAACCGGATCCTCTTCTTTGACCGCCTTGGCCAGACTGTCTCCCATGCCAGGCGATACAACCAGATGTTTGCCCTCCTTTATGTGGATCTGGATCGTTTCAAACCCGTTAATGATAACCTGGGACACGACGTGGGGGATATGCTGCTCCGGGAAGTGGCCGGCAGAATGACCGGTTGCATACGTGATGCGGATACGGTGGCGCGCATGGGTGGGGATGAGTTTTGCATAATCCTGTCGAAAATCGCCGGGAAGGGTGATGCAGAAACAGTGGCAGGAAAAATCATCGCCGCCCTCGATGTTGATTTCTGTTTGCGTGGGCACCAATGTTCGATAGGGGCCAGTATTGGTATCAGTATCTTCCCTGCGGACAGCGATGATCCGCAGTTGCTGCTGAAGATGGCGGACATGGCCATGTACAATGCCAAGGAAAACGGGCGCAACAGGTTCTGCCTTTTTGCCGATCAATCCCTGATGGTGGACCAATGAAGATTCGCGGCAAGCTGCTTACGGGATATTTTCTGGTCGCCCTGTTCACCGCTGTGGTTGGCTGGTTCGGCATGCGCATCGTAAACACGGTCAGTGAAGAGTTCAAGCGCCAGGCCGAGGATGAAATCCCCCTCGGTCGCTCCCTGCAGGAGCTGAAATATGCCGGCTTGCGGATTGTTTCCTCCACGGTTGAGTATGGGTTTCTCTGGCAGCAAGGGGACAGAGAACTATTCCAGGGTGAACTGGCAGAGGAGAAGAAATTTATTGCTGAGGGAATCAGCTCTTACTACAAGGCGCTGGGCCGCTACGAAAAGGATCTGCTGAGACATCACCGCGGTGTACGGGACCAAGGACACGACAGGATAAATGAGAGCGGGGAAGCGTTGATAAAAACAGCCGCGGCCATCGTCAGCGCTCTGGAAAAGAGCCGTCCTGCCAGAGAATTGGTCGAACTGAAGGAGAAGAACGAAAGGGCAGAACGGCAGTTTCTGCAGGCGGTAGAGCAGGAATCCCAGGAAAACGCCAGGGATTTTGCCGAAATCAAACAGTTTACTTACCGGACAATGCAGGGGGCACTGCAAAATATCGTCATGGTTACCGGCGCCACTTTCGCCCTTGCCATTCTGTCCGGCATGGTCATCTCAGCTTCCTTTTCCCGGCGACTTCGAACCCTGCAAAACGCCGTCCGGAAAATGGGAGAGGGAGATTTGAAAGCGGCCATCCACATCGGCCCGGAGGATGAAATCGGGGCGCTGGCCAAATCGTTCCAGGGCATGGCGCAAGCCCTCCATCGCTCCACTCAGGAGATTATCGCCGGCAAGGACTATTTCAGCGAAGTCATCCACTCCATGATGGACGCCCTCATCGTCGTCTCGCCCGATGGGGCGATACAGCAAGTCAATGGTGCAGCCTGTGCCATGCTCGGTTATGACGACGAGCCGGTTGGCAGACCTTTAAAAGAAGTATTGCCCTATTGTTCCCTGGAAGAACTGGTCAACCTGGGCTACCTGAGCGATGAGGAAAGGACCTTGGTCGCCAGGGACGGCAGAAAAATTCCCGTGGCCCTTTCCATCTCCATTATCTGGAATCCTGATAACAGCATGCGAAGCCTGGTTTGCGTGGCCCATGATATCACCGGCCGCAAGCAGTGGGAGGCAATGCAGAGACGCTACAACCGGGAGCTAAAGGACAGCAACGATGAACTGAGGGGGTTCGTCTACACCATTTCCCATGATCTGAGGACGCCGTTGGTGAACATCCGGGGCTTTGCAGGTGAGTTGGCCGACAATCTCAAGGAACTGTCCGCGGTGCTTGAGGAAGCCATGCCCCATGTGGGAGAAGCAGCCAGGGGACGAATGGTGGAAATAGTCAGAAGTGAAGTGCCGGAGGCCCTGCATTTCATCACAGATTCTGTGCGGAAGATGGACGGGATGCTTTCCTCCGTCCTCAGGCTGTCCCATCTGGGGCAGCGCAAGATGACGGTTGAGCCGGTGAATGTGAGCGAGCTGGTGAAGGGTATAGGGGCACGGCTAGGGAAAACCATTGATGGGGCAGAGGCTGAGGTGATAATTGGCGATCTGCCGGATTTGGAAACGGATAGAGCTGCGCTGGAGGAGATAATGGGCGGACTTCTGGATAATGCAGTCAAGTACCGCGCCCATGGACGCAGGGCCAAGGTCGAGGTAAGTGCCGAGAATTCGGACGAGGGCTGGCTGTTCCATGTCCGCGACAATGGGGTCGGCATCAGCGAAGAGGATATTGGCAAGATATTCGATCCGTTTCGCCGTGCCGGCAAACAGGAGTCTACGGGAGAGGGGATGGGGCTGGCATATGTACGGGCACTGGTAAAACAATGCCATGGCCGCATATGGTGTTCCTCTGAAGTGGGCACAGGAAGTACTTTTTCTTTCACCATAGGGGAAGAATGGCTAACTACAGCGCAGGGAGGCAGAGCATGAAAAGAGATCTTATTTTCAAAAGGGCCATGGTCTGCTTGATCGTGGCGGGGTTTCTGACAGCCACAGCGGCATCGGCAGAAACAGTGATAAAAGTCGGGGGCTCGGGGGGGCCTCTGGGCTCGGCGAAGCTCTTGGCCAAAGCATACATGAAGATCCATAAGGGAGTGTCCATCAAGGTACTGCCGAGCCTTGGCAGTTCGGGAGGGATAAAGGCGGTGATCGGGGGGGCAGTTGACATTGCCCTCAGTGGCCGGCCGCTGAAAGCAGAAGAAAAATCCAGGGGCGCCGTGGAGACGAAATATGCCAGATCGCCGTATGTTTTCATAACCCATCGGCAAGTCAACAAAGAGTCAACAACCATCAGAGAGGTGGAACAGTTATACGGCGGCAAGATCAGGGAATGGCCGGACGGCAAGCAGGTTCGCCTGGTAATGAGGCCGGAAAGCGATTCCGATACCAAGCTGCTGCGCAGCCTCTCTCCTGGTATGGATCAGGCCGTTTTGTCAGCGATCCGCCAGCCGGAAATGAATTTTGCCGTCACCGATCAGGATAGCATCGACATGGTGATGAAGATTCCCGGCAGTTTTGGCGGAGCCACACTGACACAGGTTTTGACAGAAAAATTGCCGGTAAAGGTGTTAGCCCTTGATGGCGTGCAGCCCAAGGCCAAGACGATGAAGGAAGCCTATCCGGTCTGGAAGGAGTTTTACATAGTAACCCTGGGCAACTCATCGGAAGCGGCCAAGGAATTTGCCGCTTTTTTCTCTTCGCCGGCCGGCAGGAAAATTCTTGCAGCAAACGGCAATCAACCGCTCTAAAAACCAATTTGACTGGTACCGACCATGAGTTCTGAACACAACAAATTGATAAGAATTACCAGCTGCATTGCCGGAACGGTTGCAATTGCCATAACGGTTGCTTTGCCCCTCATCTACTTCCTGGTTTCCTATAAATATACGATGGGAGGTCTGGAAACAGAGGCTGAAATAAACGCCCGCAATATAGCCTCCATCATCAGAAGTAATCCCGATTTATGGAAATATGAAACGCCCAGGCTTTATGAACTCCTGGCAAGAAGACCACGGGCAGGGCACGCCGAGACAAGGCGGATATTCGACAAGGGTGGAGAGCTGGTGGCGGAAAGCACCGACAGGCTGAATCCCCCGGTGGTCAGCAGCACCTATCCCCTGAAAGATTCAGGGGTGGAGGTAGGAAAAATAGAAATCAGCCGTTCACTTGCTCCCCTTTTGCTGCGCGTCGGTCTGGTGGCGCTGATAGGTATATTCTTGGGGACCGCTGTTTTCATTTCGCTGTTGATGATGCCAAAAAAGGCGCTCAATGAGTTGAAACGGGCTGAAGAGAGGCTGCAGCACTTTGCCCAGAACCTTCAGGAGGTCAATGAGGAGCTTAAGAACTTTGCCTATATCATTTCCCACGACCTCCGGGCGCCTTTGGTAAATGTCAAAGGCTTTACCGGCGAGTTGCAGGCCTGCATGCAGGAGCTGGATTCCATCACGAGAAGAAGGGAATGCGATTTAGACGGCAATGACGGCAAAAGACTCACCGAGATTCTTGAAACCGATGTCCCTGAGGCGATCGGGTTCATCACCTCATCGGTGAGCCGTATGGATACACTGATCGGCCTGGTTCTGAAGCTGTCCCGCCTTGGGCACCGCGAGTTGAAACCGGAGCCGGTCGATCTCAACGAGCTGGTGGACGGTATCCTGAAAACGCTGACCCATCAGCTGGAGCAGAAAAATGCCCAGGTGAGCGTCGGAATGCTGCCAGAGGTAGTCCAGGACAGAGTTGCCCTGGAGCAGATTATAGGTAATCTGCTGGATAACGCCGTCAAGTACCTTGACCCGGAGCGACCGGGCAGGCTTGAGATCTCGGCGGAAAAGACGCATGAGGGATACATCTTCAACTTTCGCGACAATGGCAGGGGAATTTCCCTTGATGACCAGAACAAGGTGTTCGACATTTTTCGCCGGGCAGGCAAACAGGATGTCCAGGGGGATGGGATGGGACTTGCCTACGTAAAGGCTCTGGTGCGGCGACTCGACGGCCAGATCTGGTGTGCTTCGGAATTCGGTGAAGGGAGCACCTTCAGTTTTAGCCTGCCATTGACAGAAGACGGCATGGGAAGAGTATAAACCACGGGAGAAGAACAATGGTCGACGAAATGGGTGCAGTTGACGGCAAAGCCGATGGCGCTCGTATTTTATATATGGAAGATGATGCCGGGCTGGCCCGGCTGCTCCAAAGGACCCTGCAGCGGCTTGGGCACGTGATAGACCTGGCGGAGAATGGCGAGCTGGGGCTGGCCATGTCGGAAAAGGTGGAATACGATGTAATCCTGGTCGACTACAACATGCCTCTGTGCGGCGGTATAGATGTGCTGCGCATCCTGACCGCGCGGGAAAAACATCCACCAGTGATCATGGTAACGGGCAGCGGCAATGAAAAGGTAGCTGTGGAAGCACTGAAGCTGGGCGCCACGGACTATATCGTCAAAGATGTGGAGATGGGCTATCTGGAGCTGCTTCCACTGGTTATTGATCAGGTATTGCAGAAACAACAGCTTGTTGCCGAGCGGCAGCAAATGCTCACCGCCATCCACGAGAGCGAATGGCGATACAGAAAGCTGGTTGAACTGTCTCCCGACGGGATCGTGATCTGCTCCGCCGGGAAATTCGTCTTCATCAATCCCGCAGGTGTGAGCCTTTTGGGTGCGCCGGAGGCGAAGGACCTGCTGGGAATGGCCATGCTCGACTTCGTCCATCCCGACTTCAAGGAAATATTCAAGGCACAGCTGAGGCAGATGGAAGATTCGGGATATAACGTCCCCTGGATTGAGGAACGGTTTATCCGTTTTGACATGGCCGACATAGATGTTGAGGTCTCAGGCGTTCCCTTTACCTTCAACGGCGAACCAGCCGTGCAAATCATCTTTCGCGACATCACCGAACGCACCCTGGCCAAGCGCCGCCTGGAACAGTTGGCCCATTACGATATGCTCACTTCATTGCCCAACCGGACGCTGTTTTTCGACCGCTTCAATACCAATCTGGAACAGGGCAAAAGGTACGGCATTGCTTTTGCCCTGCTGTTTCTTGATCTGGATCGATTCAAGCAGATCAATGACCAGGACGGGCATGATGTGGGAGACCTGCTGCTGCAGAAAGTTGCGGAGAGGCTGAAAGGATGTCTGCGTAAATCCGATACGGTAGCACGTATGGGGGGAGACGAATTCGCCGTAGTTCTCTCCCGGATCAGCGAGAGAAAGGATGCCGCAACTGTAGCGAAAAAGATTATCGGCGAGCTCTCCGTGCCCTTTCAACTTAAGGGGAAGGAGGGTTCGATCGGCGTCAGTATCGGCATAAGTATCTTCCCTGATGACGGCACCGATTTGGAAAGCCTGCTGAAACACGCCGACACGGCCATGTATCGTGCCAAGCAGGGTGGCAGCCGGTTCGAATTTTACCAGGCAGGAGAGGGTAATTTAACTTGACTTTTATTTTTCATGCATGGTAGCTTTTCAGACGTTTTCTCCAACACTTCCCCGGTGCCACGGGCCGTTTTATCAGAAAGAGCGATAACAGAAATGGCGATAGAGAGGGATGATGCCTTCTGGATGGGCAAAGCCATCGCCCAGGCTGAAAAGGCCGCCGCCCGCGGCGAGGTACCCATTGGTGCCGTTATCGTCAGAGATGGTAAAATAATTGCCAGAGGACACAACCTACGGGAGGGGATGCAGGACCCCTCGGCCCATGCCGAACTGATAGCCATCCGGCGGGGGGCAAAAAAAAACGGCAATTGGCGCCTGCTCGGCACAACGCTTTATGTCACCCTGGAACCCTGCCTGATGTGCATGGGGGCGATCTTGCTGGCGCGGGTGGAAAAGGTGGTTTTCGGCTGCCACGACCCGAAAGGGGGGGCGGCTGGTTCCCTTTACAACCTGTCCGACGACAGCCGGCTCAACCACCGGGTAACGCTGGTTTCAGGGATCAGGGAAGCGGAATGCGCGGCGCTACTCAGCGATTTTTTCGCCGCCTTGCGCCGGGAAAAGAAGCAGAATAAAAGAGAATAGCAATCAAACGGAGAGGTGTCCGAGTGGTCGATGGTGCCTGACTCGAAATCAGGTGTACGGCAACGTACCTAGGGTTCGAATCCCTACCTCTCCGCCAGTTTTTCTGCTTTTGGCAGGCTTCCTGAAAACCCCCGACTTTCACCAGACTTTCACCAACGAAATTCTCGGTAAAAAGGAAGGGGTTTTGTTTTGATTTCAATGTTGTCTTCTCCGAAGTATTCGAGGATGTTCCAGTAGTCCCTCCTGCTGCCTTGCGCCTGTCCCGCCAATAGAATATCTCTCCCACGATAATCTAATTATCCTCCAGCTTTCGTACTCCATACTAAAAACGTCACTCGCGGTTGGCACTATTTATGCGGTTGTTGAGTTCCTATGATATGGCCTGATGTTTCCAACAGAGCATGGAGTAAGATTTTATAAAGGCATGCCAATTTTTTATAATTTCTGCTAATGCGTGTTTTAACCGAATTCAAATTAAATAGTAGAGGTCAGGTCACCATGGGGAAAACTATTGTACGAAAAATCAGGGGGGTTAGCCTTAGAGCTAAGATAGCCTTGATAGCAGGATTTACCATGCTGCTGAGCACCTTTATGTACCAAGGGTGGTATCGACCAGTGGTTGCCAGCGCTACAGAGATGGTCTCCAATGGGGTATTCAATGGCAGCGCCGGCTGGACATTCAGTACTGCCACTTACGACAGCACCACCACAAGGACAGCCAGCAGTGGTTCTGCAAAGCTATCCATCTCCGGCCGCAATACCGCGACTATCGGCACAGTGACGCAGGCTGTTTCCATTCCTGCCGGATCGACCATTGATGCGGTTTCTCTTTACGCGCAACTCACCACGAGCCACGAAACCACTGGTGACAACATCTCGGTCGACCTTCGCTATTCCGATGCAACGACCGTCAACATCCTCAGTTCCGGCGAACTTACCAACAGTTCATGGACTGTGAGCAACGGCACAGGGGTTACTCTGGCCATGGATGTAAACCAGGTGATCATCACCATGAACACCAAATCAGGCAACAATTCTGCCTCCACGGCATCGCTGTGGGTGGACGAGGTTACTGTTTCCTACACTGCAGGCCTTCCCTGTTCGCTAAATATCCCGACCTTGGCCGTATCCCCTTCATCGTCTCTGGTTGCTGCCGGGGCCAATATGCTCTATACAGCAACTGTCACAAACAATGACAGTGGTGCAGGTTGCAGTAATGTTACCTTTAACTTGGGGCTGATCAACACCAACACGTCCGATTTTACCTTAACGGCAATTTCTCCTGCGTCACTTTTGCTTCCAGCAGGTGCGCAGGGAACTGCCGAATTTACCGTAACCGCCCAGGCTACCGCTGCAGACGGGGCGGTTAATACATCCACCGTCAGCGTCAGCGCCTTCGGCCATACTGCCCCACCCAACGCCACAGTGCAAACAACAGTAAACAGCGGCGGATCGCCGCTGCTGCACACAAGCGCCAATTTGGATCCAACAAACGCAAAGGGCTACGGTACGTGGGGGGCATCCTATGCCTGCAGCACCTGCCACAATAGAAATTCCACCAACGTCAAGCGGGTTCTGGAAACGATAGTTACTCCACTTGGCAGCAGGCCTGTGCTTTTCTCGCGCATGACAGCATCGATTGCCAATACCCAGGGGACTTTTGGTGATGATCTCAGGACCACCTATGCCAATGCTTCCCGCAACGTCTGCGAAGTATGTCACCACAAGACCCTGTATCACCAGTACAGTTCGACAAAGATTGCCAACCGGAGCACCGATCCCCATTATAACCGCCAGGATTGTGCTGCTTCCTGTCATCCACACAGTGCAGGCTTTAAAGGGTCCGGTTGCGACGGCTGCCACGGCAATCCACCTACCAGTACGGCAACACTGGTAACCAGCCCCGAGGCGACACTGGCCCTGGGCGCCCCCCCGACCAGCGGAGGTTCCCATTCAGCACACGTGACAGGTGAAGGAATGAAGTGCACCACTTGCCACAGCGGCAATACCATGCCGTCGGTGAGCAAAACCATCCAGATTGGCTTCGATATCAACAATAGCAACTGGCCCGGCTTTGCCGGACCAGTTGCCTTCGGCTCCTTTAGCGGACGTTCGCCCCTTGGCGGCACTCCTGCCTACAGCTTTGTTTCCAGCAAAACCGGCACCGTCGTCAATACCAGCGCCAGCTACCGTACCTCCTGCAATGTCTATTGCCACGGCCAGTGGACCGGCGCCAATGGCTCGATAAATCCATCGTGGATTGTTACCGACGGCAGCCAGTCGGCCTGCGGTACCTGTCACGCCGCTTCAGCGGCCAATGTTCCTGCAACCGGAAAGCATACTACCCACGCCAGCAGCAGTGCCGGCAACTATGGATTCTCCTGCACCAAGTGCCATCCGGGTGCAAGCAGCTTCAACCATGTCAACGGCAGCGTCCAGTGGCGGTTAAGCTCCTCCACCACCGGTCTCATCGGCTCTACCTCCAGTTATTCCCCGGCTGTTACCGGAGCCGATCCGGCAGGAATCAGCGGTAATACCAATAAATTAGCCCCCAGTGCCACCTACGGTACCTGCACCAACATCTACTGCCATTCCAATGCCCAGTCAAACACCGGTGCTGCTACACCTGTTGCCTATACATCACCAGGGTGGAACGATGCCTCCCTTGGCTGCGGTGGGTGCCACCTGGATATGGACACCAACGCCTCCGCCACCGGTGACCATGTGAAGCACGCCCAGACCTACGCCATTTCCTGTGTCACCTGCCATAACGGCTATACGGAAACCTCTGTTACGACCGCCACTCACGTAAACAAGGTGATCGAGATTTCTTTCAGCGGCAATGGCGCTGGCACCACTTATTCCCAGGCCAACCAGGCACCTGGCAACGGCTACGGCACCTGCAGTACCAGCTACTGCCACAGTACAGCCCAATCATCCACCGGTGGCGCGACTCCCACCTATCCGGGTACCGCACCAACCTGGGGCAGTTCGACAATGAATTGCGGCAGTTGCCATCTTAATATGGATAGCAATACATCCGCCCCCGGCGATCACGTCAAACACGCCCAAGGAACAGCCAACTTCACCTGTGCAACCTGTCATAACGGCTATACCGAAACATCAGTTACAACCTCTACCCATGTGAACAAGACCATAGAACTCTCCTTCAGTGGCACCTATGCCACCGGTACCGTTTATTCCCAGGGAAA
The DNA here is from genome assembly GCF_000022265.1 of Geotalea daltonii FRC-32. Classification (NCBI taxonomy): domain Bacteria; kingdom Pseudomonadati; phylum Thermodesulfobacteriota; class Desulfuromonadia; order Geobacterales; family Geobacteraceae; genus Geotalea; species Geotalea daltonii. Next base: position 65,362 of record NC_011979.1, read on the forward strand.
TGGCGCCGTCGGCAATGGCTTCGGCAACTGCACGGCAAGCAAATGCCACGGCCAGGGTGCACCGGTTTGGGGCGGTGGTTTGTACTCGGCAACCGTTCCTTGTGAAAACTGTCACGGCTCGGCCGCAACCAGTCCGTTCTACTCCACTGCGGCTACCGGTGCTGCGCCGACAAAGGTGACGGCTGAGAATGATAGCAAGGTTGGTGCCCATGTTCCTCATCTCACGGCACGAGCGGCATATACCGGCATCGTTGCTTGCGGGGATTGCCATACCGTTCCAGCTACGATTACTGCCGTAGGCCATATGAATGGTGTTTCAGCGCCGGTCTTTTCCGGCGATGCGGTACTGAACACAGCTAATCCGACCTATGCATCTTCAACCTGCACCGCCACCTACTGCCACGGCGGAAAGATGATCAACGGCTCAAGCAACGGGTCGGATACCAGCCCGACCTGGACCAATACTGCCTATCTTACCGGTACCCCGTCAAATACGGGTGATTGTGCCATGTGCCATGGCTGCCCCCCTACCGGTTATACGGGCAGTTCCCACAGCGGCACAGAAGCCTTGTCTGCATGTAACGGCTGCCATTCCCACGTCAATGCAGACGGCACATTTACTGCCGGCGCCAATCGTGCTCTACACATTAACGGTATAGTCGAGGCATCCGGCGGGGACTGTCTCGGTTGTCACGCCGGCCTCAAAAATAACACGGGCAACGCCGATATCGATAATAATGGTGTTCGCATAATCACAGCAGAATTTTCCAGAACTTCACACCATGTCACCGGTGTAACCTTGACCGTACGCCACTGTGCCATGTGCCACATGGAGGGGGATACCAGCGGCGTCAAGGGAACACTGCATGAAAATGGCCAGATTGACCTGCGTAATGTTGATACCAACACCGCTATTGTCTGGACCGGTTCTGAGCACGCCAATATGGATAATTTTTGTTTTGCCTGTCATGACAACAATGGGGTCAACAATACTACTGTTCAAAGCATTACGGGTGGAACGGCGACCAACCCCTTCAACGACACCCTGAGAAACAGTTACGACCAGGTCACACGCCCTGGGGTAATCGATGTCAAAACGCAATTCACTACCACCAACTACTCCCATCACGCCGTGTCCGGCCAAAAGTATACATCGTCGACACCACTTTTCTCGGCCAGTCCAAACCGGTTCGTATCCACCTTCACCCCACTCGGAGGTAGCGTTTCCATCCGCGATACCTCGACAATCCACTGCGGTGACTGCCACACCAGCGGTAAGTGGGCGACATCAGGCGGCATCGGCGCTCACGGTTCCACCAACGAATATATGCTGCAGACCGCTAGCGGCACGGACACAACCCATACATCGACCGATTATGTCTGTTTCAAATGCCATGTCGGATCTATCTACAACGATTTAGGTGGCAAAACCCTGGGCGGTACCGCTGCTCACATTACCGGCGGTAACGGGAGCGATTACACACACACTGCAGGGACAACCGGCCTGTCTGCCCGTACGAATGGCGATGGACACATCACCGGCATGACCTGCTCAGGCTGCCACAACTGCGGCCAAACCGGATGGGGGGGCATTCACGGCGGCAATGCCAGCTACACGGACGGTAACAATACTTCTCAGCAGACGAGGCGGTTCATGCCTGGTATGGGAAACTCCAAGTACATCCCTGGGGGCTGGACATCGGGAACCGGTGCAACCTGCTATACGCTGAACAACTCAAGCTGGAGCACGTGCAATCAGCATCCTTCCGGCGGAAAATCTGTCACCAGAACGCCACGAGCAATCACCTATTGACTCCTAGCGCATTGTTGCATGAAAGGGGCCAGGCAACCGGCTCCTTTCTTTTATTTTCCTGTTTACTACGAGCGGAGATGCAGGTAAACGAAAGGGTGATGCACACAACCCTAACAGGTTGTTGAAAAACTATTGCGGACCCGCGGGGCCTAAAGAGTCGCTCTGCTGCGTTGCCGCTCGCTCGGAGACTCAACGTACAGAGGGTACGCCTCGTCCCCTCGCTCGCTTGAGCCTTGCATAGCGACCTCCTCATGACGTTTTTCAACAACCCGCTAAATCACTTTTTAAATTTATGATGACACGCATCCGTTTACTGTTCCCTCTGGTCGTTACCTCGCCACTTGCTTTTGGTGTATTCCTCATCATTCCGCTGGTGGTGGTTCTCCAGCGCATCAGCGGGGGGAGTTCCATCTCCCCGATAATCCTGCTGATCAACAACCTGCTCTGTCTGGCCTGGCTCCTTGCACGTCTGTTCATTGATGTGAGACGATTCCGTTCCGGGAAACGATATGGTTCAGAAGCGCTGTTCCGAGGGCGGGCCGCAACCGTACCCTTTGGCCGGGAACAGCTACGCGAGCATCTCGTGCGAACAGGCTATATCCTCGATGAATCCGGGCGCTACGGAGAGCGGCCTGACCGGGGGTATTGGGGAAGGCTCCTCCTGCTGACAGGGCTGTCATTCACCCTTCTGGTAGGGACCTACGACAACGTTCGTCAATTCTCCGGCACCATTCTGCTTGGGGTCGGCGGGCCGCTCAAGCTCTTCGAAGCCTCCTCCTACGGGATTCTCACCAAGGGTGCACTCTCCTCGTTCGATGAACTGCCGGTCAAGCTTCAGATAACCCGTCAGATCCTTCCTGATGGCAAGTATCCTAAAGGCGCTACCGACATCGTCATATGCGACCCGGACGGAAAGGAACTGCAGCGGGCGACCATCAGGCCTGGCTCTCCCCTTAGCATCGGCGCCTTTGAGATCCACATGGCCCGTTTTTTGTTCGATGCCTGGCTGGTCGTCACCACCACATCGAACCACATCGTCTTCACCAATTTCGTCAAACTCCTTCCCCTGGACAAACCGAAAGAGGGATATACATTCCATGGTGAAATCGATGATGATCATTTCGAGAAGGTCAAGGGAGAGGTATGGCTCCGGCCACAGGACAAAGCCATGAAAGTGGCAGTGGACTACAAAGGATCTCGTATAGTGGATACCGAACTATTCCTCTGGGGAGAGAACAAAAAGGAATCGGCCGGCTATGTTGCCAAGCTCGAAGGACTGGGGCAATGGAGCGAGATCCATGTAACCCGCCGCCGCCACAAGAGTGCGCTGTTTGCCGGTGTGTGGACTGCCCTGCTAGGATTGTTGATACGTCTGAGCTGGAGGCCTCGACGGGTCTGGATTACAGAAACGCCCGACGGCATATCTTTGCGCACTACGGATGCGAAAGTACTTAAAGCCATCAACGACTCAACCGTTGACATATAAACATCCCATTCACCTACCCACATTACAGGACCCAACCTATGACATTCAGATGCCTTGTTTCTTTCTTACTATTCATCACTATGGCCCTTGCCGCGTGCAGGCAGGAGACGGAGCCTCCCCTACAGAAAGGAGAGGCAGTGCGCCTTCTGGTAAGGCAAAACGGCAAGTTCGGCTATATTGACCAAAGTGGAAAACTGGCGATCCCGGCCCGATTCGAGAACGCGTCACTTTTCTCCGAAGGGCTGGCAGCAGTGAGGATTGGTGGCAAGGATGGCTATATCGACACATCCGGCAAAATTGTCATCGAACCCCGGTTCAAGGCGGCCTCTATCTTTAACGAAGGGCTGGCGGCAGTTCTGGTTGGTGACAGGTGGGGGTATATCAACAAGGCCGGCAAGATGGTTATCCCCTCAAGCATTGTTTCGACCTTTGCTTTTACCGAGGGTTTGGCGGTAGTCGTGGCCGTCACCAAAGATGGTTACAAGGCCGGGTACATGGATGCAACGGGCAAGATGATCATTCAGCCGCTTTACGAAGATGCAAGGTTCTTTTCAGAGGGTTTGGCGCCAGTGAAGAAGGGAAAAAAATTCGGCTTTATCAATCGTTCCGGGACCATGGTGATCCAGCCGATGTTTGATGATGCTACCCCCTTCCGCGAAGGGTTGGCTGCCGTGAAGATCAATGGCAAGTACGGCCAGTGGGGCTTCATCGATACCAATGGCGTCTGGGTAGTAGAGGCAAAATATAAAAACTGCCTCCGGTTCAAGGAGGGCGTGGCCGCAGTAGAGCAAGAAGGCACCTGGCGGTTTATTGACCGGCGAGGCAAGGATGCCGTGCCGCTGACAATGGACGGACCATCGCTCTTTTCAGAGGGGCTTGCGCCGGTCAAAATAAGGGGGAAAGTCGGTTACATCGACCGCCAAGGACGAGAGATCATCCCTCCCCGTTTCGAGGCTGCAACGATTTTTATCAAAGGGTTGGCGGCTGTGCGCCAAGGGGACCTGTGCGGATACATCGACAAGAAAGGGAATCTGGTCGTTCCTCCCACCTATGAGTGGTACCAGCCAATTATCGACCAAGTGGTCACCTTCGCGGCAGAAATTGAGTAAGTCGTGACGAAAATGCTAAAAGGCTTGAAGGTTTAACAGGTTTACTTGTTAACGGATGGCATGATATTTTAATAAAACCGGCAACGGAGCCGAAATTTGGAGGTTTCTCACTGTGGCACCTCTTGAATCAATCTTTGTCTGGATATCCCTCTGTGGTTACGGAATCATCAGTAGCCTGTACATTTATGCCTTCGTCTTCAGGAAAGAAAACATCCTCCAGAAGATCATCTACCCCATTGCTGCGGTATTTCTGATCCATACAGCCTCCATCATCGCCAGGTATGTTGCTGTCGGGAACCTGCCGTGGGCAGGGGATTACGAATCGGCAACGGCAGGTTCCTGGTTCGTGGTGCTGTTTACCATCATCTTTATATGGAAACATCGCAGCCTCAGTGCCATCGGCGTCGGCACTATTCCGTTCTCCCTGCTCCTGTTCGGTTTCGGTGTCATGCGTTCTCCCCAACTCATTCCCATGTCGGTTTCTTTGAAGTCTTTCTGGTTGGGAATCCATGTTTTATTTGCCTGGCTGGCTTTTGGCGCTTTTGCCATCGCCTTCGGCCTGGGAATTATCTACCTTCTTAAGGAGAAGAACCCCCGGAAGGAGTTTTACGCAAAATTCCCCGATCTGCCGATGCTTGATGAATTGATGTTCAAGTATGTGGTCTTCGGCTTCATAACCGATGCCGTGATGATCCCGTCCGGAGCTATCTGGGCCAAGGATCTGTGGGGGAACTATTGGTCATGGGACCCGGTTGAGACTTGGTCATTGGTGACATGGCTGATATATGGTTGCGCCATTCACCTGCGTCTCACCATGGGGTGGCGAGGCCGCCGACTGGCCTGGATCGTTATTTGGGCATTGGCTGGAATGGTCATTACCTTTTTCGGCATCAATTTCTTTGTCACATCGAGCCTGCACCTCTTCCGTGCGATGCAGGGGCAGTAGGAGCAGGCGTGCTGAAAAACTTACTTGCAGCCCTCAAGTCTTTGAAGGTCACTGCCGCACTGATCATTGCACTGGCGATGCTCTGCCTGTTGGGAATCACAGTGCCCCAGAAGTCCATTCTCGGCAGGGAGGCGTACTTGGCATGGCAGCAGGATCATCCCACTCTGGTCGCCTTGCTTGAGACCTTCAATCTCACGGAGTTCCACTCTTCCCCCCTGATGATGACCCTGTGGGTGCTGTTTTTCGGAAACCTCCTGTTGGTCATGATCGACCGGCTGCCTGGGATCTGGAAACTCTGCAGGGAGGTGCGGCTACCTGATAATGCCGGGTTCGTGCAAAGCTACCGCTGTTCCGCTGAACTGAAAGGTGCATCGCTCGATAATATTGCATCGGTTCTGGACAGTCATGGCTATCGGGTGATGCGTGACGGCGCGGCGTTGGCCGGCATTCGTAATCGCTATGCCCCACTGGCCACTTTGCTGTTCCACCTGAGTTTTCTGCTGCTGCTGGCGGGAGGGGTGCTAACAATCTATACCAAATTCCGCGCCGAGGTTGATCTGGCTGTCGGAGAGCAGTTTGACGGGAATTATAAACAAATTTTTACACGCCCCAAATTCGGCACCGTGCCGTCCTCGAAATTCACCGTAACCGCTGTGAAACCGACCTACTACAATCAGGCGGTGCCGGTTGACCTGGCAGTTGATCTGGAGACCCGTCAGGGAAGGAAGAGCATCAGCATCAATCGCCCTTACTATGATGGCCGGTTATCCTTTCTCATCAAGACTGTCGATGTCGCCCCTCTTTTTGTCGTTCAGGATTCTGCCGGCAAAGAGATCGACGGTGTGTTCGTCAAACTCAAGATTCTGAACGGTGATGAAGATGGCTTTTCTCTGCAAGGGTATACCGTCCGCGCCCGGTTCCATACCGACATTGTCGCCGAGCAGAGCCGGACAAGGGGCCTGTCGTCAAACCTGCCCCAGGCGCTGAAACAGCAGCCGAATGACAGCTCATCCAAACAGACCAGGGAAATCGTCAATCCAGCAATGACACTCTCCCTTGAAAAAGATGGGCAGAGGCTGCAGACCGTAACCCTCCGCCCCCATGAGTCCGTCTTGTTTGGCAACGGGCAGCGCCTGGTATGGCAGGACTACACCTACTGGATCAATTTTTACGTTGGGCAGGAAAGGGGGCTCATGATAATTTACGCCGCTTTCGTGCTCATGACCATTGCGCTGGTCATCCGTTTTGGCTTCTATCGCCGTGATATTCGAGCCCTGGCAGAGGAAGAGACGGTATTTCTTGCCGGCCGGTCCGAGTACTTCCCGGTCATGTTTAGGGAAGAGTTCGCCGGACTTAAGGCGGCAATGCAGTTTTCCGGAACAATAGAGGTACAAGACGAGCCATGAAGCTGATTCTTGTCTCACCCCCATTCGGTGAAAAAGGGCAAAAATCGAAAGGCCTTCCCATTGCGCCGCCGGTGCTGGAATATCTTGCCGGGCTGACCCTGCAGGTTCGTCCGGACGTGACGGTTGAGCTGGTAGATGCCAACAAGGAGCAGTTCAACCCGGACCAGGCCGATGCCGACCTGATCAGTTTCACGGTGCTTACCCCCCAGGCTCCCTGGGTCTATCGCATGGCTGACCGGCTGCGCCAAATGGGGCGGCAAGTGCTCCTTGGCGGCATACATGTGACGGCACTGCCCGATGAGGCGGGTCGCCATGCCGATGCTATTGTCCTTGGCGAGGCTGAAGAGATCTGGGGAGCGCTTCTGGACGATGCTGAGAAGAGGCGATTGAAGCCGGTATATCAGGGCGGATTCCCGGAGCTGAAGGGGCTCTCCAGGCCAATCACCAACCTGTGGAAGACCAACTACGTTTACGGCTATTTTCAGACTTCCCGCGGCTGTCCCCATCGCTGCACCTTCTGCTCGGTTCACGAATTCTTCGGCGGCCGGGTGAGAACCCGCCCGATTGACGAGGTGGTTGCCGAGATTGCCCAAAGCAAACGGCGCCTGTTCTGGGGGATCGACGACAACGTCTGGGGTGTCAACATGGACTATACCATCGAGCTCTACCTGGAGATGGGGAAGAGCCTACGGGGCAAGTCCTGGTTCGGCTCAGGCGACTTGGTTTCGGTGGACCACCCCCGGGCAGGCGAGCTTTTGACCAATGCCCGCAAGGCCGGCTTAACGGCGGTGCTGGTGGGCTGGGAATCCAACAACATCGGCAGCCTGGAGGAGTATAAGGCGGTCACCAAGCAGGGGCGACAGCGGCGGGATGCCATTAAAAAAATCCGGGATCATGGCATCGAGGTCATGCTCTTCATGATGATCGGCGGCAGGCAGGACCGGCGCGAGGATTACGAAGGCATACTCAAGTTGTGCGATGAACTGAAAGTCTCGGCCCATCCGGTTATGACCACTCCGTTTCCAGGGACACAGCTGTACGAGCTGTATAAGCCGTATCTTGTTCCCGGCCTCGACTGGGACAGCTTTGACGGCAATCATGCCGTATTTACCCACGATGACCCACTGATGAGCATCGACTACCGGGAAGAGGCGATCGTCAAGCTGCGGGCCGAGCTTTTCACCATTCCACGAATTCTGGGACGTATCCCACAGATCTCCTGGCGCGGTTTTCCCATGTCCCACATCACTTCGTGGATGATACAGTATCCCCAGGGGCGGGCATTTACCCAGTTCGCACGGGAGCGGGAAGCACTGAAGAAGACCGAGGCACCGGGATAGCGGAACTTGGCCTGTTGGGAGTTTGGTTTCTGATATATATCGGTACTGCCGACTGCTGCGCGATTGGATCGAGGTGAGATGAAATGCTTGATAAAAGGAAGATCAGTGCCATTGTCCTTGGTGCATCTTTTTTTTCCGGGGCTGCGGCGCTGATTTACGAGGTGGTCTGGTCACGGGCTATGTCGCTGGTACTGGGGAGCACCGTCTACGCCCTCTCAACTATGCTTGCCACCTTTATGGCCGGACTGGCTGTTGGAGGGTTCATCGGCGGGCGTCTCGGAGACCGGATGGACCCCGTGAAGGCGCTTGGCCTCTGCGAGATCGGTATCGGTATAGGCGGGATCGCCAGCATTCCTATTATCCATGCGCTGCCGGAGCTTTACGCAAGGATGTACCAGTCACTTCACCTGAATCCTCCCCTGTTTTTCACGGTCCAGATTGCCCTCTGCGCTTTGGTAATGTTCTGGCCGGCGCTTCTCATGGGGGCGACCTTCCCCCTGGTGACCAAAAGCATCACCGGTGAGCTTTCCGAGGTGGGGCGGAAGATCGGCATCGCCTATGGCACCAACACCCTTGGGGCGGTGTTCGGTTCCCTGTCTGCAGGGTTTTTCCTTATTCCCACGCTTGGAATCAAAGGGGCAACCTTTCTGCCGGCAGGAATCAACGTGATTCTTGGCATTGTTCTCCTGTTGACGGCACGTTCAGGCTTGCGCCCGGCGATTGGGATATTTACGCTCTTTTTAGCCGTGGCGGCCTGGAGTGCCGAGACGAAGGAACGAACCACCCTGGTCAATTTCTACACTGCCAATCGGGGTAGTAGTTGGGCGGAGTTGCCATTGGTGCAGAGCCCCTTTTTGGAATCTGCCCGGGTTTTTCATGAGGAAAACGCCTCCGGTTCGGTAAGGGCCTTCAGGATGCCGGACGGGAACCTGATGCTGCAGGTCGGTGGAAAAATCGAAGGAACACTCCAGCCCGATATCGCTAATACCCGCCTCCTTGCTTATCTTCCCCTTGCGGCCCACACCGAACCCCAAAAGGCTCTCATCATAGGTCTTGGGGCTGGCATTACCGTAGCCGCTGCCAAGGGGCATGTACCGGTAACGGACCTGGTGGAAATAAATCCGGCGGTGGTCAGGGCAGTGGCCCATCACGGAAAAAAAGGGCTGCTTGACGGGGTAAAGGTCATTGTCAATGATGCGCGACAATTTCTTACGATGAATGATGTCCGATACGACGTTATCTCCTCCGAACCGTCTTATCCCACCGAATCAGAGGTGGCGAGCCTCTTCAGCAGCGAGTATTACCGTATCGCGGCCGGCAGGCTGAATGAGGGAGGAGTATACTGCCAGTGGCTTCCCTATTACGTGCTTGCCAATGACGATGTGACGATGATGATCAAAACATTTGCCACGGCATTCAAGCATGTGATGCTCTGGAAGGTGCCTGAATCACTTGATCTGATAATGCTTGGCCGGAATATCCCGTTTGAGCGCGGAGAGGGGGAGATCAGGGAACGAGTTCACCGTATGGCCGGTGAAGATCTTGACTTTGTCCTGTCCCGGACTCCGGAACAGGTGGCAGAGCTGGTCAAAGACGGGCGTATACCTATAAACACCGATGACAGGCCAATTCTGGAGTTCCTTCTGGCCCGTAATTTTCTTATGGGGGATATTGCCCGTATAGAAAGAGACGAGAACCATTGAACCAGGTTCAGCGGAGCTGCCTCGCAGAAGCAACTTTTTGTACCTTCTATATTTGACAATGAGTGAGCAAGGAGAAAATCCAATGCAGATCAGCCCGGAGCTGGGTGTGGCCATCATGATGAACAATTATTTTCACGATGTGGCCACCGCACTTCTCGCCGCCTCCGCCTTCGTCATTCACGCCATCGTCAGGACCCAGGCAGTTATGGCAAGTCGGGAAGCAAGCCTCTTTTTCCTCAGGACCTATGACCAGATGGTCAAATTCTTTCGCTTTGCCCTCTGGTGGATCATTATCGGCGGCATTCCCCGGACCGTCTTCTACACCAGTTTCGAGTGGGCTAACGCCGCGGACAAACTGCAGGTGCCTGCATTGATGGTCAAGCATGTGGTGATGGCAGTGCTGGTCATCTGGGGGGTCTATGCATGGCGCCGGCTCAAGGTGAAGGTTGCAGCCCTCAGGCAAAGCGTCCAGGCCGTCGCTCAAGGGTAGGCTCCATTGCTCCTGCGCATACTGAAAAGCTCGTTTCTCAAACGGCCAAAGGCGGTATTGTTCCTGTTGCTCTCCATAACCATGGGCGCTGCCGTGGCAACAGCCTTCCTTGGTATTTACGGAGAAGTATCCCATAAGATGGCCCTTGAGTTACGCAGCTACGGCGCCAACATCCTCGTGGAACCCTCCGTTACCGATGATGGGGGGGAACTGGTCGAGGCCGACCTGAAAAATATCAAAACCGTTTTCTGGAAGTACAACATTACAGGCTTCGCACCATACCTCTTCGGTATCGTCGAGCTGGAAGCCGCCGGCAGAAAAGAACGCGGCGTTGTCAGCGGTACCTGGTTCGCCAAGGAACTGCAGGTGGAAGGGGCAGAGCCGTCAACCCAGGGGGTACGGCAGATTGCTCCCTGGTGGGAAATAGCCGGTGAATGGCCTCAAGCTGCAGACGAAGCAATAGTCGGCGTCTCCCTGGCAAAAAGATTCGCCTTGAACCCGGGGAGCGAGATCATTGCCCGAAAGGACGGCAGAAGCCGGCGGTTCAAAATCTCAGGGATCGTGACCACTGGCGGTTACGAAGAGGAGCAGCTCTTTGCCCCGCTGGCGACAGTGCAGGGACTGCTGGCAAAGGAAGGGCGCATCTCCAGAGTTCTGGTCAGTGCCCTGACGGTGCCCATGGATGAGTTCGGCTCCAGGGATCCGGCGACCATGAACAAGCTTGAATACGAAAAATGGTACTGCACCGCCTACGTCACCTCGGTTGCCAAGAATGTGGAGGAGGTAATGACCGGGAGCAGGGCCAAGCCGATCTGGCAGATAGCCAGTGCCGAAGGTTCCCTGCTTAAAAAATTCAATCTGATCATCATCCTTCTGACGTCCCTGGCGCTGGCGGCATCGGCCATTGCCGTCTCCACCAGCCTCATGGCATCGATGGCCGAAAGGCAAACGGAGGTTGCGCTGATGAAAACCCTTGGCGCTGACCGCTTCCAGGTAATCGCCATTTTTATCGGCGAGATTCTGATCATTTCCGTGATTGGGGGGCTGCTCGGCTACCTGCTGGGGGATCAGCTGGCAGAATTGATCAGCCGTGTGGTGTTCAACTCCAAGATCAAATCGCCTCTATGGCTTTTTCCCACTGCCATCCTGTCTGCGTTTGCCGTTGCCGTGGCCGGTAGCGTAGCTCCGCTGCAAAGGGCGTTGCTCATTAAGCCGGTGCAGGTAATAAAGGGGTGATATGAGCAGGAAACGCTGGTTTTTTCATGTGGTAACCCGCTCCCTTGCCCATCGCAAGGGTGGCACGCTGCTGCTGTTGCTTGTTCTGGCCATGGCATCGAGTCTGGTTACCGCTCTGGGGATTGTTTCCTTCTCCATGGAGAAAAAGATCGCCGAGGAGATCAGGCGGTATGGCGCCAACCTGGTGGTTGTGGGAGACAGTGCCGGAATGGAAGTGGGAAGTGGTGGCATGAATTTCGGTATGATAGCTGAACCGGCTTATGTGGCTCAGGGACAGGTGGAACAAGCCCTATTGCAGGATCGTACCGTACGGGCGGACTATTCCCCAAGCCTGCGGGGAGCTTTCAATCTTAAAGGCAGAAATGTTGCTGCGGATGGCGTTGAGTTTTCAACGGTACGCAGGCTCTTCCCCTGGTGGCGGGTGAGTGGCGGGTGGCCGCAGGCACACGAATGCCTTATCGGGAATGACATTGCCCTGCGTCATTCCGTAAAACCGGGTGATGAGCTGACTTTGGCGGGTTCGGCCGGAAATCTGGTTGTCAGGGTTGCGGGAATTGTCTCCAGCGGCGGCGAAGAGGATGGGCTGGTTTTTGTTAATCTGCAGGCCCTGCAGAAGGCGCTGGGAGTGCCCGGGCAGGTAACGGCAGTCAGAGTTTTGGCTTCGGCGTCGGGTGAGGATCTCCGGCGGTTTGCGGGCAACCTGCAGAAACGTCTGAATGGGGCTAAGGTGAAAGAGGTTCGCCAGGTTGCCAGGACCAGTGAGTCGTTGCTGAAAAAGGTTCAACTGTTGATGCTGCTGGTGACGGCGGTGGTGCTGACCGCCTGCGGCGGCAGTGTTGCCGGCACCATGGGCAGCAGTGTGCTGGAACGCGGCAAGGAGATCGGCCTGCTCAAGGCAATCGGCGCCTCCAGGAAAGAGGTCCTGCTGCTTTTTGGGGCAGAGTCTGCCTTCTTGGGTCTTGTTGGGGGTCTGGCAGGATATGTTGCCGGCTATGCCATTGCCATCCTGGTTACCGAAACGGTCTTTTCCGTGGCTGCCGACTTTTTGCCTGCCCTTTTCCCGGTTGCCCTGGCGGCCAGCTGTTTCTTGGCCCTCCTTGGCAGCACGGGATCCATGATCGCGGTTTACCGTCTCGATCCGGTTTGCAGCCTGAGGGGGGAATAGGGGTGACATCCGTGAAAACTGAGTCTTCGATCATCAAGACCGTTGGATTGACCAGAAGCTACGGCGAAATTTGTGCCCTGGCGCCTCTGGATTTGCAGGTAACCGAGGGGGAATGGCTGACGATCATGGGGCATTCAGGGTCCGGTAAAAGTACTCTGCTGAATCTTTTGGGGGGTCTGGACCGCCCAACAGCCGGCACTCTGCTGGTTGACGGGGAGAACCTCCTTTCCCTCAGTGAAGACCAGTTGGCCAGGTTCAGACGGGAATCCGTCGGCATCATCTTTCAACAGCACCACCTGATTCCCTATCTCACCTCATTGGAAAACGTGATGATGGCCCAGTATTTTCACAGCATTCCCGATGCTGTTGAAGCCAGTCTGGCACTGGAAAAAGTGGGGCTGGGCAAGAGGCTGGCCAACCGGCCGAGAGAACTGTCCGGGGGGGAGCAGCAACGGGTCTGCATTGCCAGGGCTATCATTAACAATCCGAAGCTGCTCCTCGGCGACGAGCTGACCGGCAATCTCGACCATAAAAGTACCCATTTGGTTATGGAATTGCTGAAAGAACTTCATGAGACGGAACGGTTTACCCTGGTGCTGGTTACACACAATCAGGAGGTGGCCGGCTGGGGACAGCGGACCATCTTCATGGATGACGGCACAGTGGTAAAGGATGTGCGGCAGGGGAGGAGTAACTGATGCCGCTCCTTGTCAAGGGCTTGACCTTGCTGATTCTCTGGGGTGTCCTGGTAGTGGGCCTGACGCGGGCCTTTGCCGCGAGAAAGAGTGCGCTGACGGCCGGTTCCGTGCTTGGGCTGATTACCGGCACTGTTGCCGGTTTCCTGCTCTTCGGTTCTTTCACCGGCGAACTACCCTTTGCCATCATTAAATCTCTGGTTGCCGTTGCCTTTATTTCCCTTTTTATCGTAGCCGCTTTTGCCTGGCACAAGGCTCCTGCACCTGCGATAACGGTGTTCTCTCCTTCTCTGTCCGACCATCCTGCTGTCACCGCAATGGCAGCCTTTCTCACCGCTACGGTTTTTGCCATCCTGGCTGTCTTTCGTCTATCCAACAGCGGCGATAATGCCACAGTGCTTGCAGTAGGCTTCATTCTTCTGGCAATGGTGGAACTCTGGCTGGTGGTTTACCGGCTGGAGCCGCTCCTGCCATCGGTCCTCAAAATGCCCAGGGGGGGGCTACCCCTTCTGGCCGTCTCCCTGTTCCTGTTTATCGCTTCCTCTTCCCCCCGGCTCGACCTTTTTTCGCCCCTCAGCATGAAGGTGATGAAGCTTATCCATGACTTCGTCCACCAGTTTTTTGAATCCATGCTCATTCCGGACCATCCCTTTTTCCGTACCGATGTCTGGGACTATATAGGAATGCTTTTCAGCAACGGTGTCGGTTTCTGGGGGGGGCTTATCATCTGGTTTATTCCAGCGGCATTGATAGCAATTGCCGTATTCCGCCAGCCTCTCCCTTCGGTGGCCCATGTGCGACAGGCCGCCACACGCCGCAAGTTGATCGCGGGCCATCTCCGCGAACGGCGCTGTCTGCTCTTTTTTCCGTTTTTTGCAACTATATTGATGGCAGTTGCAGTATATGAGAGTGGCCACCCTTCTGTTGAATACTGGGACCCGAAGCCTATTGCCGTAAAAGCAGATGGTGCTGGGACGATTCACATCCCTGTCAAGGATGGTGAAACAGACCTTAAAGATGGGAAACTTCACAAATATATCTTCCTGCAGGGTGCAAAGAAGGTACGCTTCTTCGTCCTTTACCGTTCAGATGAACTGACCGTCGTCCTCGATGCCTGCTCCATCTGCCAGCCGGAAGGGTACGGACAGAGCGAAGGTACAGTCATCTGTTATTATTGCAAGACCTTGATCCCGCTGGAGACGGTGGGCAAGCCGGGAGGCTGTAATCCGGTACCAGTCTCATTCACCGCCGACGCTGGTGGTGTGCATCTTTCTGCCGTGAGTCTTATCAACACCTGGAATGAACAGGTTCAATCGGCGAAAAAAGTCCCAGGGGGGCCAGAATGAGGCGCCTGCTCCGAGGTTTTCACAGTATCATCGCTTCACGTGCGGTAACTCCCATCATTCTTGGATGTTTCGCTCTCATCTACATTATCATCGCCTTTTACACTGACGAGACCTTGGTCGCTCTTATGGCCCTTGTCAGGAGTAACAGCCCCCTTATCCTGCTCCTATCCTGCATACCGGTAAATCTCCTTGCCATTCTTTGCCGCGAAACAGCCCAGTTCAGCGACAGAAGGCATGCAGTAAGGCTTTCAGCGAAAGGATTACCCGTCGGGACTTATCAGGAAAGGGTATTTCTCGGCACAGTTCAGACAGGGCTGTTGGAGAAAAAAATTGAACAATCAGGCTACCATTATCGAATAAAAGGAGACTCTTGCGCTGCATGGAAGGGAATAAGCATTTTCCCCGCTCGATTTCTGTTTCTCATGGGCAGCTTTTGTCTCTTTGCGGGCATATTGGTCAGCCTGACCACCAAGGTTTCTCTGCGGGATGTCGTTATAGAGGGGGAACCCTTGCCCGAGGCAGTCGGGGTGAGGGGGCGAGTAGAGCAAATCACTCTTCGTCAACATAATGGCATCATTTTGTCCCATAGCCTCGACATGGACATCACCTTAGGGGAGGGCGATGAAGCGAGCGTGAGAAAATTCGGCGTTTACCCCCCTGGCCGGATTAATGGTATCTTTTTCTATCCCCGTTACCTCGGCCTTGCCCCACTTATCGAATTTACTCCCCCTGAATCCGGACAGGTTTTTTCCAGCTATATCAAACTAATGATCTACCCTCCGGGAAAAGAGGATGGCGTCCAGATTCCCCGGTCTCCTTACAGGATATCCTTTACCATCATCGAGCCCATGACCGGGGCAGAGCCGTATATCACAGGCAAGTTCAATCTGCGCTTCAAGGTCTTGAAAGGCAACGATCAGGTTTCGGAAGGAACGCTGCCACTGGGGGGGACCGTGAGCAGGGGAGGGTACACACTTTCTTTTCCTGATGCAAAAAAACTTGTTGCTGTAGATTTTGTCAAGGATCCTGGCCTGCCGCTGCTGTGGATCGCCGGCCTTCTCTTCCTGGGAGCAATTGTTGCTTATATTCCCATCAGAATGTTTGCTCCACGCAGGGAGATTATCTTTATTCAACGTAATGGATCAACAGAGGTCTTTTCTCGGGCAGAAGGACGAGCAGCAAAACACCGCGGCATCCTCCACAATATGCTCGATCACCTCTGCCAAAGTCAGTGATTTCACATTTTTTCAGCAACCAGTATTCCTGATGGCCGGCAATTTTTCTCTGTGAAGTTGCACAAGATGCTAAAATCTTGCTTGTAAAAAATCAGGCTGAATAACCATGCAGGGGAGTGGAAATTGCAAAACAGAGGGTGGAGACAGTCCATGGAAGCAAGCAGAGCAAAGAAGATCCTTTTTGTCACCCCTCCGTACCACTGTGGCGTGGTGGAGGTCGCCGGGCGGTGGATACCGCTGAACTTCGTCTATCTTGCCGGTGTTGCCCGAGAAGCCGGTCTGGATGCGGAGATATACGATGCCATGACCAAGGATCATGGGTATCCTGAGATCGAACAGCGTTTGCAGGCGTCTACCTTCGATGTGGTGGCCACGACAGCTATTACTTCCACCATCAACGACGCTCTCAAGACTCTGCAACTGGCGAAGCAGATCAATCCCAATGCCGTCAGCATCATCGGCGGAGTCCATCCAACCTTCTGCTATGAGGAAGTTTTCAATACAACCGATGCAGTGGATTACATCATCTGCGGCGAAGGGGAGACAACCCTTAAAGCCCTGCTGATGGCACTGGAAAAGGGAACTGACGTGGCCGAGGTTCCGGGGGTTGCCTTCAAAAGGGATGGCCGCGTCATCAAAACCGCCAAGCGCTGCTTTCGGGAGAATCTCGATGATCTGCCAGCAGCCTGGGACCTCCTTGACTGGTCTGATTACAAGTACTTCGTCATCCCCAATTCCCGTTTAGGCGCCATCAGCACCTCCAGGGGCTGTGATCACGATTGCATCTTCTGCTCACAGCAGAAGTTCTGGGAGCAGTCGTGGCGGGGTCGGGATCCGCAGAAGGTGGCAGACGAAATCCAGTACCTCTTCGAGATCTATGGGGTAAATGTCTTCCTCATTGCCGACGAGTACCCGACAAAAGACCGGGAGCGGTGGGAAGCCCTGCTTGATATGGTCATCGCAAAGGACCTGCCCATTTACCTTCTTATGGAGACAAGGGTTCCGGATATCATCCGTGACAGGGAAATCCTCTGGAAGTACCGAAAGGCCGGGGTGGTTCACATCTATATCGGCATCGAAGCCACCGATCAGGAAACCCTCGATTTCATCAAAAAAGAGCTTGATGTGGACCAGTCAAAGCTGGCCCTTGATCTGATCCACGAGCATGGCATAATCACCGAGACCTCTTTTGTTCTCGGCTTTCCCGATGAAACAAAAAAGAGTATCGAAAAAACGTTGAAGCTGGCCCAGTACTATAATCCCGACAATGCCCATTTCCTTGCCATAACGCCCTGGCCCTATGCCGACATGTTCAATGACGTCAAGGACTACATCAAGGTTCATGACTACGCCAAATACAACCTCATCGATCCCATCATCGAGCCGAAACGGATGAGCCTTCTCCAGGTGGACGTGGCCATTGTCGACTGCTATCGACGTTTTTACATGAAGAAGCTACCTGAGGTCTTCAACATGAAGGACCCGTTTAAGCGCGATTACTTGATGAAGGCGATGAAGCTGATCATGAACAGCTCCTTCATAATCAAAAAGCTCGGTAAGGGTACGCTGGGCAAGGTGCCGGCAATGATCGAAGAAATGATGGCAAAGATGTCCTGAACCTGGTTTTTGTAAAAAAGCGGGAGAGGGTTTTATTAAAGTCAAGAAGGGGCTGGACATTCAATGTCCAGCCCCTTCTTGTTTAATCATGTCTTATCAAGAAAATGCTGCTACTGAACCTTCCCTAAGGCCGCCTGTTTCACCGTTTTAACTCTCATTAATTCCGTCATCCGCGCCAGTGGTGTTTTATTCACTCGGGTTCCGTCATGGTAAAAAGTTACCAACTGGAGAGCGCCATCTTTGGCTGCCTTCATGGCAACATCGTCAGGAGTGAAGGTGGTCCGTCCCAGGGAGCGTTTGGTGGGCCACTCTACGCCGCTGTAGCTGAGATAGACCAGCTTGGAGCAGTAGACTCGCTCCTTGGACTCCACATCGAAGTTGAAATCGTACGGTTTACCAACCTGGCGCAGGGTCTGGATGACCGTTTTGGCCCGACTTTCCCTGGTCAATTCAGGCTTGCGCAGGGCGCCGAAGCTGTCGATGTTGAAGAAGTGGTCCAGGGTATTCATCTCCACCCCGGAACGGAGCGCCTCCACCACCAGCCGGCCTTGGCGGATCTGGTCGTGGTAGCGCTTCACAACCGGATTTTCCCAGATACCGAGCTCCTTCAGTTCCGTTTCGTTGCCGACCCAGACCGCCGCGTGGCCCCAATAGCCGGGGATCAACTTATCGGTAAGGCGGAAAGGAGTCTTTTCCAGCAGGATGTCTCCTGCCTGCAGGGTTGCCTTGACCTCTTCCAGCATCTCCGATTTGCCGTAAAGCTTGCCCTTGCGTGTTTCCACCAATCCGACCGCATTGCCGAAAAACATGCTGAACAGGTTCATGCCGCCGCGCTCGAAGGAGGATAACGTGTCGGTGGTGACGGCACCGAAAAAGCCGAGCTTTCTTCCGATGACATAGAGGGGGGACCATTTGCGAACCATGGTATAGGAGGGGCTCTGCTGGATCAGGGTAGAGACATATTCGATTTCAGAGCTTTTTGCCATTGAACGGTTGAGCCTGACCGATTCTTTTTCGTAAAACTTGATGGCCTTGCGCACCCGTTGCCGGTTGGCCACCGAATCGTAATGGAGGGTAACCTTGGCCAGGGCAGCGCTGTTTACGGCATAGCCCGGATCCCGCTCGTTGAGGAGCCGCCGCAGCTTGCTGTCTCCCTCGAAGAGGGAGATGGCAAGCAGATAATTGTCGTAGAGGACCAGGGCCGAGGAGAGGGAAAGCATGATTCCCTTGAGGCGCGCTTCAGGTGTAATGCCAAGCTGTGCCAGGTCTTTTTCCGATCTGTCCAGCCAGCACTCGTGTGACTCGGCTACGGCGAGTAGTTCCTTGCGCAGGGCAAGGTGTTCGACAATCCCCTGGTTGAGCAGGTCCAGGTCTTCGCCGGTCAGGGGCTTGCCCTGTTCCTGCTTGTTCTTGATGCTATTGCCCACTTTGATTGTCTCGGCCCGCAGCATCAGCGCCCGTTCTGCCAGGAAACGGAAATCGTTCAGTTCCTCCTGTAGCGTTTTTTCAACGGAGGCATTGGTGGTGCCATGGTTGCGTACGAGATGGTCTTTGCATATATCGGCTGCAAAGGCGGGAATGGAGAGAAAGAGGGTGGTTAACAGGGACAGGGCAGAGAGACGGTGCTTCATCAGACGATCTCCTTCATGCGGTGATGTATCCGTCATGCATCAGGACAGGACGGGGTCATTGCTTCAATTCACTACCATACCGGCGGATGAACTTCTTGAAATTGATCCAGATGTCGTTGAAGCCGAAGGCCTGCATCTCCTTTTCCGCTTCGGCCAGGGACCATTTGTCCACCTTCATCCGATAGGCGGCAACGACGATGCCGGTCCGGTCCTGGCCATGGCGGCAGTGGACGAAGATCGGCTGATTGGCAGGATCAGCCAGGAGCGCGACAACCCCGTCCACCTTCTCTTTCAGCCCATCCCGCGACATGGCAATGGGTACGGCGATGGCTCGCATCCCGGCAGCTTCCACCTGTGCTTTTTCGCTTTCACTGGTCCTGAGGTCGATCACGGTTTTGATCCCCATTTTTTTCAGGGTGGCATAGCCGTCGGCGCCGGGCTGGGCACCGCGGTAGATACCGGGTGCGATGTGGCCGACGTTGGTCAGACCGGGAAGGTTGGCAAGCCCCTCGGCGGCACGGGGGCTGGCAGGTGCAGACGCGACAGTCTGCCGGGCAAGGCCTGGGGTTCCGCCCAGGACGAGGCAGGAGACGATTAGCCAGGAAAAGGTCATTAGGCGGGCACAGGGGCGGTGGTGATTCAATCCGGGAAATCTCATGAGTCCTCCACGCATTGGGGTACCTTCATGTATCATAAGAGCCGTGCGGAGTGCCACCGTTTTTTCCGGCCGTTGCGAAAAAAACCTCAGTAAAATCTTTTTCATTTTCCTTTCCTTCTGATATCGACCGTGGTCATCAGTCCTTCCGGTGTGAAAGCCAGGCGGGCGTTGACCCTCTCCAGGGAGTTGACCAGGGAAAGTGTCTTCGACGACCGGTTGCCGGCGGCAGGCTGCTTGGGTTGCCAGACGTTGCCGTGGACCGTGCAGGTCACGGAGCCGCTCATGTCATCGATCATGTAGCGCCCGCCTGACGGGCAGTAGGGCTGGTAGCCGCGCAGTCCGGTCACGGTCGATTCAAGGCCCTCGGCCGGCACGCCGATGGTCTTGAGCAGGATGGATGCCAGGGGCAGGTTCTTCTGGCAGGCATGGCGCAGATCCTCCTGCCATCCCAGGCTGACGGTCTCCTCCAATTGTTTGAATGCGGAACGGTAGACCGACATCTCCATGTTCCCTTCCTGTTTGACCACTTTCTTCGCACTTCCTTTGGCTCCAGCATCCATCAGCTCAGTAACGATGTCGCGCCGCGAGGCGATCACCAGTCGATCGTCCACCACGGCGGAGTAGAGCCTCAGCTTTATGACCCACAGGTTGAACGCGGCCACATAAAGCGGTTTACCACGATGGTCCTCGATACTGTAGGTTTCGACGCCCAAATCATCACTGCGGCTATGGCGGGGGCCGAGTGCCCGAAACAGTTGGGGAATGGCGCGCGCTGCCTTTTGGGAGTCAGTGACTTTTACTGACATGTAGGTGGGGAGATTGAGGGCCGAGCCCAGATAGCCGATGACCAGAGGTTCCAGGGATGACCGCCCCATCTCCTGCCCCATGAGCCCCAGGGCGTTGTGCCCCGCGGAAAAGAGCACCTGGCCGTCGCAGAGATTGAGGGAAATTTCGTCCCCCAGCCAGCCCGTGGGGAGATTGCCCCGCTTGGACAGCTCATGGAGCGGCGTGAGGCCATTCAGCCACTCTGTTGACATGTGACCCCGCAGCGACAGGATGGTGCGCGGCAGGACCATGCTCTCGGTCAGCGTGCCGGGAGAGCGACCGGAGAAAGCGGCCAGGCCATCGTACCAGGAGTTCTCGATCAGCGGCAGGATGCAGGTCTGAATGCGGATGTCCTTGCCCATCTTCACTCGAATGCCGATCGGATCGAAGAAGCGGGTCCAGTAGCGGTTATAGTTTTCGACGAATGCCTTGTAGCGGGCAGCCTCCAGGGGGGTGACCGACACCAGCGGGAGTTCGTCGACCGGGGTGAGTACCCCCTGGCGGTTATGGAGCGAACAGTGCGGCTCGCCATGACCATCGATGTCGTAGTCGCCATGATCCGGACAGATGGTGGGATGCTCACCCAGGTAACCGCCATCCACGAGCTCCTTCATGGTTGGCTCGCGACGTTTCTCGGCCTTGAACCAGAGACGGGCATTGGCGATCAGCGCCATATTGCCGCTGCAGCGCATACGCCTGGCCTCTACGATCTTGGAGCGGGGACCGACCAGATTCCTGATATGGGCATCGGACAGGTAGATGAAGATGTCTTCGTCCTTGGCGTTTTGGGGGAAGATGGTGCGCATGTAGCGGAAATCTTCGGCCTGGGCCAGGGAGGGGAGCCGCCCGGCCAGGACGGCAGCGATTTTTTCGATCTCTTTCTTACTGGTGGAGACAATGGCGGTGTTGCCGACGATCAAGGCACAGGAGGAGACCCGCCTGTCGGGGGATACAACGGCGACGCCACGGTGGCCGCCGATGGCGAACGGGGAGCGAACTGCGCCTCGCTTGGCGACTGCCTCGGCATAATGCTTATCCAGCTGCTTGCGGAACCGGTCCCGGTCCTTCAGGGAAAACAGCACCGTGAAAGCGGTCCCCTCCTTGAGAAAGGGATCGCTGCCGGTAAAGGCCATATCCGCCACGACCCGGTCGCCGAACCAGCGGGTGAGTTGGCTGTTTTCCAGGCAGAGCTGGCTGCTTACCTTCCGGCGCACCTGGAAGTCCCTGGCGCTTGTCTCGACCTGGTGCAGCAGATTGCCCCCCCATTCGTCCAAGAGGTCGGCCAGCTCAATCTCTTTGTTGATGTCGGCAAAGAAGACTGCGTAGTGGTCTTGGGGAATGGCCGCCGCCAAGGGAGGCAGCTGGGGATTGCGACCCTGCAGCATATCCTGGAAGGGATGGGACTTGATCGTCGGGCCGCTCAGGCTGGAGAGCGGCAGCTCTGCCTCAGGTGCCGCTTCAGTCTTGAGGATTGCGTTCCGCTGTGCCGGGCTCTCAGGGCCGGTGCCCAGCAGTTCCAGCTGCAACGACTCCTGGATAGCGGCGGCGCCGGTAAAGACGCTGTATAGGTCAGGCGGCTCCCGCCGGAAACGTGCTGTCGCTTCGTTTAGATTTGGTGGCAGGCCGTAGCGCGGGGCGATGGCCAGGTTCCAGTAGTGGCTGAAGGAATCCTCCCCGTGGGGATCGGCCAGGGCGAGGCTTATCTGCTGTTGCTGGGCCCATGCCCGGCGCACTTCAGGATTTTCCTGGGGTGCGTCCGGGAGCTGGAAGGACAGCTTCACCAGAGGCCGGTGCGATTCGCCGGCTGTGCGGGCGGTGATGGTGAGCCGGATCGGGCCGCCATGGTCGTACCGGCCGGTAACGGTAAAGGTCCGCTCGGTAGCGCTCTCCGCTGGCGAATCCTCCGCGTCATCATCCCGGTCGGCTGGCGGCTTATTCTCATACTGAGCCTGGGCCGCAACCAGCCAGCAGTCCCCCGACTCCACCGTTACCCCCAGCCCCATGGGACCGGCCGGGGTATCCTTCGGCAGCGGGACCTGGAGGCGGAAATAGCCGTCATCGCCACTCCGATGAACCTCCGGGATGACGGGCTTCGTCGGGACCGTGGCGACACCGATTGCCGCCACCGCCGCAAGGGAAAAGCCGACAACAATGGGGATAATCAGTAACAGGGTGATTCTTTTCATAATAGTACCTCCTGACGCAGATCCTTTTTTCATTCTTGAGCCTAATGTTCCTCACGATGTGGCGGCACCGGCGAAAACCAGCCGATGACCAGAAGAAGGAGTCCGACGGCGACGAAGGAGACGATCCGTTCCACGGTGCCATGCCCGGCCAGGTCCACCAGGAACAGTTTCAGGACGGCCATGCCGAGGAGTGCTGCCCCCGCCAGCCAGGCTGCACGCAGTCCGCGTCGTGTGGCCGTGACCATGGTGCAGAGGGCCAACAGGCTCCAGAAGATGGCAAAAGCGGTCTGGGCCAGTCCCGAATGCAGCAGTGCCTCTGGGGTAAAGGGGATGCCGCGCCAGTGGTGCAGCGCCCGGGCAAGGATCGAATTGAGCCAGATAAAGATGGTCAAGGAGCCTGCAGCGGTCAGCACCGTGCGGTTGCCGTCCACGAGTTCGGCCAGGTGGGGTAGCTGCAGCAGACGCTTGATCCACAATAAGAGGGTGGTAAAGGTAGTAACTATAGCCAGGTCGAGGGGGTTAAGAATCGGCAGCCAGGGGAAGGGCCACGGATCACCACTGCATCCCAGTGACACAATCACTGCCCAACAGAGGGATACTACTGCCAGGGGCAAGGCCACGATGCCCAGGTACAGTTCTTCATGTTTTCGCAAAGGCCAGACAGACCTTTTGCCAGAGGTAATGCCAGCGAGCATGATGATGACAACGATACCCCGGCTGATGGTGAGCCAGCTGCCGGTTTTGCCGAAGAAGAAGTGCACCTGCCAGCCCAGTTCCCAGGTTGCCAGGTAAGCGGCCAACCAGACGGCACCGCCGTGGAGAAGGGTGCGGTTAATCGGCTGCAATTCATCCTCTTGCTGGTAAAGGAGCCACCAATGGGCGGCAAAGGCTGCCGGCCAGGCAAACCAGCCGCCGTGAGCCAATGGATGACGCGGCAGGTCGGGCAGGAGGAAACAGACCATGGCTGGCAGGAGCAAGAGGGGCGGGTAACTCAGGTCCTGCCAGGACAGGCGGCGCTGCAGGAGATGACAGGCCAGGCAGGAGGCGGTGACGAAGACCAGGCTGAAGCCATAGGCGAGATCGGCTGCAGTGTGAAGATGAATCTCGTGCAGACCGCCGGCGAACCACCAGATGAGCCCCCACGCGGTCAGCAGGTGTCCGAGGGGCTGCTCCCAGGCCGCTGCCTGCCGCTGGTGCTGCCGGATGGTCCAGGAGCTCAGGAGCCCTGCCATGCTGATCAGGATGCCGCCCAGGTACAGGCCGTTCAGTATGGGCAGGTAACCTGTGGATGAAGGGAGATCGGCGATAAAGGCGATACCGCCGGCAAACTGGAGGATGATACCCAGTGCCCGAGCCAACTGACGCTTCTGGCGGAACCCGACCCAGATCAGGGCCGCTCCCTCCACGGCCCAGGCTGCCGAGGTCCAGCGACCGTCAAAGGCGAGGGGCACGGCAAGGGTGAGGAAGACGGCCCCGAAGGTGAGGAAGGCATCGGCAAGGGTCCGCAGGCGGTCATCGCTCAAGAACAGGTACAGAACCAGATAAAGCATCCCTGCTGCTAAGGCGCTCCAGGCGAGCCCGTAGCGGAAATTTTCCACCAACCCCGCCTGCAGAGCAAAGGCGGCGATGGGGGTGCCGAAGACAAGGGTGCCGTCGACGATCCCCTTGAGCTCCGGTGGCTGGCGGAAGGCGAAGAGAACGGCAATCCCCACATAGATGAGGAAGAAGAGGATGAGGAACGGCTCTACCGTGGTGAAATGGGCGGGATGATAGAACTGGACCCCCCAGATGGTGCCCAGAACAAATGTATAGGCGAAGCCTGCCAGATTTAGGGGGCGCCACGAGCGATACCAGGCGATGCCGACAATAATGGCGTTGAGCACGGCATAATAGCCGAAGAGAAAGGCGGGGCTACCGGTGCCGATGGACGCCAGGAGCGGCGCGATGAAGCCACCCGAGATGCCGAACAGGGCCAGGGTGCGGGAACTCTGCACAACGGCCAGGGTGCCGCAGAGGCCGGAGATTGCCACCAGCAAGATGAAGGAGGCGGTGGGCGAAAGCAAGGCGAAGAGACGGAAGGCAGCGTAGGTGGTCAGGAAGAGAATGCCGATCCCGCCACCTTGTAGTGCCAGGGCATACTCAGCGCGACGGTCGCGCAACCGCCAGCCGGTGCCGAGAAGTGCCAGGCCCCCCATGGCGGTCAGTACGAGGCGCAACTCGATGGGGAAGTGGCCATGGGCTGCGGCATATTTGACCAGAAAGGAGACGCCGAAAAAGAGTATCACAATCCCCAACTTCACCAGCAGGTTGCCACCGGTAAAAAAGTTGGTGATGGCGTCCATGATCGGGGATGGTTCAGGTGGCGTCTCGGCGACATACACCGGCCGGGGCGGATGCACGGCAGGTGCAGGTTTCTGGACTGTTTGCGCAGCGGGTACAGGGCCCTTGACGGGTGGGGAGGCCTTTGCCTGAGCCGGTTCAAAACCGGGTGCCGCTGCCATGGGCATGGTTGCCTCGGCCGTTACCTTTTCCTGGCGCTGTGTATGCTCTGCTAGCTTGCGGCGCAGCCAGCCTACCTCCTTTTCCAGGGCCGCAAACTTCTCCCGCAGCTCTGTCAGGCTCCCCATTAGCCACCCAACACATGCACCGAAGATAGCGCCGGGAAAACGGTCCGTGGCCCCACCAATTACTGCGCCGATTAATACATAGAAAAGCGTAGGCATAAAATGCTCCTCCCTAGCGCAGCATGACGCCGGTTCCCAAAGCCCGCTCCATGGCTCTGCGGATGCGATGGTACGACAGGGGCCGATGGGCCAGCCTTCGCCGATGCAGCGTGTAAAAGAGGGTGGTGGAAAAAACCAGGGCTAAGAATGGGAGAACAGCGACGGCGATATGGACGAGTAATGATTTCATGGGTTACCTCCCTGTGATGCACTTGATGAAAGGTACATAGCAGGGAGGGTGCCAAGCTTTCTGGTTCTGCTAACTATCCGTTTTTCCTTTTCTTATTTGATTGGTGGTGGGGCTATTGATAGGGAGCTGATGAACATGATGTGCATTTTTTGTATGTATCCCATCATAAAATGTAGGCTAATTATCAATGACAAGAGGTGAGGTGGGCGGGGAACCATTTTCTTTTTCCCCGCCAGGGACCACTGGCGTTTTCTATCCACTACTTCAGCGTAATGTCACTGACGGTTAGTGTCCCGCTCTTGATGGTCAACACCGGGATGATTGCCGTTCCTGTAAGCGTAGTGAAGGATGAATCATACCCCCCCTGCAAGGTGAGGGAAACGGGCCTGTCCATTACCAGCGACTGGCCGAGGTTGAGATCCCGTGCCTTGATGATGCTCCCGTCCGGTGAGTCGGTAAGGGCTTCCTGGATATATGCGTAGCACGCGGAGGATACCATCGACCCGCATCCGTAATAGTAGGCATTGACCGAACGGTCTTCGCTCATTGTGAGCGTGCAGGTGGTGCCGTTGCTGCTGCAGGCGCCGCTCCAAAAACCGAAGTAGGAGGTGGCGCCGGGAGAGGCGGTGAGGGTTACTACGGTGTCTACGCCGTATGTCTGAGTACAGCCGCCGGAGGTGCAGGAGATGTCGGGGGAGGGCGAAGAATGGACATTGCCAATCGTGAGGGGGAAGTTGAGGCTCAGTACGGCGCTCGTCCTGGTGAAGGTCGCTGTAGCATTCTTTACCGCATCCATGACGACGGTACAGCTGCCCGTGCCGCTGCAGGCACCTGACCAGCCGGTGAAAGCGAAACCCTTGGCGGGGGTCGCAGAGAGGGTGACGGTCGTGCCGCTGTTGTACGTTCCGCTGCACGTCCCGGTAGAGCAGTTGATGTCAGGGGTTGGCGTGGAATGGACGGTGCCGCTGCCGGAAATTGTTACGTCCAGCGAATATGTGGGGACAAAGGTCGCGGTGACGGCGCATAACTGGTTTGTCGTTATTACGCAGGAGCCGCCGCCGCTGCAGGCACCCGACCAGCCGGTAAAGGCGTAACCGGGGGCGGGGGTGGCACTGAGGGTGACGGTGGTGACGCTATTGAATGTCTGACTGCAGGTGCCGATTGAGCAGGCAATGTCGGGTCCAGGCGAGGAGTGCACGCTGCCGTTCCCCCATATGGTGACGCTCAGGATATACGAAGGAATGAAGGTGGCGGTAACCATGCGCGGTTGGTCCATCGTTACCGAACATGCTCCAAAACCGCTGCAGGCACCGGTCCAGCCGCCGAAGCCGGAGTCAGTGCCGGGGGAGGCGGTCAGGGTTACAACGGTGTTGCGGGTATACGACTGGCTGCAGGTGCCGCCGGAACAATTTAGGTCGGGGGAGGGTGAGGAATTGACGGTGCCGTTGCCGACCACGGTAACTCCAAGGGGCTGTGACGGCTCGTTCGCATCATAAACCATAAAGCTGGCGGTTTTAACTGCGTTCCAGCTCCCCTCCTTACGGCCGCTAAAATCGCGGGCCAGGAAGGAGATGGTGTAATTCCCGAGGGTCGTGGGGGTCCAGTGCAGGGTGCCGGTCCCGTTGCCGTTGTCGGTAAATGTGGCCCCTTCGGGAAGTGCTGTTGCGGCGTCGGGCCAGGTCCCCCCGACGGCTGAAATATCCACTTTGTCCCCTTCGGGATCGGCGGCGGTCATCGTCAGCGAAAAGAGGGAGTTCAGTGCGACCGCCGTATCGCTCACCCCTCCGACTGTGGGAACGTCGTTGCGCACCATGACGAGCGGGTCCGCCCACCACTGGACATGTCTTGTCCCAAAGCTCGGCCACATATTGTTGGTCGCCCCGGCGACGTAGTTGCTCGCGTAGAACGAGGTGGTGGCGGTAGCAATGTCGTAGGAGTAGAGATTTAATTTGGTCTCCCCGGTCTCGGAGCCGAAGGCGCTGAAAATGATGCTCGTCCCGTCAGTGGCATATGAGTATGGATGGGACGCATCGGTAACGTGGGTCTCCTGCTTCGTGATCTTGTTGAAGACATACATCGGGTACGTGAGGTTAAATTCGTTCTCCTCGGTCCAGACCACCACCCCTGAACCATTAAGGGCCTGTCTCACCGATCCGGCACCTCCCCCAACGACAGTCTTCACCACCTCGTTGACCCCTGTGCCCAGGTCGGTGAGGTTGATGGTGACGTCGTTGTTGCTTCCTCCCGGATACCACATGTTGGTGACCACGCTGTTGTCCTTCAGGTACACCCCCGACTGGGAAGGATCTCCCTGGGGCATGGCGTATTCCTGGGACAGGGTGTGAGTGTTCACATCGTAGACGTAGACCAGCAATCCATAGAATGCGGCGCGCCCCTGGTTGAGGAGAATCTTGCCGTTATCATAGGAAAGGATCGGGTAGAAAAAAGAATCCTCCACGACCAGTTCCCCTGTGGGGGAGATGGATCCCACACTCGTCTTGCCGTAGCTGTAATTCGTTTCGTACCAGACGATCTTGCCCCCGGTGAGGAAAATTTGATCGATCCACGCCCCTGTCTTCGTCGGGTCGGGGTAGATGGTGATGAGCCTGTTCGTGGCCCCGTCGTACACCTTGCCGATGTCGCGCTTCGTGCCGCTCTCCTGCTGCTGCGGTTCCGTTTCGATCCAGGAGAACCTGTCCCCCTCCGACTGAGGACCCCTCTTGCCGAGCTGACCCGTCGCCAGGATGTAAAACTTCGGGTCCTCCTTGAAAAAGAGGATCTCCTTCACGTCGGTGAACACCTCATTATCCGTAGTCGTCACTTCGAGCTTGAGGAGGTAACTCTTCCCTGCCTGGAACAGCTCCGTGCTGAAGGTGGCCAGTACGCCTTCCGTTACCGCCTCGGTGGATTCCGATCCGAGGGGCTGCCATGAGCCAACGGTGGGGGTGTACGGGGTCTGCCCGAGGACCTTGTCGATGGGGGCGTAGAAGAGACGATACCCGGCGAACTTCGTGCCGTAGGCGTCTCCTTGTACGGT
The DNA here is from genome assembly GCF_000022265.1 of Geotalea daltonii FRC-32. Classification (NCBI taxonomy): domain Bacteria; kingdom Pseudomonadati; phylum Thermodesulfobacteriota; class Desulfuromonadia; order Geobacterales; family Geobacteraceae; genus Geotalea; species Geotalea daltonii. Next base: position 94,199 of record NC_011979.1, read on the forward strand.
GACGGTTCCCGGCTTGGTTACGTTGACCGACTTCATCGGTGAGGTGATCCGCACCCGCGGCACCGAGGTGACCGCCACCGCTTTTTTCGCGTTCAGGCGTCCTGTGCCGCTCAACAGGTCAAAGCCTGTGGATTCCATATCGTCAGCAGATACCCGCAGTGCCTGTGAAACATCGTCGGGGGTGAAGGTCGGATGCGCCGCCAGCACAAGGGCAGCGACACCCGAAGCGTTGGGGGCCGCCATGGAGGTGCCCCTGGCGCGGTAATAGTACGTGTCGACGATGCAGAGCCCGTCCTTATACAGGTCGGTGGAACCTGCCCTGAGGGAAAGGATGTTTCGCCCGATACGGTTTGAGGAAGTATCGTCGCTGCCGCCTCCCGGCGCCGCCACGTCAATGAGAGGGCCAAGGTTGCTGAAATAGCTCCGCGAATCCACTTCGGAGCTCGCCGCGACGGTAATCACGTTGTTCGACTGGTTCTGCGGCGAGTAGAGGGTGACATCTGCCTGGCTGTTTCCGGCGGCAAAGACGACGACGGCGCCGAGACCCCGGGCGTAGGCCACTGCATCCTCGGCAACGGCATTGGAGCTGCACGGACTGCTGCACCCCCAGCTGTTGTTGATGACCTCGGCCCCGTTATACGCCGCGTATTTGATTGCCGCGGCAAGCCCTGCGGAACTACCGCTCCCCGTGTCGCTCAACCCCTTTACCGCCATGATCTTTGCCAGCGGTGCCACACCTACGATCCCCGTATTGTTGTCCCCCACCGCGGCGATCGTCCCAGAAACGTGGGTACCGTGACCGTGGCCGTCCATGGGATCGTTGTCGTTGTTATAAAAGTCCCACCCACGCACGTCGTCCACATAGCCGTTGCCGTCGTCGTCGATGCCGTTGCCCGGGATTTCTCTGCTGTTGGTCCAGATGTTCGTTGCCAGGTCCACATGGTTGTAATCGACCCCTGAATCAACGACGGCGACGACGATCCCCGCTCCCTTGGTCACATCCCACGCATCGGCCATCTGCATCTTCTTCAGTCCCCAGAGATCGTCATATCCCTGCCCCCAGCTGCTGAATGAGGCATAGAAAGGATCGTTGGGGATCCATTGGGCTTCCATTCGGAAGTTCGGTTGGCAGTAGGCGATGCTCGGATCACGGGAATAGGCGGCGCACGCCACGTTCACGTCCGTCTCAGGGTCGACCTCGACACGATATATGGAGCCCAGGTAGGGAAGGTCAGGGCCAGGAGCACCCGGCGGCAATCCCTTCTTTTTCAGCCGCTCTTCCCGAAGTGCCGCAACGTCCTTCCTGAACTTCTCCCGTTGCCGGCGGTGCCGGAGTTCCGCCGCCCCTGCATCCATCCGTCCGGAAGCGTTTAACGCGGGGGCCTCGCCAAAGACCCTGTGCATGGCCTTTACCTTGTACCGACTGTTTAGCCTATCCAGGTTGCCGTCCCCGGTGACGGGGGCGAACGGCTGTCCCCCCTTCACCAGGTCGGCGGCGACCGCACCGACCGATGCGTCATCCCTGAACTTCAATATCAGCTCACCCTGCAGATGGTCCTGTCTTGGCTGGTTGTCGGGGAAGAGCAGGAAGGGGGCCCTCCCCCGTGTTGCCTGCACGGGAGCATCCTCCAGAGTTAAAGCAGAGCTTGTGGCGGGAAAAGCAATGAAGGAGGCAACAATGGCTGCTACGAAAAAGACTTGAGGAAGAATGCTATCGGGGCGCATGTCATCTCCTTACAGTGAAGATAATGAAATATCTGGGCTATTTAACGGGGCAAGGCTGCCAGGTGGAGGGGGCATAAATCTTATTCGCTGTATCAGCCACGGCGATTTCGCCAGCAATCTTCCCTATTCTCAGGGTCCGGTTCACATCCGAGTGCCTCGAGTTGGAAGTAGGGAGGGGAAGCTGAAGGATCTGTTGTGCATTTATTGTATATGTACCAGTCATAAAATGTAAATAATTCTTTAATTGTGAGGTAAGGTGGGGTGTACTATCTCTTCAACCCAGGCAGATTGGCACTTTCCGTCATTGATTCGTAGATGAACTGGGCGAACGGTTTTAAATCACCACGAGAAGTAGCTGCATCGAGAGCAGTCATATATTCCTTTCGTCTTTCCACATTTAGTACTGTCCATGGGAAGCCTCCGGATGCAAACATCACATTCATCAAGAACCGGCCAAGCCTACCATTTCCGTCCATGTAAGGATGGATATAAACGAAAATAAAGTGACCTAGAACTGCACGAACCGCGGCACTTGCTTCAGATTTCAGCAGGTCGCAAAGTTCGGGCATCATCTCCCGCACAGCTTCTTTGGAAGGAGGTACATGCGCCGCATTCTTTATATAAACCGGATAATTTCTATATCCTGCCAAATCCGCCGGCCGAAGTAACCCGGCTGTGACACTGGGTTCCCATAGCTTTCGATACCATGTGGCGTGATCCACCCGGTAGGCTTCACCTGGATTAACACCAGAAAATATTTTTCTTATTGTTTCTTTGACCTCATTGTGCGCAAGCCAGTATCCCCGAGCAGCCATAGCGTTTTTAGCTTCCGAATCGGAGGCATTGACCTCAGGTCTCCAGTCGCCATTTGCAACCCGAAGTATAAGGTCATCGGAGACGCGATACCCTTCGATGGAGAGTGAATGATACGCATCATTCTTATATATGATCTCTAGATTTTCCATGAACTTCTCGATGCTTGCAGGAGGGCCTGGCTCTTTAGGGAAAGTGGTTAAAACAGTATCGCGCATTTCTTTCCACATTAAGCGTATTCGAAGCACATAGGGAGATTGAGCTCTTTCAAACTTCAGCTCAGGAGTGACAACTGAAAATGGGTTGGTTTCTGCAACTGTATATCCTGCAGCACGTAATGTATTTATTAGCTCTTCTCCTGATTCTTCTCTCCCTATTACGCGGAGAGCTCCTGCGAGACGGCCGGCTATAGAGCTATGTCCCCCCTCCAAAAGATCACCAAATAGCTCCGATGGGTCAAGCTGATGTAGAGCGATTTGGGCATCCCGTGGGAAATTTTTAAAAAACGCTTCAGATACACGGATGAGTGCGAGGGTAAGTGGCATTACACGAATGCCGCCAATTATCTGCTTCCTCTGCTCAGGCCATTCCTCGTTTTTACGGTAATCAAGTATCGAACATCCTGCTGGTAACTGGATCACGCCATTGGTGGCTTTAGGCGAATAAATGGTTACCTGATTGGGAGTTATGGTATTTCCTGCGTGTAACAATATTGAGTATTCAGGGGAAGCATGCCATTTATCTCCAAATCGGTCATCGCAGTACTCCCTGATGAAGTCTTTCGCAACTGCATACCATGATGTTGTATCTCCCGGATCTTCATCCGGACGAGAAGGCATATACCACCCTCTAATTATCTGCCTCAAGAAACCGTTTTTGAGGAGTGCTTCCCGTTGCAACCGCGTTAAATCACCTGTTTTGATGACAGTTTTGCCCGAATCTTGCAGCTTCTTTAACGCCTTAAGCGCTTCAGCGAGTTGTCGTTGTGCAGGACTTACTTTCACTTGTTCCTCGGGGTCTTTCCGGTTTGCATACTTGAGATAAAGAAAATATTATCAAAAAATATGGATACATGTTGTAATAAAAATATGATTTCATGTAAAGATAAAAATATGGTTTGATGACATGCCAATTATATGAAATGATGCTCAGTGGCGGCGGAGCCTTGACAGCCAATTGCTACCTCCTTATCCCTTTGGACTGTCGTTTCACCGTCATACAGCACCACTCCGGTCGTCTGATTGCAAATATCGGTGTTGCCGCTCTTTAGTTTACGCATAGATAGCCAGCTTCTTGCGGATTCACTTTATCGTGGATTTGCAAGAAATTGAGTCTCAGCCTGTATTCCGGTGCAAACACAAATTTACCCATAAATACCCAACTTTTAGCCACCCAGCGCCGTCAGCGCTATCTCCTTCAACCCCTTCAGATCCAGCTTACCGCTACCCAGCATGGGCAGGTCCTCCACCGCCACATAGCAATCACGCCCCGGTTTCCACAGGTTGGGAATGTTGCTTTCGGCCAGCAGCCGGTGCAGGGTTTCCCCGTCAGCCGCATCCTTGGCATAGACCACTACCAGTTTCTCCCCCTTCTTTTCGTCTGGCACGGCGGTTACCGCCAGCACCTGGGTCTGCCCGAGGCGGCCGTGCAGCTCATCCTCCACCACGCCGTGGGGGACCATCTCGCCGCCAATTTTGCTGAAGCGGCTCATGCGGTCGGTGATGCGGATGAAGCCGTCATCGTCCATGATGCCGATGTCGCCGGTGACGTACCAGCCGTCCTTCACCACCTGGGCAGTCTTGTCCGGCTGTCCAAGGTAGCCGTGCATGACATTTGGCCCCTTGACCAGGATCAGTCCCGGCTCGCCCGGCTTCAAGGCAGTCCCGCTGTCCGGATCGACTACGCGGATGGCGACACCGGGGATGGGATGGCCGACGCTCCCCTCCTTGGAGCCATGCTGGGCAACGCCGTCTATCTTCACATCGGGGAGGCTGAGGGTGATGACCGGGGAGAGCTCCGTTGCCCCATATCCCTCCAAAGGACGGATGCCGAAGCGCTCTTCGAAGGAATCGGCCACCTTGGCTTTCAATTTCTCAGCGCCGGTAATGACCAGGCGCAGGGAGGCAAAATCCTCTTTCTTTGCCCGGCGTAAGTAAGCGAGGAGAAAGGTGGGGGTGGCGATGAGCAGGGATGAGCGGTGTTCCCGGACCACCTGGGCGATCTTTTCACCATCCATGGGATTGGGATGGTAGGCGGCGGAAAAGCCGCTGAGGAGCGGCAGCCATAGGGTGCCGGTGAAGCCCAGGGAGTGGAAGAAGGGGAGGGCCGAGCAGATATTGTCGTTGAGGTTGACGCGAAAGACCATGCGCAGTGCCTCGATGTTGGACATGATGTTGTGGTGGCTGAGCATGACCCCCTTTGGCTCGCCGGTGCTGCCGGAGGAGAAGATGACGGTGGCGGTCCGGTCGGCATGGAAGCCTTGGCGGTTGCAGAGCAGGCGAGGGGGCAGCAGCCGGCCGCGGATCAAGGCCTGCAGCTTTTCACCCTTGGAGATGGTGGGGGCGATATCATCGAGAAAGAGCATGCCTTCCACTTGCGGCAGCGTGGGGAGCTTTTCCAGGAATGCTCGGGAGGTGACGATGGTGGTGATGCCGCACTGGGCGATGGCCGACCTGAGGGATGCTTCGGCGGCGGTGTAGTTGAGATTGACCGGCACCCGCCCCAGCAGGGAGAGGGCCAGGTTGGCCAGCGCTCCGCCGGCCGATGGCGGCAGCAGCAGCCCCACGTATTCTGCCTCGCCGATGCATTTATCAAGCTTGCCTGCCAGGGCCAGGGCACCTGCCAGGGTCTCGCCGTAGCTGAGCTCTTTGCCGGAGGTATCCGAAACGGCATGCCGTTTCCAGTTCTGCTTGGCGGCAAGGACGAAGTACTCGGCCAGTGGCTTGCGTTCGGCCTTGCGGGAATTGAAATAGTCGCAGGAAAGCTCCATGACCGCCTGTCGTACCTCAAGGGCGGTGCTGGTTGCGGGCATGGGGGTGCCGAAGAGGATCGAGACCTGATAGGGTGCCAGGGCCGGCGGACGGGAGAGCAGCTTACCGTGGGCGTAACTGAGGATGCTTCCCCAGGCGCCGCCTATGTAAACCGGGATCACCGGATAGCCGCTGTCCTTGACAATCCGCTCGAAACCGCCGCGGAACTCACGCAGCATGCCGTTCCTGGTCAACGCACCTTCGGCGAAGATGCAGACCATGTAGCCGTCGTCAAGGGCGGTGCGCGCCCTCTTGATGAACTCCACCATCTCCTTCCTGCCGTCTTTCGAGGAGACCGGAATCACCCCCATCATCCGGAACAGCCAGCGCAACAGGGGAGTGTTGTAGATGCGCCGTTCCATGACGAAGCGGATGCGCCGCTGGCAGGTGGCGGAGAGCAACAGGGCATCCACCCAGGTGACGTGATTGGGTATGAGCAGCGCCGGTCCTTCCACCGGGAGGTTTTCAGCGCCGATAATACGCAGTCGGTAAAAAATGCGCATGGTGACCAGACCCATGAAGCGGAGCAGGAAGTCGGGGAGGAGCCAGAGGGTGATGATGGTCAGCGCCAGGGTCATGATGCCGATAACGCTGAAGCCCTGGGCCGCGGAAAGCTGCAACGGACCACTGAAGAGCCAGGTGAGGGCGGAGGCGAGGAGGATGCCGACCCAGTTGATGAAGCTGGAGGCGGCCAGTACTTCCCCCCTCTTGTCCGGCTCGGCCCGGAACTGGATGAAGGTCTGCAGCGGCAGGCTGAACAGCCCGGCGCTGATGCCGAAAAGCACGAGGATGAAAACGCAGGAGGCGATGGTGGAAGGGACGGTATGGAGCAGAATGGCCGAGGCAGTCAGGCCGATGGCGCCGATGGGGACGATGCCGAATTCCACGTCGCGCCCGGAGAGTTTAGCCGCCAACAGTGAACCGCCGCCGATGCCAAGTGCCGCGGCAAGAAAGAGATAGCCGCTGCCCGCTTCGGAGAGTCCCAGCTGCTGCATGCCGTAGCTGATCAGGTTGAGCTGGGCGAAGGCGCCGACAAACATGAAATAGGCAAGGCCGATGATCGCCAGCATCAGGTCCCGGTCGTGGCGGACGGCCAGCACGGTGCGCAGGATTTCAGAGGGGAAGAGGGAGACCTTTCGGCTGGCGTCCTCCTGGCGGGTGGTCTCAAGTCGGGAGGCTGATGCCAGCCCTACCAGGGCCACCACAAGGCATACCAGCGCTGCAATCCAGAAACGTCCGCCGGTCGCCTGGGCCAGGACAGAGGCCAAGGCGGTGCCGACAATGATTGCCAGATAGGTAAATGACTCGATCAAGCCATTGACCCGGGACAAGTCGTCGCGGGAGGCTATTTCCGGGATGATGCCGTATTTGGCCGGTGCAAAGAAAGCACTGTGGGTTGCCATGAGGAAAACGACGGCATAGAGCCCCCATTCAAGCTTGAAGGCAAAAGCGACTACCGCTAAAAGGGTCACCGCCACCTCGATTGCCTTTATGATCTTGATCAGACGGGACTTGTGCAGACGGTCGGCCAGGCAACCGGCGGGCGCGGAAAAGAGGAGGAAGGGGAGGACGAATGCAGCGCCGACACAGGCGGTGATGACTCCGGCCTTGGCAACGCCCTGGCTGCCGATCAGGAAAAAGATGATGAGCAGCTTGAGGATATTGTCGTTCAGGGCGCCGAGAAATTGGGTGGTGTTGAGCCAGAGCAGGGATTGGTGTTTTTCATGGGAAGTCATGGCAGTCTCCGTATCGAGGAATTAAATGAGAATCTTATGCACCAGCAGGCAGGCGCAAAATGCGGGCGGCATTGGTCAAAACGTTTTCCGGCAGCCCCAGGGCCTCCTTGAGGGCAATATCCTGGTCCCAGGGATTGCGGATGTGGGAGATGGCGAGCACCTTGCGCGGCGACAGGCGATGGGCAAATGCCAGGGGGGTGACGATGAGTGTCTGGAGCAGGGGCATGTCGGTGCCGTAGAGCAGACGGCCATGCAGCTCCCGGTGTTTGAGTAGTCGGGGGAGATGGTTAAGCCTGTTGAGCTGGGTAAGGGCGGAAACATCGGCATAGAGGTTGGGGAATTCAGCGCAGAGGCGAAGGAAGCGATTAAAGTTGGCCTCGCCGTCGTTTTTGCCGCTGCTGGCAGCGTGGGCGGCGATCACTGTCACTCCGACACGGAGTGGCAACCGTAGCCGCTCTGGATCACCCAGGTGGTCCTGCTTGCAGGTAAAGGATTCCTCTTCGCCGGTGTGGGTAAGAAGCGGCAGCCCCTGACCCCGCAGGCACTCGTAGAAGGGGACCAGCCGCTCATCGGCGGGATCTATCCCCTGAATGGAAGGAAGCCACTTCAGAAGTACCGCCCCTTGTGCCACTGCCTGGTGGAGCCGCTCGATGGCATCGTGCCGGTAGGGGTTGATGCTGGCTCCGAAGAGAATGTTGTCATGACGGCTGGCGGCACTGGCAATGAACTCATTGGGAATGAACGCTTCGGTGCGTGCCATGTCCAGTTCTCCATTCTGGTCGATAACTCCGTCCAGGGCCAGCACCACAGCTTGTTGCACCCTTTCCGCTCCGGCTAGGAGCGCGGAGAGCCGCTCAACTATCAGATGGTCCCCCTGAACCAGCAGTTCCCGTTCCGAAACGCCGAAGGCCCGCAAATAAATATGAAATTTGAAGCTGCGGCGCATGGCAGGAGAGATGAAACAGCCGCTGTTGCCGGCGCCGATCCCGGCAGCATGACAATGGATGTCGATAATGGATTGTTGCATAACAGTACCTCGGTCATGGCATTAGAGTAATCGCCGGACTGTAGCAGGGGGTGTGCCAAGTGAATGAAGCCGCTGCCAGTCTTCTTTTTGCGCCAGTACCAGAGAAGAAACCTCCAGCCTCATTTTCAAAACTTGACATTTTTTGCTGGTACTTTATACATTGCATGCATGAATAAGAAAATTAAAATAAATCAGGAAGACCGGGTTTTTTTTGAAACGGTGGCCAAGGCTGCCTTTGCCAATCCCTTTGGCGGAAAGAGGGATGAGCTGGATGCCCTGATTGGTGGCGTGAAAGCGGGGATCTCACCAGAGAAGCTTCTGGCGGCGGTAGTTGGCCAGATCAGGCAGCGGATAATAGCGTTAAAGGAGAAAGATGCAGCAAACCTCAGGCATTGGGAAGGGGAGGATCGTGAAGCCTTCCGCATTGTAGTGCTCTTTCATCTCTTCCACCGCCATCTGGAAGACTTCGACCGCCTGACCCAGAACCAGCTGAAAAGCGGCGAAGCCTCCTGTCCGGTTCCCTTTGCCCGGACCGTGCTCGGCGAACTCCATGACTTCGGCTTTGCCGAGCATGAGGCGCTTCGTTTTCTGGCCGTCTTTTACCAGCTCCGGCGCGCCTTCTATTTCATCAAGAACGGCCTGGTCGGCAACTCCCCTTCCATGCGCACCCTTCGCAAGCACCTGTGGAACTGCGTGTTCACCCATGATATCCGCTGGTTCGAAAGCAGGTTCTGGGACCGCATGGAGGACTTTTCGGTGCTTCTCTTGGGAGCCACCGGCACCGGCAAAGGCGCGGCGGCATCTGCCATCGGGCGTTCGGGCTTCATTCCTTTCGATGTATCCCGCAATTGTTTTTCCGAAAGTTTCACCCGCAATTTCGTGGCGATCAACCTCTCCCAGTTTTCCGAAGGGGTGCTGGAATCTGAACTCTTCGGCCATCGCAAAGGGGCCTTTACCGGGGCTATGGACAATTATGAAGGGCTCTTCAGCAGGTGTGCCCCCCACGGCGTCATCTTCCTTGACGAGATCGGCGATGTCAGTCTGCCGGTACAGATAAAGCTGCTCCAGGTCCTTCAGGAGCGCCAGTTTTCACCGGTTGGGAGCCACGAACGGAAGCGCTTCAGCGGCAGGGTGGTGGCAGCCACCAACCGGCCCCTGGAGGAGCTGCGCCGGGAGGGCAAGTTCCGCGATGATTTCTACTACCGCCTCTGTTCCGATGTGGTGCACCTGCCTTCTCTCAGGCAGCGGTTGCAGGAATCGCCCCAGGAGCTTGACCTGCTTCTGACCAGCATCCTGGCCCGACTGGCGGGGAATGTGACGCCACGGGAGCAGCAGCTGGTAAAAAAGGTTCTGGAACGGGACTTGGGGGGAGATTACGCTTGGCCGGGGAACGTGCGGGAGCTGGAGCAGGCGGTGAAGCGGATCATCATTACCGGCCGCTGCCAGCGACCGGACAACGGACAATCCGTAAAAAAATCGTCCGATCTTTTGGTAGATGGCATAAAAGAGGGAAATTTAGATGCTGAATCGTTGTTGGCCCAATACTGCAGTATGCTCTACAGCCGCTATGGAACATATGAAGAAGTTGCTCGCCGTATGAAGCTGGATCGGCGCACGGTTAAAAAATATATCTCCTCATCTGACAGCAACGAGTAAGTACTGAAATTGTTACATGACTGCTGGTGTTAGGGGAGTGATATAAGCTCTTTTATTCCATTTGCGCTTTCACCAAGCTTTCACAAACCCTGCCTGATTCTGCTGCATTTCACCAGACTCAAATGGACTTTGGCCGGATCTATTCTGCAGCAGCCATTTGACGCAAGTTGATTATGTCCCGTAACGGCGGTGCCCCAAACAGGCGGTTGTATTCACGACTGAACTGGGAAGGGCTCTCATAGCCGACCTGAAACGCTGCGTTTGCGGCATCCATGCGTTCACTCAACATCAAACGCCTTGCTTCCTGCAGGCGCAGCTGTTTTTGATACTGTAACGGACTCAGTGCGGTCATCGACCTGAAATGATGATGAAAGGTGGAACTGCTCATGCGGGCTTGTTCAGCCAGTTCTTCGACGCGCAACGGCTGGGTGAAGTTGGTTTTCAACCAATCGATCGCTCGAGCTATTTGATGACTCTGGCTGCCTGCCGATGCGATCTGGCGCAGGCGCGTCCCTTGATCTCCAACCAGCAGGCGGTAGATAATTTCCTTTTGAATGATCGGCGCCAGGATCGGAATATCCTGCTGATCGTCAAGCAGGCCGATCAATCGATGAAAAGCGGTGACGAGCGCCAGCGTCATCACGCCGGTGGCCATTCCACGGCTCGACTGCTGGACACGTGGCGCGGGAAGATTGCTGTCCGCCATCAGTTGTGACATTTCCCGCTGATCGAGCTTCAATTTAAGCCCCAGGTAGGGCTTTTCCCGGTTCGCCTCGACAATCTGCACAACCGTGGGGAGATGCACGGAAGTGATCAGGTAGTGGAGCGCATCGTAGACAAAAACCTCGTCACCGAGCAGCACCCGCTTGGCCCCCTGGGCGACCAGGCAAATGCTCGGCTCGTACATGCCGGTCATGGGCTCGGTCGGTTCCTCCCGTCGATAAAGTGATAAACCGTGGATTGCGGTTATATGCTGTTCCCCTTCTTCGGTCAATCGGGCAATGCTTGTTGCCAAAGCTTCCAGTGCACGTTCCATGGTTTCTTCCTCAAAATCCCGTTTTAACAACCTTTTTTATCATTGAATCCTGATCTGAGGTTACCTGACTTCGTTGCCAATTTACAATTATTTTTTGGCCTGTCGGAAAATCAGGCAAGAAATGAGCAGGATCGATCTATCCGTCTGTGTTCTTTCTGGAGTAGGTTATAATCATCAAAGGCCTGAACAGGAGGAGAGACAATGCAAAAGCGTGCATTAGGGAAAAATGGTCTGGAAGTATCAGCTCTGGGGTTCGGCTGCAAGGGGATGAGCTTTTCCTATGGCCCCCCCAAGGACAAAAACGAGATGATTGCGCTGCTGCGTACTGCCGTGGAACGCGGCATAACATTTTTCGATACGGCGGAGGTCTACGGGCCGTTCACCAACGAGGAGCTGGTTGGTGAAGCGCTTGCTCCTCTGCGTGACCGGGTGGTGATCGCCACCAAGTTCGGTTTCAACATCAACTCAGGCAATGACCCGCGCGGGATGACCGGCAATATGCCGGCCCTGAACAGTCGGCCGGAGCACATCAGGGAGGTGGCCGAGGCGTCGCTGAAGCGCCTAAAAACCGACGTCATCGACCTGTTCTATCAGCACCGGGTAGATCCGGACGTGCCCATCGAAGAGGTGGCGGGGGCGGTAAAGGAACTTATCCAGGAAGGGAAGGTCAAGCACTTCGGTCTGTCCGAGGCGGGGATACAGACAATCCGCCGCGCCCATGCCGTGCAAAAGATTACGGCGGTCCAGAACGAGTACTCGCTCTGGTTCAGGCGGCCTGAAGAAGGATTGCTGCAGACATTGGAAGAGCTGGGAATCGGCCTTGTCCCTTACAGCCCGCTGGGCAAGGGATTCCTCACTGGCAAGATCGACGAAACTACGGCATTCGACAGTACCGACTTTCGCACCACGCTTCCCCGTTTTACGCCGGAAGCCCGCAAAGCGAATCAAGCCCTGGTCGATCTGCTTGGCAGAATAGCAGCACAGAAGAAGGGGACTCCGGCACAGATCGCCCTTGCCTGGCTGCTCGCCCAGAAGCCGTGGATCGTGCCGATCCCCGGCACGACGAAGCTGAACCGTCTGGATGAGAACATAGGTGCGGTGAGCATAGAACTCACAGCCGGCGATCTCAGTGAGATCGATAACGCCGCCGCCAAGATTACGGTGCAAGGAAACCGGTATCCGGAAAAGCTGGAGCAGTTGACCGGGCTCTGACAATATTCCCCTCGCCCCCGCCCCTCTCCCCACGGTGGCCGAAGGCTGGGTGAGGGGTAAGGCAGTAATGGTAATTCAACACCCGCAGCAAAAACCAAACAAAGGAGATTACTACCCATGTACAAAGCAAAAGCATATTCAGTAACCAGTGCCACAGCACCCTTTGCCTCGAATACCATCACGCGCCGGGAGACCACCGAACGAGACGTGCAGATCGAAATTCTTTTCTGCGGCATCTGCCACTCCGATCTCCATACGGTCCGTGACGAATGGCACAGCGTCATGCCCACCGCCTACCCCTGCGTACCGGGGCACGAGATCGTCGGCAAGGTAACCAAGGTCGGCGCAGCGGTCAGCAGATTCAAGCCAGGCGAACTGGTAGGGGTCGGGTGCCTGGTGGATTCTGACCATACCTGCCCCAACTGCAAGACTGACATGGAGCAGTTCTGCCCTGGTGCAACCTTTACCTATAACTCTCCGGACAAGCACGGCACTGCCCCCGTCACCTATGGCGGCTACTCTGAAAGCATCGTTGTCGATGAACATTTCGTGCTGCGTGTTCCTGCAAACCTTGACCTTGCCGGGGTGGCACCACTACTTTGCGCCGGGATCACCACCTACTCGCCGGTCCGTCGTTGGGGGGACATCAAGGGTAAGAAGGTGGGTATCGTCGGCCTTGGCGGCTTAGGACACATGGGAGTAAAATTCGCCCGTGCCTTTGGCGCCCACGTGGTTGTCTTCACCACCTCGCTGAAGAAAAAGGAGGACGCTCTGCGCCTGGGCGCCCATGAGGTGATCCTTTCCACCGATCCGGTACAGATGAAGCAGCATGCGGGTACCTTCAATTTTATCCTGGACACCATCGCCGCCGAGCATGACATCAATGCCTATATCACCATGCTCGGCCTCGAAGGCAACATCACCCTCGTCGGTGCACCGGAAACACCGCTCCAAGTCTCTGCTTTTGCATTATTGTTCGGCCGTAAAAGCATTTCCGGTTCGCTCATCGGCGGCATCAAGGAGACCCAGGAGATGCTCGATTTCTGCGGAGAGCACAACATCACCTCTGATGTGGAAGTTATTCCCATCCAGAAGATCAATGAGGCCTATGAGCGGCTGGTGAAGTCTGATGTGAAGTACCGCTTCTCCATCGATATGGCATCATTAAAATCCGAGTAAACGAAAGGAAAGGTGGGGGAAAGAATAAGCCGACAACAGGTTTGAACCAAGCTCTCAGCTGCGGATAGCAGGATAGGGGTTCAACAGTCGAGGCACTAATATCCCTTTAACGGTATATGAGCTTAAAAATATATATTGCAAATATCCCTTTAAGGGGATATTTTCTGATTATGTCTTTAAAGGGATAAAGTGGGGTGAGAGATGAGCGGAATTCGTTCTCCAAAAGAACTAGGGGAGGCACTTCGCCAGAAACGTAAGGCAAAGGGGTTGACACAGACGGCTGCAGGGAAGCCGGTTAACCTGGTGCAATCCAAAATATCGCAGATCGAAAACGGAACCCTTGCCATCGAGTTGAGTACCCTATTCCGACTTCTGGCGGCACTTGACCTGGAGCTGGTGGTACAGCCACGACAAAAGCATGAAATTAAAGGAGATGAGTGGTAATGCCCAGGAATCTAGCGGTTTACCTTAATGGGACCAGGGTAGGAACTTTGACTCATGCTGCCAGAGTGCTTCAGTTCGTTTATGCTACCTCCTGGATTACCTCCAGCGTGAGCCGTCCCCTCTCACTTTCAATGCCCCTTCGGAGGGAGCCCTATTCAGGGGACGTCGTCGAGAATTACTTCGATAACTTGCTTCCTGACAATCAGGCGATCAGGAATCGTATCCAGACAAGATTTGGTTCTCCGTCAAACCGTGCATTTGATCTTTTGTGGCATACCGGCCGTGATTGCGTCGGTGCAGTTCAATTGATACCAGACGGTGCTGAGGCTGTAGATGTTAGAAGGGTAGAAGCTACTCCTGTATCGGACGTAAAGATAGCGGCCATCCTTAACAATTATCGGACAATGCCGTTGGGTATGCGACCGGATATTGACTTCCGAATCTCGCTGGCAGGCGCGCAGGAGAAGACGGCTTTGCTCCGGCTTGATGGCAGGTGGTGCATCCCCTCGGGGGTGACTCCAACAAGTCACATCCTGAAGCTTCCGATCGGAACGATTGCCCATAGTGGTATGGACCTCACTGATAGTGTCGAGAATGAATGGCTTTGTCACCTCATTCTGAAGGAATTTGGTGTTCCGGTCGCCAATGCGGAAATGGAAGTCTTTGAAGGGGTGAAGGCTCTTGTGGTAGAGCGATTCGACCGACGCTGGGCTGAGGATGGCTCGTGGTTGATTCGACTTCCACAAGAGGACATGTGCCAGGCGATGGGAGTGGCGCCCGCATTGAAATATGAGAGTGATGGAGGCCCCGGCATCCAGAAGATCATGACTTTTTTGCTCGGATCGGCAGACGCGCTGGGTGACCGGCGGGTATTTATGCAGGTGCAGGTACTTTTCTGGCTTCTGGCTGCAATCGATGGCCATGCCAAGAACTTCAGCATCTTTATACGCCCGCGTGGCGAGTTTTCCCTAACCCCGATGTATGATGTGCTTTCCGCATATCCTCTTGTAGTAAAGGGACAACTAGATCCACACAGGTTGAGAATGGCGATGGCTGTCAGTGGCAAAAACCGTCGATATGAGCACATCTCCATCCGCTACAGGCATTGGCTGGCAACGGCTCAGAGAAATAACGTATCGCCTGAGGAAATGGCGCTGATAATTGAGGAGCTCCTTGATCGGGTGGACAGCATAACCGCAGCTGTGGCTTCCAGATTGCCCCATAATTTCCCTGGAGATGTCGCTGAAAGCATCTTTGAAGGGATGCGGCAGTCTCGAGATAGGTTGGCGTCGCAGAAACACGAACGCTGAATGATGGTTGAACGATAGGCACCTGAGATCCGGGGACAGCAGGTACCTGCTGCTCGCCTTGTTCGGTCCATCAGGCAATGGGTTTTCCCAAAGCTTCTATTGCATCTTCCATTTCCTTATCCCCTGATCCCTGCTCACAAAAAGGTTTATCCGCGTTTACGTCATTAAACACTGCCTGACCTCATCGTGTGTCCACAACTAAAAATTTTGCCTATCGGACTATCAGGCAAGAAAAGAGCAGGATTAGTCTATCGCCTTTGTAATTTCAGCGGTACGATACACTTACTGTAAAGGACGCTCGAAAGTTTCAGGGGCTTCACCTCCTGTCTGAGCGGGGCCAGTGAAAGAGGGGTCATCTGTGGAACCGGAGCCTGGAGCATCGGGGACATCAAAGGTACTCCGGCGATGACACAGGCGTATGAGATGGGAAAAAAGGCATAGCAGAGCGGTCTCACAAAGATCAGTCAGGGAGGCTGACATGGATAATGAACAAAAGGAAACTCACGGTCCTGATGGACCGGTCAATCTCACCCGCCGGGATTTCATCAAAGGGGTCGGGATAGGGGGCGGAGCGCTGGTCCTTCTGGGCCAATTCGGCATCAATGGCTTGGCGTGGGCCCTTTCGGGAGACCCGGAGCTGAAAATGGTGCTGGTGGACTACACCAAATGCACCGGCTGCCGGACCTGTGAGGCGGCCTGTTCTTCCCGCAACCGGCCGGCAACCATCGGCGGCCGGGAAGTGCCCGGTCTTGGTAATCCCTGCTTTGCCAATATCCGGGTCCACAGCTTCAATCCGGACGTGGATGTCCCCAGCGTCTGCGCCATGTGCGCCGATAACCCCTGCGTCAAGGCCTGCCCGGTGGAGCCCGACCCCAGGACCGGCCGACGCGCCCTCTACCGTGATGCCAAGACCCACGGCATCCGCAATGACGCCGGCCGCTGCCTCGGTTGCCGCAGTTGCGCCAAGGCTTGCGCCTCCCAGAGAACCGGGGTGATCAGCCCCAACTTGGCAACGGGCAAGCCGGAGCGGATGTGCACCCTGTGCGGCGGTGATCCCCAATGCGTCAAGCGCTGCCCCTTCGGTGCGCTGACGTATGTGGAGGTGCGCCGTGACAGAAAATTCTACGGCCTGGGTCCGGAAAAAATAGCGGCTGAACTGGCGAAGAACTGGTATGGGACGGCAGATTTCGGAGGAGCAAAATGAGCAGAAAGCCTGGATATCACGGCACAATACTGAATGTGGACCTTTCAACTGGCAAGATCGAAAAGCTTGCCGTCCCCTCGGAGGACCTGGACAAATTCGTCGGTGGGCAAGGACTGGGCATGAAAATCCTCTGGGACCGGCTGAAGAAGCCGGGGGTTGACCCGCTTTCTCCCGAAAACCCACTTATCTTCATGCCTGGGCCATTTTCCGGGCTGCCGGTCCCCTCCTCGTCCAGGACCTGCGTGGTGACAAAATCTCCCATTACCTCGCCGGTGAAGTCCGATTATCCCCATGCCTCGACCGTTTCCTACTCAAACATGGGTGGGTTTTTCGGCCCGGAAATCAGGTTTGCCGGCTATGACGGCATCGTCGTTACCGGTAAGGCAAAGGAGTTATCCTACATCGTCATCGACGACGACAAGGTGGAAATCCGGGAAGGCAAAAAATTCAAGGGGATGAGAACGGATGCCTTCGACAAGGCGATCCTGACCGAGCTGGGAGACAGGCGGTTCAAGACGGTCTACATAGGTCCGGCCGGGGAGAATCTCGTTCCCTATTCCAGCATCCTCCATACGGCGGGGCGGGCGGCAGGTCGAGGGGGCATGGGCTGCGTCATGGGTTCCAAGAATCTGAAGGCCATCGCGGTGAAAGGGTCCGGGCAGCCCAGCGTTGCCGACCATACGCGGTTTCTTGCCGCTTTGGAAAAAGCCCGCTCAGTCCTCTACGGCTCTGCTTACGCCAAGTCCTGGGCTGAGCAGGGAACGGCACGGGCCATCGTTGCCAACAGCAATGCCGGGACCGAGGCAGTGCGGAATTACCGGGAAGGCACCTTCCCGGAGGCGGACAAGATCGGTGGCGACGCCGCCCGGCGCGATGTCTGGGTGAAGGACATTGCCTGCTACTGCTGCCCGCTGGCCTGCAAGAAAAGCGGGATGACGAAGGGCAAGTACGGCGGCATCGTCCATGACGGTCCGGAATACGAGACCGGCGTCATGCTCGGCTCCAACTTGCTCATAGCGGATATGCCGGGGCTCTTGAAAGCGATTTACACCATTGACGACCTGGGCCTGGACCAGATCTCCACCGGAAACGTCATCGGTTTTCTCATGGAAGCCTATGAGAAAGGGTTGATCGACCGGGGTTTCCTGGATGGGATCGACCTGAAATGGGGGAATGTCGATGCCACCCTGGCAATGATCGAGAAGATCGCCGCCAAGGAGGGAGTGGGAGCCCTGGCCGCCGAAGGTGTGCGGGCACTTTCCTGGCACATCGGCAAAGGGAGTGAAAAGTTTGCCATCCAGGTGAAGGGGCTGGAACTGGCGGCGCACAATATCCAGGCCAATCAACCGAGAGGGCTTTCCTACGCCACCGCCGAAAGGGGCGCCTGCCACATGAGCGGCGATGATATCGCCACCCAGAACCGGCGGGCCATGATCGACTCCATAGGGCTGTGCCTTTTCCCCACCTTCGAACCGGCGCTGGAGGAGCCGATGCTTGCTCTGCTCAGCGCCATTACCGGCCGGGACTACGATAAGGCCGCGTTCGAAAAAACCGGCGAACGAATTTTCAACCTGGAAAAAATGTTCAATTACCGCGAGGGCTTTCGCCGTGCAGATGACTGTCTACCCGATCGTTTTTTCGAGGATGCCTTCACCATCGGGACGAAGAAGGGGGCGGTGCTCGACCGCAGCAAGTTCGAGGAGATGCTGACACGCTACTATAAGGATCGGGGATGGGATCCTGAAACCACCAAGCCGGGGAAAGCGAAGCTGCAGGAACTGGGACTGGTCAAGGCCTGAGCCCCTAACCTTCGAATGTTTCCAAAAAACGCCGTGAAGCTTGTATTAAAGGCTTAACGGCGTTTTTGTTGGTTCAAACTGGCGTAAGCCACGTCCCCCTTTGGTTCCCCTTTGATGCCCATGAGAAGTCAAGCCTCCCATGACTGCTGAACAGATACAAGACCTTGACTCCTTCCCAAAAAGCAGTTATAAAATCATTTCCTTACATTAATTTAATTATCAAAACCTACTTCACCGCCACAGCGAAAAAAAAATCAACGTGTAAGGGAAAAGGAGGGTATTTATGAAGAAAGTCACGGTTTTATTGCTGTCTCTCTTGCTTCTCACCGCGGCCTTCAGCAGCTCTGCCCAGTCTGTCTGTACAACCACCGGCGGCACTTGGGTAGCAGCCTGGACCGATCCCTACGGACAGACTACCTATAGTCTGGAGGCGCCCTGCGTCGCCTATGTTGGAGTCCCATTCAACATTACCGCCACCGTATCCGACAGCGTTTATCCCAACTCCAATGTGGGAGCCAGTTGGAGCATCCTCGACAACCAACTGGCCATTGCCTCGGGTTTCTGGATCACCACTGCCAACGGCATATGGCAGAAGGTCCAACAGCAGTCCTATAGTGACGACACCATGCAACACACAATCGATTTCAAGTACATCGATCTGGGACAGGGAAGCGGCGCCCATTACTGGACCCGTAACAGCATCGGCGACGTCACCGTAGTTGCCAGGCCGCTCAACAATCCACCTGTGGCAAATGCCGGGATCGACAGAGTCCTGTCCCGCGAGAGTCAGCAGCAGACTGTTCTCCTGGGTACCGCCACCGATGCGGACGACAATGCCCTCACCTATCGCTGGCTGGAGGGAGCCACCGAGCTTCAAGACTGGCAGTCGGCGGATGCCTTTGGCAATGCGCCGCTCAACCTTGCGTCACTACCGCCACTCGCCCTGGGTTCCCATATCCTGACGCTGCAGGTGAGCGACGGGACGGCAACAGCAGCCGATGAGGTTGCTGTCGTCATTGAAAACACCCCGCCGGTTGCCGCCCCCTTTGCCGGAGGCACTTACCAGGTCGGGCAGGACATTCGCCTCAATGGCAGCGTGGCCGACTATGACGGCGATCTCCTCACTTACAAGTGGTTTGAAGGAACAATAGTACTGGCGGAGGGGACAGTTCCGTCTCCGGCGGGCGGTGCGCCGGTACTCCTCCCGGAACATGCCGTCCCAGGAGGCCTTGCCCTCGGCAGCCACACCCTTACCCTTCAGGTCAGTGACGGAATAAACACCGTTGTTGCCACAACATCCGTCATTGTAATCGACACGGCAGCACCCTCCATCACCCCAGTGGCATCGGATATGATCCTGTGGCCGCCCAACTCCACCATGCGCACGGTGACCATCGACACCCAAGCTTATGACAATTCGGGCGAGCCGGTAATGCTGAGCGTGCTGATTACCAGTAATGAACCGGCAGAAACGGATAAGGACGGAAATATCATTCCCGATTTTTCGGTCGCCAACATCGACCAGGCAACAGGGGTGATAACGCTGCAGCTGCGGGCCGCGCGGCAGGGGAATGGAGGAGGCCGCACCTACTCTGTGACCATAACCGCCGTTGACGGATCGGGTAATTCTTCCAGCACGGAAGTACTTATCCGGGCGCCACACGATATGGCGCGGCAGTAATAAATTGAAGGAATGTGAAGAATGCACAGGAGGGGCCGCCACGGTGGCCCCTCTTTTGCGTCAGAAAGGACGCCCTATACCGTCCAATGACCTGTGGCTGGCTGCTTCCGCCCTTCAGCACGGCTTGGCATTGGCGATCTTCGACAATCATTTCAATACTATCAGCGGACTGCTCTTGGCAAGCAGGGACTAACCAAGGAGAATACCATGGCTACCGTTACATTACGCGGCATAGATGAGACACTTTTCAGTGCCTTGAAGGAAAAGGCCCGACGAGAGGATACCAGTGTCAATGCCGTAATGCTGAAGATTATCAAGGAATCGCTCGGGATCGAGAAAAAGAAGAGAACCAGTGGCCGGTTCCGCCCAGGCAACGGAAATATGGGGAGTGTCCCGCATTTCCCCCCGCATTTCCCCCCCGCATTTCCCCCCAGTTCAACTCCTGTCCCCTTTACTGCTCCAGAATGCCCAAGTGCAAAGCCCGACCTAACTTCTTTCGACCCCACCTCTTTCTTTGCTCCTCCGGTGGATGCATATTGCAAGTGCACCAGCTGCTCTCAATTGTCAATTAGCAAGATAGCAAGCAACGTCTCCCTTGAGTGTCTAAGGAAAAAGGCGTCCGTGGTGGACGCCTTTTTCTATGAGGAGGCCCGCCGCACTTGTCCTTTATCGGCGACCACATCAGTGGTTGACCTAAACAATCAGACCCAGAAGATCAATTACTGGACTGGCAGAGTCAAGGTCCGGTTAAGCACATTGCCCTCTGCGTCGGTAGCTTTCAAGTCAATGGTAACCTCGTTTATGTTGCTGCCAGTATTGTCGGCCAACGTTAACCCAGAAACCCGCAATTTGAAGAGAGATGCTTGATCGGCACCACCTGAATTCTCGGCATAGGTGACATCCCCGTCTGCAAACCCAAAAGATACTGGTGAAGAATTCGGCCAAGAGCCCGAACTGCTGATTCTTGTCGCAATGATGCTGTAGGTACCATAGACTTTTTCCGGGAAAACCAGCCACACCTGATTAGGCTGGGTTGTCCCCGTTGTTCCCGTCGTGCCGTTGAAATTATCAGCTTTTACCGCCGTTGTTGAGGAAAGCCCGGTCGAGGAGTTATCGGCAACGTAAACCTTATTGCTGAAGTATGGGTTTGATGCCGATACCTCACTTAAGCTGAGCGAGCGGCTTACTGAGTTGATTACGGCGGTAACGGTGCCATTGAAGATGTAAGTCTGATTCTTAAGGTAAGGGGCAGAATTGGTGATCGTTAAAATGGTTCCCGTCTCATCAAGTGCTGCCGATATGGTCGGTACATTGATGATCTTGCGGTAATCGGGATCTGATGATGCAACCTGATCATTAAGGTAACTGGCCGTTATGGCTCCGGAAAGGGTGACGGGATAGTTAAATACCAGCTTTATCACTGATTCAGGGAGTATGACTCGATGGTTGTAGGTAGAAGGATAGCTGTAATAGTTTTTGCTGCCGTCGCGCAACAGATTGGAGCCAACGATATTGATGTCACTGGTGCTGTTTGCGGGGATAAGTGACATTGAAAGGGTATGGCTGCTGCTTGCAGTATAGCTGGTAGTCGTGCTGAGATATTTAAGAGCACCATTATTGTCATAGAAGGGAGCACTGGCGATTGTGTAACTGGCTTCCTGGGACAAGCCTTTGAGAATGGCTTTGCCGCCAGCGTCAGTTACTGCCGTGATCGGAACTCCAGAACTTGCTGCACTGATGGTAACCCCGGCAACAGGCGTCCCCTCGTCGGTTGCGACTACCGTCAGATCGAAACCTTTTGCAAGGCTAATATTGCCGAGACTGGTCGTCGTTGGGGCATTATCGGCAGAGGATGACACGATTAAACCCATTTGCATGGTGGCATAACCAGATGCGGAAATTTTGAGGGTATGGCTGCTGACATAGGGAGCCGTTGACGAGACACCGGTAAATACAAATGTCCCTGCCAGATCCGGGTCACTGGAGGCAGATGTTTTTCCTGCCATCTTTTCGCCATTGGCAACAAGCGTTACGTCGGCATTCGCTATCGGCTGCATCGTCGAACTGTCGACGACCCTGCCGGTTACTATGCCTGTTTTTGCTCCTGTGGATGTGTAGACGTTGGTATCAGATCCACATCCCGGAAGTAAGGCAACGACTGTCACTAATACCAGGGAAACCAACCACATCATGCTGTTTCTTTTCATCTTTCCTCCTGTACATAGACATATTCTCATTGTGGTGCTTATCTTATTGCCCGAATGGTGTCGTTAAAGGTATCTGTAATAAAAAGGCTTGCCCCGTCAGTAGTTATGCCGCTAGGGTACCCGAAACTTGCGGAAACGCCTACGCCATCTGTTGATCCTGTTGATCCACCTGCAAGTGTCGTTACTGCCCCACTGGCAATTACGATTTTCCGAATCGTATTATTTGAGTCCGCTACATACAGGTTCGCTCCATCCGTGGTTATATCAGAAATGCGTCCAAATAATGCTGCAGTCCCAATGCCGTCAGCCCAGCCGTATACTCCAGCAGTTCCGGCCAGAGTGGTAACTGTGCCGGTGGAAATTGATATTTTCCTGACCGTTTGTTGGTCTGCCACATAAAGGTACGTTCCGTCTGTCGTGAGGCCTGACAATTCAGTGAAACTTGCTGCGAGCCCAGTACCGTCGGCAGTGCCGACGGTACCTGCTTTGCCTGCCAGTGTGGTCACTGGGAGAATTCCGGGGACACAGTACGTAATTCCCTGTCAATTAAACTATCGTGCCTTCTCCCCAAGCTTTAGCTCATACTTCACTGCCCGCCCCTGCCCCATTCGCGTGAGTATCCCCAACTGACTCAGTTGATCCAACTCTCGAAATGCAGTGGCCCGGCTGCAGTGGGACATGGATGCATATTTTTGGGTAGTCAGGCCCCCCTCAAATCCACCAGGGCCTTCATCCAACAGGCGGTTGATGACCTTTTTCTGGCGTTCCGTCAGGGAATCCTGGGCATGGAGCCTCCAGAATGCCGACTTGGAAAAGACCCCGTTGAGGATCTCGTCCGAGCGCTCCAGAGCCCTGGCGAAGCAGGCCAGAAACCATTCCAGCCAGCCGGTAATGTCGCATTTCCCCCTTTGCGATCGCTCCAGGATGTCGTAATACCCTTCCCGCTCGGCCATGATCTGGGCGGAAAGACTATAGTAACGCACCCGCTGCTTGTCGTCCTGGGCCAGTGCCAGGTCGGTCAGGGCACGGGCAATGCGGCCGTTGCCGTCGTCGAATGGGTGAATGGTAACAAACCAGAAGTGGGCGACAGCGGCACGAATGATCCCTTCAACCTTGCCATTGCTCTCATCCCACCACGAGAGTAAACGCTTCATTTCCTGGTCAAGCCGGTCTGCAGGCGGCGCCTGGAAATGGATCTTCTCCCTCCCTACCGGCCCAGAAATTACCTGCCTCGGTTCGGCGCCTTCACGCCATCCGCCCACCTTGATGCGGTGCATGCCGGAATAGCCCGACGGGAAAAGGGCCGCCTGCCACCCCCATAGCCGGTCCCGAGTCAACGGCTGGTCGAAATTCAGCGTGGCGTCGAGAAGCACTGCAACAAGATCGTCGATGCGGCGGTCCACCGGCATGCCTGCAGACGGGAGACCGAGCCGTCGTGCCACAGAAGAGCGGACGGAACGGGCATCGAGAAGTTCTCCTTCGATGGCAGATGTCTTCAGCGTTTCCTCCACCAGAATTTCCGCCTGGGCCTGGGGATCGAGATTGAAGCCGAGCCCTGCAACTTTGCTGAAAAGCCTGCCCTGCCTCAGACGACATTCGCCCAGAGGGACAATGAGCCTTTCCGAGTCCCAGGTCAGCCGTGGCCAGTTTTTATGCTGCCAGATGTACTGATTCATTCGCCTCAATAATCGCTTCAGATAATGAAATGATTATGTCTTATATCACATCATCAGACACAGGGCAATGTCTTGAAGTAAGAGAGCGGTTCTGGACGACCTAAACATCCCAGCCAAGATTTGCCCTCACTATCCCCGTCGCAACATCCAGAGGTACATCCAGTGCATGGGCTATGGCAGAAAGGGTGTCAACCGTTCCCTGGCGCTTACCCTCCTCGCCTTGCTCGTGTTATTGGCAAAAGAAAAAAATCAGGGATAATATCAAAAGCAACGATCTTTATGCTGTTGAAAACGCTGCCACATTACGAGCAGCCTAAGAATGCACCTTCCTGAGTCACTTGCCTGGGTGCTATTATGGCTTAGACAGTAAGTCTTACGACCCACGATGTATTTGTGCATACAGTCCAAAAGGAAAAGTGGGAGAGCGTCATGGATTCCGAATCCAAGCTGGGATTTAGCTCTTATACGCCAACTGAATTGATGGAACTATGCCGAAAAAATCCTGACCTTTTTGATGAGATGGCTGCCGACGCTATCAGGCAGGCCTGTCTCGGCGGGACTCCGGAGCAAACGCTCAAACTCCGGCAGATGCAATGGATTATTGACGCAAAGCTGCAGAAAGGGAAGACACCACTTGAAAGACTGCGTATAATGGAGAACATTTTCTACGATCAGGTATACAGTGATAAAGGGCAACTTTATAAACTCATTGCGGGGTGGGCCGAAGTGCTTGGCGCCATCAATCCTAGAAGGCCTGTTTCCGGCAAAAAATCCCATATGCGCCTGTTAAAAAAATAACGGGGTCAACCGACAACGGCGCCTGACCTGACCATTTCGTAAATTCTCCGCTATAGCCTTTATTGCTCCTTTGTTGCCCCGCTAAAAACTCAGCCACTTGCATCTCTCCCCCGGAAGGTTCATACTTTTGCAGATCAAAAAGCTCCCTTGGAGGGTTCCATGAAGGTGATAACCATCTTTGCCCTGGCCGCGTCGCTAATGCTGCTCGCCGCCTGTCAGGATCTGATGCTGGAGAATGTTGCCCGTGATTTTGGCCTGAGCGGCCTGACCCTGAATCAGGGCATTCTCGATGACGGAACGATCATCAAAGGACTGAAGGAGGCTTTGTCGGTCGGTACCGAGCGGGCGGTAGGGGTCGTATCCAGGCAGAACGGCTATTTCGGCAACCAGGTCATCAAGGTGCTGATGCCGGAAAAGATGCGCAACGTGGCGGAACTGCTTGGCAAAGTCGGATTTCAGCGCCAGGTGGATGAGTTTGTCCTCA
The DNA here is from genome assembly GCF_000022265.1 of Geotalea daltonii FRC-32. Taxonomy (NCBI): domain Bacteria; kingdom Pseudomonadati; phylum Thermodesulfobacteriota; class Desulfuromonadia; order Geobacterales; family Geobacteraceae; genus Geotalea; species Geotalea daltonii. Next base: position 119,215 of record NC_011979.1, read on the forward strand.
GCATGAACCGGGCGGCGGAAAAGGCGGCGCCGGTGGCGGTGGAATATTTCGTCGTTGCCATCCGGGAGATGACCTTTGCCGACGCCCGTCAGATTCTCAAAGGGGGGGACACTGCGGCAACCGAATATTTCAGGGCCAAGACCGCCACCAGGATCAGCGATGCCTTCAAGCCGTCCGTGGCCAAGAGTCTCACCGATGTGGGAGCGACTCGCACCTATAAATCCATGATGGCCACCTATCGGTCGCTGCCTTTTACTTCAACCACCAGTTTCGACCTGGACCAATATGTGACGGCAAAGGCGGTGGATGGACTCTTTACCATGCTCGGCGAGGAAGAGAAGAAGATTCGTTCCAATCCTGCTGCCCGCACCACCGAACTGTTGCGAAAGGTCTTCGCCGGATAAGGTCCCGCGCAGCCCATCCAGGTGGCTCCTACCCAAGCAAGTACCATTTTCGAGCAAGCTCCTCCTTAAGTTATCCTTCTATGCCCCCTTCTTCCGAGAAAGGGGGCGAAAAGAAAAAACAAACAAAATAAAAATTTCTTTGTAACAACGTTTGATTTTTTACTTGCATCATAATAGGTATTATGGTACCAATATACATAATTAAGAAATATCCACTGTTTGCTGGAGAAAAACAGAGAAACAGAGATTCTAGAAAAGAGTACCAAGGGGAGGATTACATGAAAATTTTGGTATGTATCAAACAGGTTCCGGATATGGAATCACGTTTCAAGGTCAACAGCAGCGGCGACTGGTTCTCCGATGCGGACCTTGCCTTCCGCATCAACGAGTATGACGAATACGCCGTTGAGCAGGCTGTGCAGTTGAGGGAGCAGCTGGGTGACAGTTCCGAGCTGACCGTGCTTTCCATCGGTCCGGACCGGGTCCAGGAGGCGATCAAGAAGGCATTGGCCATGGGGTGCGATCGGGGCGTCCATATCCAGGATCCGGATGTACACAAGAAAGACCCGTGGCAGGTTGCCTCGATTATCGCCGCCTATGCCAAGGGTAAGAATTTTGACATCATCTTTACCGGCTTCCAGTCACAGGATCGTGGCTCCGCCCAAGTGGGGGTCACCGTTGCCGAACTCCTGGGTCATGCCTGCGCAACCACCCTGGTCGGTTTCGAGTATGCAGACGGGGCAGTCAAGGCGAAGCGGGAGCTCGAGGGGGGAGTCAAGGGGGTTGTCCGCCTGAAAGTGCCGGCCCTGGTGACCTGCCAGCTGGGTCTCAATATTCCACGTTACCCGACCCTGCCCAATATCATGAAGGCAAAGAAGAAAGAGATAGAAGCCATAGGAGTAGCCGATGTGCTCACAGAGCAGCCGTTGTCGGTTACCGCCAGCTTCTACCCACCGGCCAAAAAAGGTGGTGGCATCGTTCTCGAAGGGGATGTGGCGGATCTTAGTGACAGACTGATCAGCATACTCAAAGACAAAACTTCGGTTTTGAGATAGGAGATAACCATGAAAGCATTGCTCGTTGGTGAATACAGGGAAGGGAAGCTTCAGGACAATATTTACGAACTGGTTGCCTTTGCCGGCAAACTGGGGGCCGATGTTTCCATGGCGTTGGTCGGCGATGCCGCCAATGTTCCACGTTGCAACGGCACACTTCATCTGGCGGATGTGGCCAAATACGGCGAATACAATCCGGGTCTGCACCGGGACCTGATACTGGAAGCAGTGAAAAAGGAAGATCCCGACTACATTGTCTTTGCCCATTCATCCTATGGCTGGGACCTGGCTCCCCGCGTGGCGGCCAAGCTCAAGGCAGCCCAGATCTCGGAAGTGATCGGACTCAATGACGGCAGCCTGGAAGTGGGCTGCTGCAATGCCAAGATGCGCCGCACAGTCAAACCTGCAGCAGGCAAAGCTGTCGTGACTTTGCAGGCAGGTGCTTTCTCCTTTCAGGGGGAGCAAGGGACGCCGGCAGTGGTGGCTCTTGAAGTGGCCGGAGCTCCAGATGTGGAATTCCTCGGCTACGAGCCTGCCGAGGCAAAAGATGTGGATCTTACCAAGGCAGAGATCATCGTCAGTGCCGGCCGCGGCGTCGGCAAGAAAGACAATATTCCGGTTATCGCCGCACTGGCCAAGGCCTTCGGCGGCGAGCTCGGCGCGAGCCGGCCGGTGGTCGATGCGGGATGGGTTGAGCACAGCCACCAGGTGGGTACGACTGGGCAGACGGTCAGTCCGAAACTCTATGTGGCCTGCGGCATCAGCGGCGCCATTCAGCACCTGGCAGGGATGAAGAAATCCGATTTCATCGTCGCCATCAACAAAGACAAAGATGCACCCATCGGCGAGGTGGCGGATGTGCTGGTTGTGGCCGACGTGCTTCAGTTCGCTCCGGCCCTGACCGCAAAACTCCAGGGATAGCAGGCTGGGGTCGATTGTATCCTTAAATTAGTATTGCGGTACTCGTTTACTCTAAAATATAAGAAATGGAAATCAAAGGAGGCAACATGTCCGAAGTAGGCTATCGCTGGTCCATGACCGCCGTGGGGGAGCCCCTGGTGAGATCGGAATTCAATCCCTTTCCCCCTGCAGCCGGGGAAGTGGTGGTGGAGGTGGCAGGTTGCGGTGTCTGCCACACCGACCTGGGTTATTATTACGACGGTGTTCGCTTCAACCATCCTGCGCCGCTGGCTCTGGGCCACGAGATAAGCGGCCGCGTTGTCGCTGCCGGTGCAGGGGCGGAAGAATGGCAAGGCAAGGCTGTCCTGATACCGGCAGTCATTCCTTGCGGGACCTGCGATCTCTGCCTTTCCGGACATGGCACCATCTGTCGTCAGCAGCTCATGCCGGGCAACGACATCCAGGGTGGCTTTGCCTCGCACATCAAGGTGCCGGCTCGCGGGCTGTGCCCGGTGGATGAAAAGAAGCTGTCTGCAGCTGGCTTCGAACTGGCGGACATTTCTGTTGTGGCCGATGCGGTGACCACCCCGTACCAGGCGGTGGTACAGGCCGAAGTTGCCAAGGGGGATCTTGCCATCGTCATCGGTATCGGCGGGGTAGGGAGCTATGCCGTGCAGGTGGCCAACGCCTTCGGGGCAACGGTTATCGCCATCGACGTGGATCAGGCCAAGCTGGACAATATGGCAAAATACGGTGCGGCGCTGACCATCAATTCCCGCGAGGTGCAGGGCAAAGACCTGAAAAAAGTCATTCAGACCTTCGTCAAGGAAAAGGGGCTGCCCGCAACCTGCTGGAAAATTTTTGAATGTTCCGGGACCACCCCCGGCCAGGACACCGCCTTCGGCCTTTTGACCTTCGGCGCAACCCTGTCGGTGGTCGGTTTTACCATGAACAAGATTGAGCTGCGTCTCTCCAACCTGATGGCTTTCCATGCCAGGGCACTGGGCAACTGGGGATGTTTGACCGAGCTCTACCCGGCAGCCCTGGACCTGGTCCTGGATAAACGAATAGCCCTCGCTCCCTTTATCGAAAAGCATCCCCTTGACCAGATCAACGAGGTGTTTGCCGAGGCCCATGCCCACAAGCTGACCAGGCGGGCCATACTCGTTCCCAAAAAGTGAAGTACCGGATGGACGTAACGCAGAACGCAAAACAAGGACTGAAAGATAAAGGGAGGAGATGAAGATGAGTGAAAGCCCACTGAAAGTATCCCTGGAGCGGGATGGCATGCTGCTCCGGCTGACTCTGGCCAGACCCAAGGCCAATATTGTCGATGCCGCCATGATAGCAGCACTGCAGTCAGCCCTTACCGAACATCTGCCGAAGCCGAAGCTCCGGGCGGTGCTCTTGTCGGCGGAAGGCCCCCATTTCAGTTTCGGCGCCAGCGTCGATGAGCACATGCCGGACTGTTGTGCCCAGATGCTGAAGAGCCTGCATGCCCTGGTCCTGCAGCTGGTGGAGAGCCCGGTGCCGGTGCTGGTTGCCATAAATGGCCAGTGTCTGGGGGGTGGACTTGAAGTTGCCGCCGCCGGCCATTTGCTTTTTGCCGCCCCCGGCGCCATGATGGGCCAGCCCGAAATCAAACTGGCAGTATTTGCCCCCGCTGCTTCCTGCCTGTTGCCGGAACGGATCGGCCAGGCCCAGGCTGAAGACCTGCTGTTTTCCGGACGCAGCATCACCGCCGAAGAGGCACTGCGCATCGGCCTGGTGACTGCCATTGCTGAAGATCCCGACAAGGCGGCGCTGGATTATTTCGACAAGAACCTGGCTTCAGTCAGTGCCAGCACCCTGCGTTTTGCCGTGCGGGCCGCCAGGGGAGACGCCATGCAGCGTATCAGGGCCAAGCTGGCCGCCGTGGAAAAGATGTACCTGGTGGAACTGATGTCCACCCATGATGCAGTGGAAGGATTGAAGGCGTTCGTGGAAAAACGGCCGGCAGTCTGGCAGGATCGTTAAGCAGGAAGAAAACAATACCTAAAATCAACAATCATAAACGGAGGAGCAAATGGATCTGAAGGGAAAAAATGCAATCGTAACCGGAGCCAGTCTGGGAATCGGCAGTGCCATCGCGCTGGATCTGGCAAAGAATGGCGCCAACGTGGCCATCAACTACCGCAAGCACAGTGAAGAGGCCAACGCCATCTGTGCTGAAATCCAGAAGATGGGACAGAAAGCTATCGCTGTCCAGGCCGACGTGGCCAGCTTCAAGGATGCCCAGGCTATGGTGGACAAGGTCGTCGCCGAGCTGGGCAGCGTCGATATCCTGGTCAACAACGCCGGGGTCAACCGTGACGCCGTCATCTGGAAAATGACTGAAGAGCAGTGGGACGAATGCCTTGCCATCAACCTGAAAGGGTATTTCAACTACTGTCGCGCCGTTGCCCCCGTGATGAAGGACCAGGGGAGCGGCAAGATCGTCAACGTCACCTCCATCAACGGTATGCGCGGCAAATTCGGTCAGACGAACTACTCTGCCGCCAAAGCCGGCATCATCGGCTTGACCAAGGCCCTTGCCCGCGAACTGGCAAAATCCAACGTCAACTGCAACGCTATCGCCCCGGGCCTCATCGAGACGGAAATGATGGCAGCCCTGCCGGAAGATGTGAAGCAGAAATCCCTGGCCGACATCGTGCTCGGCCGCATGGGCAAGCCGGAAGAAGTGGCCTGGCTGGTCACCTTCCTCTGTTCGGAAAAATCGCGCCACATTACCGGTGAGTGCATCAAAGTTGACGGCGGACAATATATTTAGAACCATTCGGCATAACTCCCCCTGACCCCTTTAGGCCCCGCGGGTCCTCTTATCTTAAAGGGGGGGAATTCCTCTCCTCCCCTTAAGATAAGGGGAGGCCGGGAGGGATTATGAAGGGTGCCGAACACGATACAGATATTTAAAAAATATTTGCACAATTTTATGGAGGCTCCAATGCGTGAAGCAGTAATAGTAGATGCAGTACGGACGCCGGTCGGTAAATGGGGCGGCGCCCTTAAAAATGTCCGTTCGGACGACCTGGCCGCACATTGTATAGCCGAGCTGGTCAAGCGGACCAAGATCGATCCTAACCTCATCGAGGATGTGGTGCTGGGCTGCACCAACCAGGCCGGTGAAGACAACCGCAACGTGGGGCGGATGGCTGCGCTTTTGGCCGGCCTCCCTTATTCGGCTGCCGGGCAAACCATCAACCGCCTCTGCGCTTCCGGTCTCAACGCCATCAACAGCGCTGCCCAGGCCATCAAGGTGGGTGAGGGGGATGTTTTCATCGCCGGCGGCACCGAGTCCATGACCCGCGCCCCCTTTGTCATGGCCAAATCCGAGTCACCTTTTTCCAGAGACGTAAAAGTTTTCGACACCGTCATCGGCTGGCGTTTCACCAATCCCAAGATGACCGAGCCCTATGCCAAGGAAGGGATGGGAGAAACCGCAGAGAACGTGGCGGTGCGCTACGGTCTGACCCGCCAGGAGCAAGATGAATTTGCCCTGGATACCCAGAAAAAATGGGCAGCTGCCGATGCAGCCGGTAAATTCAATGATGAGATAGTACCGGTGGTTATTCCCCAGAAAAAGGGTGACCCGATAATCGTCAGCCGTGACGAGTTTCCCCGCGGAAACGACGTGACCATGGAGCAGCTGGCCAAGCTTCCTGCTGCCTTCAGGAAGGATGGCACCGTAACTGCCGGCAATTCCAGCGGCATCAATGACGGGGCTGCGGCGCTCCTGCTGATGGAGGCCGAAACCGCCAAGAAGCTGGGTTACAAGCCTCTGGCGCGGGTCGTTGCCAGTGCCGTTGCCGGTTGCGACCCCTCTTACATGGGACTGGGCCCCATCCCGGCGATCCAGAAAGTCCTGAAAAGGGCCAATCTGAAGATCGAAGACATCGATTTATTCGAGCTGAACGAGGCCTTTGCCGCCCAGTCCATTCCCTGCATTCGCGAGCTGGGCATCGACCCGGCCAAGGTCAACGTCAACGGCGGCTCTATCGCCATCGGCCACCCTCTTGGCTCCACCGGCGCACGCATCACGGCAACCCTGGTGCATGAGATGAAGCGCCGCAATGCACGTTATGGCATCGTTTCCCTCTGCATTGGTGTCGGCCAGGGTATCGCTACGGTGTTCGAGCGGGTATAACGATCCTATGTCGGACTGACTCCTAGGGGCGTGGAATATCACGCCCCTTGTTTATGCTTCATCCGGGAATTCTGTGAAATAAAAGACAGTCGCGACATCGTCCGTTCGCTCTGTCGCCACAGCTGCGGACCTTGCAATGCCGCCCGCATAATGGTACACGATGCGTGAATTGGTAGGTTGCCTCCGTTCCACATGCGGCGGGTGTCCGCTCGCCGCTGTAGCTCGTCGCTCTCTCCCGATGCCACGACTGTCTTCCCCGGAAATGTCTGAAGAATCTTGTTTTTCGGGGGATGGTTATGTCAGAGAAGACACGAAAACTGCGCATTGATTTCCATGTTCATCTTTCGCAGTACACCTACCACAAGCCGTGGGTAACGGAATGGATGAGCCGCCAGCATCCCGAAGGTTATGAGGCATTCATCCGTCGCTACAGCGATCCGGGGGCATTCGAGGAACTGCTCTCGGCGGAAGGGGTCGATTATGCCTGCATCCTTGCCGAGCTGAGCTACGTCACCACCGGCGTCTGTACCAACAAGCAGGTGCGGGAGTTCTGCGCCGGGAGAAAACGGCTGATTCCCTTCTGCGACCTCAATCCCCACCTCTATACCGATCTGGGGGCGGAACTGCACCGCAAAGTGGAAACCGAAGGCTTTCGCGGCATCAAGCTTTACCCCACCTACCAGCATTACTACCTCAACGACACCAGGATGTATCCCCTCTACCGGGCGGCCGAGGATCTGGGAATTCCGGTGCTCATCCATACCGGCTCATCGGTGTTCACGGGTTCGCGCATGAAGTATGGCGATCCTCTCCACCTGGACGACGTGGCCGGGGATTTTCCCTCGCTGAACCTGGTCATGGCCCATGCCGGACGCGGCTTCTGGTATGATAGGGCCTTTTTCCTTTCCAAGCTCCACGCCAATCTCTATATGGAAATATCAGGTCTTCCTCCGGCTAAATTGACTACCTATTTTCCGGAATTCTCCCGCAACACGGACAAAATCATCTTCGGCAGCGATTGGCCGGCGGTTCCCTCCTTGAGCGGCAACATGAAGGCAATTGGTGAACTCCCCATCTCCAAGGAAGGGGCAGATAACATCCTGGGGGGTAATGCGGCGAGGATTCTGGGATTATAGCGGTTGGCGAGTGGCAGGTGCGGTTGCCGTGGCTTCATTGTTCGTTCTGTCGCCCCAGCTGCGGACCTTGCGCCGACTCTTGTCCTGACTTCCTGAGTATCCGATTGCTGCTTCTTCATACTTCGTGGCGGGTGTCCGCTCGCCGCTGCGGCTCGGTCACTCTCTCCCGAAACCACGGCAACCTGGCAAATTTTTGCATTAGCACCGAAAACCCATTAAAGCCTTGCCAGCAGGCGGCGATAGTCCTCTTCCGTATCCAGATCCATGAGAATGGCCGGAGTTTGGACTTCGATGCTTCGGATTCTTCCGGCATATTCCTGAAAGAGGGTCCTGGCGCCGCAGTCGCCGTTCAATGTGTCCATAAGGGGAAAGGTTTCCCGGCTGAAAAGAACCGGATTGCCCCGCTGGCCGTCAAAGGTGGGGATGACGATGGGGGCGTGGGAATCGGCAAAACCGGCCATGATCAGGTCGATGGTCTCAGCGGTGACCAGCGGCTGATCACCAAGGAGAAAGAGGGCGGCGTCGAAATTCACCGGAATCGCGTTCAGTCCAGCTTTCAGTGACGAACTCTGTCCCGTCTCATAGGCACTGTTGATAACGGTAGTGACGCTTTTTTGCTCCAGAAGCGGCTTGATGCGTTCCGCTTCATGGCCGAGCACGACGATCACTCGCTGCAGGCTTGAAGCCAGGGCATTTTCCACCACCCGTTCAATGACGGTCCGACCCCGGAAGGGGAGAAGCTGTTTCGGTTGACCCATGCGGCGGCTGCTGCCGGCGGCGAGAACGATGCCGGCCACCTTGGGCTCAGGCTGATGAAAAAGCCCCGTCTGCCGCGTTGCCCTTACCATTCGTCGTTGCGGCGTACTCATAGGTGCGCCTCACTCCTCTGGTCTCGGGCGCCTTGCCCCTGGGACTTGTTGATCAGCCTGGCATACCCTGTCATTGGCTTCCTCCAACGTAGACACGGTGCACATTGATGCCTTCCAGAAGCTGACCGACCATGACCGCCTCGGCGACGGAGGGGGAGGCTCCGTTCAACTGGAGCGCGACGGCAGCTCCTTTCTCCTCCAGTTCGAGGGTATCAGCCTTGTTGAGGAAGATGAATCGTCGTGCCTGGGCCGGAGCCCCCTTGAAGGCACCGGAAGGATGGGCGAGAAGTCGGGCCAGGGCGGGAACGGTGATTGTTTCACCTGGCGAAAGCTGCATCAGTTCCCCTGCCAGTTCCGAGCGAAAGACCATTTCTTCTCCCAGGGGCCTGCCGAGCACCTCCAGCCCGGCCAGGGCGACGACGATGGAGGTATTTTCGGGGATGACCGGTTCATGGGCTGCCGGCGCCTTGAGGGGTTTTCTGGCTGCACCGTCGGCCTCCACGACCACCCAGTCGAATAGCCCGGAGTCTTCGAAGGTCCGGATCGCATCGGGGGGAAAGCCGTTCAGTTTATCGGTCTGGGGGAGATAGGCGGCTGCTGCCGAAATGTGCATTCCCGCAGCCTGATGGGTTTTGGCCTGGCGGAGGATGACCTGCGGGTCCTGGTCGATGAGGAGCGTTTCCGATTGCTCGGCGGTAGGAATGAGTATCTTGGTGGTGGTCGTCGTCAGAACCCGCTTGCCGGAGTAGGCCAGCTGCCTGGCCAGGTGAAACATCAGGCTTGTCTTGCCTCCTGCACCGACGATGCTCACTACGCCGTTCGGTCCGATCCCCACTATTTCGGCAAAGGATTTCATAGCCTTACCTGTTGTAAACAGCGAGTATCGCCTCCAGCACCGATCCCCCCAGCGCCCTGGCCTTCTCGGAAACTGTATGGCAATAGCCTGCATCGCCCCGCGGATCGATATCGCCGATCTTGAGGCCGGTGGTGACCTGGGAGCCGGGGCGGATCAGGCCGCGCAGGATGCCGTCGATGGGGGCAGTAACTGCCTCGGTGCCGACCTGGCCGATGACGTCACCTTTGGTTATCTGGTCGCCGATCTTTCTATCGGTGGTGAAGGGGCCATTAGCCTTGGCACGGAGCACCCTTTCCTTGGTGAAGCCGCCGATGTTCCCAGGTATGCCGGTATTGGCTTCCGCCTGACCTGCGGTAATCAATCGCCCAAGATTATGTCCCCGATTGGTTTCAACCACCACATGGCAATCGGTGCCGGCGGTAAAGCCGGGACCTAAGGCTATCACCAGCGGTGCATCGGTAATGGCTGTGCCCAGATTGCGTTTGGCAATGGTGGCGTCGATGAGGATATCGGGCTGCATACGGCCCACCGTGTCCCCTTTCGGATCGACCATGACGGCGATCCTTCCCGTTTCCCAGGCATGGGCGAGTCCTGCGCCGTCTTCAATCCTGACTGCTTCGATCCCTTCCACTGCCATCTGCCCGTCATGGACAGCTTCGCAGAAGGATACCTCCCGGCGAACCGCCAAGGGGAAGGAGGTCTCCAGCATGAGCAGGCGAGAGAACCCTGAGCGGTGAAGACGGCAGGCAATGCCGCTCGCCATTTCCCCGGCCCCTTTCATGATGATTACCCGTTCCTTCAGCGCTTTCATGACCTTACTCCCGGCCGTAATAGGTGGCAAGTAGCTGACTGGCAATGCTGATGGCGATTTCCCGTGGGGAATTGCCGCCGTTGTCGTGGCCGATGGGGCAGCGGACGAGGGATAGGTCAAGCCCCTTTTCCCCCAGGTTTTTCTTGATGCCGGCCCACTTGGATTTGCTCCCCACCATTCCCACGTAGCGGGTGTGGTGCGGCAGCACATCCTCCAGCACCTGCTGGTCCATGGTGCCGCTGTAGGTCATGATGGTGACGAAGGTGCGTTTGTCGCACCAGTTGGCTTTACCGATGAAATCACTGTAGTGGCACTGGTGTCTGATGGCGGTACCGGGAAGGGTGGGGGCGTTGATCCATTCGTCCCGCTCATCGATGAGGTGGACGCGGAAGGGGGTGCCTTCAAGGACATGGGCGAGGGACTGGCCGATGTGACCGGCACCGAAGATGTAGAGAACGGGGTTGTCATTGATCAGTTCCATATGGTACTCCATGGTGCCGCCGCAGGCGGGAAATTCGCCCCTCGGTTTCAGGGGAACGGTGCCGGTGCCCCCCTGCATGCTTTCGAAGCACTGACGGGCATCCTCCAGGGCGTAATACTCAGGCGTGCCTCCACCGACGGTGCCGAAAAAGGTCCCGTCCGGCAGGACAATCATCTTTGCCCCACCCTTGCGTGGCGTGGAGCCGCTGCTTTTGGTCACCGTCACCAGCACCGCCAGCTGATTGCTGCGCCGCAGTTCGTCCAATTTGCCGATCCAGTCCCACATGGCGTACCTCGTTTAGTCAAAACCATAACCTGTAAAACCTCAGCCACGAATTTCACGAATGAACACGAATATAACTAAAAACTCCTTTTGCTTTTAAGTGATTCGTGCCAATTCGTGTCATTCGTGGCTAATTGGCTTTATGCCTTTGCCTCTTCCCGTTCCCGTTTTTCTTTCAATGCCCGCCAGACCTTTTCGTAGGTCAGGGGGAGGCTGTTGACCCGCACCCCCATGGCGTCGAAGATGGCATTGGAGAACATCCCCAGCGTCGGATTTGTCGAGCCTTCGCCGATTTCCTTCACTCCCCACGGCCCGGACGGTTCGATGCTGTCCACAACCTCCGACTGGATGGGAGGCATGTCCATGGCGGTCAAAAGCCGGTAGTTGGCCAGCTCGGCATTCTTGATCCGTCCCTTGTCGTCAAAGAGGACCTCCTCCCAGACCGACTCCCCCATTCCCATGTAGAGGGCGCCATGGACCTGGCCGTGGAGCAGGCGCGGGTTGATGACCTTGCCGCAGTCGTGAACATCCCAGATGCCGACGACACTGATTTCTCCAGTTTCCTTGTCGATGGATACTTCTCCCACCTGGGCGCCGAAGCTGTAGGCGGGGGAGGTGCCGACCGCTGCCCCCTTGAAGCTACCCCCCAGTTTGGGAGGCGTGTAGGCGCCCCGGCCCAAAAGCGGTCCCTTGAGGACAAAGTGCCGGCGGGCCGCCTCCTCGAAGGTAACTGATTTTCCAGTGCGGGATTTGGAGAAGATCACCCCTTCCTCGCATTCCAGGTCATCGGCGGGGAGCGAAAGCATGGTCGAAGCCATCTCCAGCAGCTGTTTCTTGATCTCTTCCCCGGCCTGCTTGACGGCGGCCCCGGACATGTAAGTCTGGCGGCTGGCATAGGCGCCGAAATCCAGCGGCGTTATCTCCGTATCGGCGGCGACGATCTTCATCTGTTCGTAGCGGTAACCCATGGCCTCGGCGGCCATCTGACAGAGTATGGTATCGGACCCCTGACCGATGTCAACGGAGCCGGTATAGAGCGTCGCTGCCGTGCCGTCTTCATGGACCTTGATGAAAGCGGCGGCGTGGGGGAGGTCGGTGCGGTAGATGGGGTAGCCTGCGCCAGTGACGAAGCTGCCGGTGGCAACACCGATGCCGCGGCCGTGGGGAAGGTTTTTCTTCTTCTCATCCCAGCCGGAAATTTCCCTGGCCCGCTCCAGGCACTCGCGCATCTTGCAGGAGTTGACCTGGAAATCATTGGGGGTGACCGTGTCGGCACGCCTGGCATTGCGGATGCGGATATCCATGGGATCGATCCCCAGGTCAGCAGCCACATTGTCCAGGTGGCTCTCGAAAGCATACTTGGGCTGGGGTGCGCCGTGGCCTCGCTGGGCGCCACAGGCGGGGAGATTGGTATAGACCCGGAACATGTCGAACTGATAGTTGTCGAATTCATAGGTCATGGGGAGCAGAGCGCCGGCATAGTAGGCGCTGGCGATCCCCAAGCTGGTGTAGGCACCCCCATCCATGACGAAATTGGCCTTGGCGGCAAGGATCTTGCCGTCCTTGTCCACCCCGGTGGTTATCTCCATGTACTGTGCGTGCCGCCCCCGGTTGTGGGCGAACATCTCGGCCCGGTCATAGAAAGTGCGCACCGGCCGCCCGGTCCGCTTGGCAAGCACGGCCCCGGCGAACTCAAGACCGGTAGGCTCCAGCTTACCGCCGAACCCTCCGCCCAGATAAGGCTTGATGATCCTTACATCACCCATGGGCATGCCGAATTCCCGGGCGATGTAGTACTGGAAATAGTGGGGAGACTGGGTGCTGGCATAGATGGTCAGCTTTTCCCCTTCCCACATGGAGATGGAGGAATGGGGCTCGATGGGGGTCTGGTAGGTACGCTGGCCGACGAAAACGTCAGTGCGCACATGGTGCGCCTCTGCCAGGGCCTTTTCCACGTCGCCGAACTCCTGGTGGATCTCGGTGTTGATGTTCCGCTCGTACTCCTCGTGGACCAGGGGCTGCCCCTCATCCATGGCGTGGCGGAAATCGAGCACCGCCGGCAGCTCCTCGTACTCCACCTTGATCAGCTTCATGGCCTTGTAGCAGGTCTCCTCGTCGACGCAGGCGACGGCAGCCACCTTGTCGCCGACGAAACGGACCTTGTCGATGCAGAAGATGTTCTCGTCCCAGCGGGCCGGGCTCAGGCCGTACTTCAATTCCGGCACGTCCTTGTGAGTAATGACCGCCTTCACCCCCGGCAGAGCCTCCGCCGCCGAGGTGTCGATGGAGACTATCCGGGCGTGGGCGTAGGGGCTGGTGAGGATCTTGCCGTAGAGCATGTTGGGGAACTTGAGATCGCCGGTGTACTTGGCGCCACCGGTAACCTTATCGGGGCCGTCGATACGCGGGACGCTGCGGCCGATGACTTTATGGGTATCACTCATCTTGGATTCTCCATGTTCGCGTATGCGTAGGGGCGTACCCGTGTGTGCGCCCTTATCTCGGGCAGACACATGGGTTTGCCCCTACGAGGGTTGCGATGTTGTATTAATGGTCTTCCGGCGCTGTCCGCCCCTGGGAGGCTGCCAGCACTGCCTCCACAATATGGACATAGCCGGTGCAGCGGCAGAGATTGCCGGCGATGGCCTCCCTTACCTCAGTTTCAGTCGGGTGCGGGTTACGGGTCAAGAGCGCCTTGGCCGACAGGACCATGCCGGGGGTGCAGTAGCCGCACTGGACGGCGGCATGATTGATCATGGATTCCTGGATGGCGTCCAGTTTGCCGTTGGCGGCGACCCCTTCGATGGTGGTGATCTCCCGGCCGTCCACCTCCACCGCCAGCATCAGGCAGGAATCAACCGGCTTACCGTCAAGAAGGACCGTGCAGGAGCCGCAGTCTCCCAGCTCGCACCCCTTCTTGGTACCGGTAAGGTCCAGCTGGTCGCGCAGTACATTGGTCAGGATGGCGTTGCCCTTTACCAGCACCGTTTTTGCGTCACCGTTTACATTCAGGGTGATCAGGTAACGCTGCACCCCGTCTTTGTCAGTTATCATTTGTGGCATATCATTCCTCCTCACACGTGGCCTTCGTCAATAGCCTTGCGCAGTGCCCGTTTCGTCAGTACGCCAACCAGGTTACGCCGGTATTCGGCAGAACCGCGGATACTGTCCCGTGGGCGGCTTGCTGCCGCAGCCTTTTCCCCGGCTTCAGCCAACAGGTCGTCGTTTATTTTTTTGCCCCGCAGGAAGTCTTCCGCTCCCTTGGCCCGCATGACGGTAGGAGCTGCCGAGGCCAGGACGACCCGTGCGTCCTCCAGGATGTCTCCTGCAACCCTGACCGAGACGGCAACCCCCACAACGGCCAGGGCGCCGGAACGGCGCAAGCCGAACTTCATGTAGGTGCTGCCGGTGGTGGGCTGGTCCGGGATGGTGATGTCGGCAAGGAGTTCTCCCGGCGCAATCACTGTCTCGGCCGCACCATGGAAGAAATCCTCCAGGGGCATGGTTCGTTCCCCTTTGACGGATACCAGGCGGATAGAGGCATTAAGAGCAATGAGGATTGGCGGCAGGTCGGCGGAAGGGACACCATTGACAATGTTGCCTCCCACTGTCCCCATGTTGCAGATCTGGTTGGAGGCCATGGTGTGGGCAGCCATGGGAAGCGACAGAAAACGTTCCTGGAGAAGCTTCGAGGTGTAGATGGCATTGTGGCTGGTCAGCGCCCCCATGACGATGCCGCGGCCCGGTTCATGGCGAATGGTACGCAGGTCGTCCAGGTGCTTGAGGGAGACCAGGTTCTCCGGAGCCAGTTTTCCAACCTTCATCTTGTGCAGGACATCGGTTCCTCCCGCCAGAACGATGGCCTTGTTGCCAAGCTCTGCCAGGAGCGTGCAGGCCTCATCAAGGGTTTGGGGGGCATGATATGCAAAATCGGGCATGTACATGGTTCATCTCCTCAGGCTGTCGGGTCTTCCACAACTTTTGTCGGACCCTTGTCATTGTTATCTTGCATACAAGCTATTTCTTCAAAAAAAATGGATGGTGGTCATTCCCTGAAATCCTTGAGAAACCGCTTAAGGAGAAGCCTTTCCTCCGGTGAAAAGCCCTTCAGCAGTTCGTCGTTGGTCTGTTCCATGGTTGCCGCCAGTTGGCCGATGGCGGCAGTTCCCTTTTCCGTCAGGTAAACCCTTGCCACACGCCCATCCTGTGCGTCGGCCTCTCTTCTCACCCAGCCCGACGTCACCAGCCGGTCAAGGATGCCGGCCAGGGTGGCGGTATCAAGGGAGATGCGCCGGCCGATCTCGCCGACGGAAAGCCCGTCCTCCTCCCAGAGTGCCTCCATGAACAGGCATTGCATGGGAGTGAGGGCAAATGTCTGCAGCCGTCCTTTCAGGGTTCCCTGGGCGCGCTGATGGGCTTTGGCAAACAGAAAAACTATGTTGTCCCGGTAGGAGATCATCCTGGTCAATTCCTCTTGCATACAAGATATCTCCAGTGTGGTTTTTTGTCAATGGGAAATAAAACAGTGTTTCCCGGATTATATGTTTGTTGCCCTTGCTAGAGGGATGAAGGCTCTTTCTCATTGTCAGATTTACCATTGTCAGTCAATGCGGCCGGCTCCTCAGAGCCCTTCTTGAAATTCCTGATTGCTCCACCCAGTGCCGAACCCAGCTGGGGGAGTTTTGCCGGTCCGAAGGCGACCAGCATGATGACCAGGATGATGATGAGTTCCGGCATGCCGAATCCGAACATAATTTGCGCTCCTTTAGAACTTTTACTGGCCTACTGCCTTGTCCTGGCCGTCAAGTCTGATCTCTTCGAATTCCATGTCCAAAAGATTGATGCTGAGTTTCCGGTTACGCAGAGTGTTGCCGGCGCCAAGGAGAATCTTGCAGACTTCCGCTACCTCTATGCTGGCCACCAGCGCCGGGGTAAAGGATGGATTGCCCAGCCGCTGCTCAAGGCCCTTGCCTTCCACCCAGCGGCTGTACAGCTGCCGGATTGTTCCGTCTCCGGGAAACTGGGTGACGACTTGGCCGAACCAGCCGCCGATGGCGCCATGCACCAGTGGAAGCCCCAAGCTGTCACAGCTGTCGGACAAAGCCAGCCTGGTCGAAACCGAATCCAGTGCATCTACCACCACCTGGACACCATGGAAAAGCTGGGCGGCATTTTTCGGTGCATAAGCAATCTGCACCGGGACCAATGCCACCGCCGGGTTGATTTCTGCCACCCGCGCTGCAGCTGACTCAACCTTTGCCTCTCCCAGCCTGGCTGGGCTGGAGAGCAGTTGGCGGTTCAGATTGTGTTCTTCGAACACATCCGGGTCGATGGCGACGATGGTGCCAACTCCGAGCCGCGCCAGCTCTTCGATGATATAGCCGCCAAGCCCTCCACAGCCAGCCACTGCTACCACCCCTTGGAAAAGTGTCAGTTGCTGGGCAATGTTGATCGCCTGACGATTGCGCTGGTAGCGGGCAGGAAGAATCTCCAGGAGCAATGCCGTTTCTTCCACCTGGGCAAGGGTGGTACGGAAGCGTTCGGCAGCGGCAACCTGGCTGGCCCAGGAGATAAGGCCATTTTCCGCCCGCTCTGCAAGGAATTGGCGCAATTCATCCATGTCAGCCTCCTGCCACCAAAGGAAAGAGGGCAAGACTGTCACCATCCCTCAGCCGTTGATCCGGATCGGCATGTCTGCCGTTGAGCATGATCATGCTGATTTCAGAAACCGGAATCTGCAGTTCATCGATAATCTCGCTGATCTGCGTGCTTGGTGGGTATTGCCTTGTTGCTGCGGCAAAACGTCCGAAGCGGAATGTGGCGAACAATTTTACGGTTATGTCCATTGCGCAGCCCTTTCATCCCGATCTAGAAATTCCAGAACGCATCGATTTCCTCATCGGTAAAATCCCACACGGCATTGTGGGGTGGAAGCGGTTCCCTGAAGAACTCCGGCAGCCGATCATCCTTGTTGGTGAAACCGGCCGCCAGATTGAAGGCACGCTCGGTCTTCAAGGTATTGACCCCCAGGCCGCCAATCCAGTCTGGGGTAAGCTCCAGGCCGAAGCGGGCATTGAGCATGTCGAGCAAAGCCGGGACGCAGGTGGGAATATCTGCTGCGGGAAAACCTATGAATAGGCAGAGGCCGATGGAGTCGAGCATGACGGTGACGATCTGCAGGTGACGGGACAACTCAACTTGACCATCCTTCTTCAAGGGATCGACAATGCCTCCACCGACACCCATCAGATTGGTGGCGACGGCATAGCCCATCGTGTGGTCTGCACCCATGGTGCTGGTGGCGTAGGTGATGCCGATACCCTTGATAGATCGGGGGTCATAGGCAGGAATGGCCTGGTTTTTCACCACCGGTACCCGTGTGACGCCGTATACCTTGCCCACATGACCGGCGCCGCTGCCGATGATCCGGCCGAGGGGTGTCCCCTTACCGATATCTTCCTTCAGGATGCGGAGTACCCCTTCACCGTCGCCGAAAGGGAGCACTCCTGCCTCCATGGCTACGCCGAAAGCGATCGAGGTCTCGATGGAATCGACGCCGATGTCGTCCATGATACTGTCGGCAGTCGCAATCTGGTCAAGATCGCCAAGACCGGCGTTGGCTCCCAGTGTTTCAATGGTCTCATACTCGAAGCCGGAGGTGACGTAATTGCCCTGCTTGTCGTGGTAGACCTGGGAGCATTGGATGATGCAGCCAGGCTGGCAGCCATGCTTCGGTTTGCCACCGCGCTCGATGATGGTTTCCCGCAAAGTCTCGCCGGAGATCTTCTCGTGCCCTTCGTAACGACCATAGGTAAAGTTGCGGGTGGGAAGTCCCCCTGCCTCGTTGACGATGTTGACCATTTCCGCGGTGCCGAAGGTGGGCAGCCCCTGGCCGGTCCCTGGGTGTTCGAGGATGGCCTTGGCAAAGACCCTGGCGGCGGTGGTGAATTTTGTCGGATCGGCCAGCTTGATGCCGGGGGCATCGCTGTCGTCGATGGAAATAAACTTGATCCTCTTCGAGCCCATTACCGCTCCAAGGCCGCCACGGCCGTGGCTGCGCAGCTTGCTGTCCGAGTCCTTCACCGAGATGTTGGCGGCCAGCATCTTCATCTCGCCAGCCGGGCCGATGGTGATGACCCCTGTTTTCTTGCCGAGCCTCTTTTCAAGGGTTTCGACGACGGCAAAATTCCCCTTGCCGATCAGCTCCGACTCTTCGGCGATGGATACTCCATCCTTGTTGACGTGCAGGCTGTGCCAGTTGTTTCCTTTGGGCAGACCTTCAATGATCAGCGCCTTGATCCCCAGGCGGGCGAACATCTGGGCGGCCAACCCGCCGGCATTGCTTTCCTTGATAGTGCCGGTGAGGGGGCTTTTGGCGCCTGCGGAAAAGCGCCCGCTGTTAGCGGCAGTGGTGCCGCTCAACAGTCCAGGGGCAAAGACCAGCTTGTTGTTTTCCCCAAGGGGGTGGCAGGTGGGGGGAACCTCCTTGGCCACGATGGTGGAAGTCAGGGCGCGACCGCCGAGAGCTGCCCATTCCTTTGGTACCGATTCGGTGCCGGTGGTGAGAGTCGTCATGTTGACGCGAAGGATCTTGTTCATGGGGAGTCTCCCTTTCAGTGATTATTTGCAGTCTCCTTTCCGAAAGGGAGGTCCGGCCGTTTCCGGCCCGGCCTGCAGGCCTCCATGCCGTGGGGTTTGACGCCCTTTAGGCAATGGAGGCTCGGAGACTTGTTTTGTCATACGTTAGTGGAACGACAGGCCGCCGTCATGGACGATCATTTGGCCGGTGATGAAGGCGCTGTCGTCGCTGGCGAGGAAGAGCGCCAGGCCGACCAGGTCCTCCGGCACCGCTTCCCGCTTCAGGCAGCGAGCCTGGAGTTGGAGCTCTTCCAGGGGGGGCAGATCCAGCTTCTTGTTCTTGTCGAAATTGTTGCCGCCGTCGGAATGGGTGAAGCCGGGGGCAATTGTGTTGACGTTGATCTTGTAATCACCCATCTCACGGGCCATTGAGCGGGTAAGGGCCATGATGGCGCCCTTGGATGCCACATAATGGGGCATGCCGGGAACCCCTTCATTGATGGATGAGGAACCGATGTTGATGATCTTGCCCCCCTTGGCCTTCATGTGGGGAAATACCGCCTTCATGCAGTTGAACTGGCCGAGGACGTTGATCTCCAGGACCTTCATGAATTCCTGGGAGGTACATTCGGTAAACGGTTTCAAGACAATGCTTCCGAAGATGGCAGCGTTGTTGAGCAGTATGTCCACCGAGCCGAATTTTTCCTGGGCCGCCTTGGCCATGGCATCGCACTGCTCCTGGTTGCTGACATCGGTTTTGACGTAAATGGCGTCGCTGCCAGCCTTTTTCACTGCCTCCACCGCCTTCTGCCCGTCAAGGACATCGGCAATGACGATCTTTGCCCCTTCTTTCGCCAGGCCCACCGCGTATGCCGCACCGATTCCCTGTGCCCCCCCGGTGATGATGGCAACCTTTCCTGATAGTCTTCCCATGGTCTTTCTCCTTTATGCATATTTGGACTTCATTTCTTTTACTGATTAGCGTCATTCTTCCGCCCGATGACCAAGTCCCCCTTTATAAAGGGGGGAACTAGTGACGGAAGATTAGCGCTGATGCTTTTTGTTGTTCCGCTGCTCATGCCGCCTGCTCCTGCTTATAGATGGACAGCGCCTCTTCGTTGTTGAAATATCGCATGGCCGCGTCGGCCAGGGCTTCCATCTCGTTTTCGCCCGGATTGAGAAGAACGGGAGCAATGAATGAGATTTTTTTTTGCAGGCTGTTCAGCAGCATCTTTGAATACACCAAACTTCCTGTCAGGGCGATGGCGTCTACTTCCCCTTCAAGTACCGCGGCGCAGGCGCCGATCTCCTTGGCTACCTGATAGATCATTGCCTCGTAGACCTGGGCTGCCTTCTGGTCTCCCGCGGCGATTCGCCGCTCGATCTCCTGGGCATCGGTGGTCCCCAGATAGGCATAGAGACCGCCGCCACCGGTGAGCATTTTCAGCACTTCCTTCTTGCTGTACTCGCCGCTGAAGCAGAGTTTGACCAAATCGCCGGCGGGAAGCGATCCTGCCCGCTCCGGCGAAAACGGGCCGTCACCGTCGAGGGCATTGTTGACATCTATGATCTTCCCTCTGCGGTGGGCTCCCACTGAAATCCCGCCACCCAGATGGGTGACGATCAGGTTCGCCTCCTCATATTTTTTACCCAGCTCGGCGGCAATTTTCCGGGCAGTTGCCTTCTGGTTCAGGGCATGGAAGCTGCTCTGCCTGCTGATCTGGGGGATGCCGCTGTACCTGGCCGAAGTGCACAACTCATCGGTCATGGGGGGGTCGGCAGTGAGCACCGGAATGTTGAACTGGTTTCCCAGGTCGAAGGCGACCAGCCCCCCGACATTGATGGGGTGTCCGCCGTAGATGCCGCTCTTCATGTCCTCGATCATTTTAGGGCAGATCCGGTAGATGCCGCCGGGAAGGGGCCTCACATTGCCACCCCGACAGGCGATGGCGTCCATTTCTCCCATGGATAGATCATTGTCCTGCAGAACCTTGAAGATGGCGTCCCGGCGAAAATCATATTGGTCCCAGATGGTGGGAAACTTCCGCAACTCGGCGTCGTCATGTTTTACCGACTGGTTGATGACCATTTTCCCCTGGGTGAAAACGCCGATTTTGGTTGAAGTGGAACCAGGATTAACAATCAGTATTTTCTTGTCCGTTGTCATGTTCTCCCTCGCTTGATTGCGTTTTGTAAAAATTAGGCGCCGGTTCTGCATCCTCAGAAGGAATAAATCAGGTCTACCCAGAGCTGGTTTGCTTCGATGCGGTTTTCGGCGGAAATCGGCACCACGTATTTGCCCACAAGGCCGAACTTGCCGTTCTGGTAGCGCATGGCCGGGCCCATGGAGAACTCGAAGTCCTTGGTGTCATGCCGTTTCACGCCGCCGATCTCGTCGCTTTCCAGCCCCTGCCAGATCCAGCCGGTGACGCCGAGTTTAAAATCCTTGGTCAGGGCGTAGTTGACGTTGTAGTCCATGTGTATCGCCTGGCCGGTCTTATAGCCTTTGAGTAGGGTGCCCGGTTCCACATAATCGCCGTTCTTGGTGGGAATGGAGTACATGAGCTTGGCGCTGGTTTCGAAGCCGTTGGCAAAGAGACCGGTTACGGCTACCACCGGTTCGATGACGAAGGCATTATTGCCGGCATTCATGGGCTTGTTAGGATCGAAATGGCCGGTGGGGGTAATGATGTCCAATACCGTCAGCCAGTGCCAGACCGGAGTGTGCCAGGCATTGCCTATACCGAAGTAGATATCTCCCAGACCGCCGTCATGCCCTTGTACGGTGATTGGCCCGCCAGGTGTCTGTGCGGTTACGTTAGCCTCCATTGACAGCAGGGGAATGATGGAGTGGAACAGAAGGTTGCCGCCGAGAAGTCCCTTTTCCGCCACGTAGATCGGACGGAAGGCGAGGGCGGTAAGCGTTCCGGTCCCGTCCGTTAATCCCTGTCCCTTGTTTTCCACTTTTCTTATGTCCATATAGACGTTGTAGTCGATGAGGTGCAGCCCCGGAGGGGGGGCGGCGCCGGCGTAGAAGTCAGCCGTACCGTTGAAAGAACTTGAATTGAATGCCCAGGCCGGCTGGAGCAGAACGAGCGTTGCCAAGCAAACAAAAACCAAACCTTTTACCAGCTTCATGTGAGCCTCCTGTAACTGCTATTGAAAGAAATCAGCCTAATGTGATGCCGGATTTGCCCGGTGCCAGGATGTTGTTCGGGTCCAGTGCCTTTTTGATGGTGCGGTTGAGTCTGGCCATGGCCGGACCGTAGGAATCGGAAACCTTGTTCATGAAAGCGGTGTTGGTGCGGTTGATCGCCCAGCCATGCTTGATGAAGGATCCCACCAACTCGTCGTAGCATTTATAGGCACGCTTCGATTCAGCCGGATCAGCGTTGTTGAAACGTAAGTCCATGACGTGGCGTGCATCGCGCCAGAAGAAGCTGAACTCGCTGAGATAATCGAAGCCATGCCGGTTGATGATTTCGGTGGCCACCTTGACCTGCTGTGCGCATTCGGCCGGGCGGGCCGCTGCAGTGGGGCAGAAGAGCATTGAGCCGCCGCCGGCGCGCCATTTGTCAAGGGGGTTCTGCTGGGTAACGCCCCCCATCATCAACTGTTTTCGATATTCGAAGACCGGGTCTCCCTTGGCCTCCTTTTCGGTAATGATCTGAATCTTGTTGCCGAAGGCCTGCTTGAAGGTGCCGGATACATACATCCAGTTCAGTGCCACCTGCTCGGGAGAGCCGTAGACGGCGCCGTAAAGATTCCAGGCCCCGACCCGGTAGCTGTCCATGAGCTTTTTAGTGGGAACCGGGCCTCCGCCGTTTCTCACGAAGCTGCCGTTGCTTTTCCCATTGGCACTGAAGACGGTTGCCGCTTCCCAGCCGGCATTGACCAGTGCAGCGGCATTGGGCACGATCTGGGTTTCACGCAGAAACATGAGGGGTTTGATGATCTCGCTGATCATTTCCACCTTCGGGAATTTGATGCAGAATGGCATGTACCCTCCGGGAGGAGGCGCCCCCATCAGCCAGGTGCCGAGCTTGGTGACGATGCCGTTATTCCCCTGGGAGAAGAGCCCATCAACATAGGGGCCAAATCCCCATTTGAACACCTGCCAGCTGGTCGATTTGGGAATCCCTCCCATGCCGGTCCGGAACAGGTTGCCATCGGCAAGCACCACTTCCATTCCACAGGAGAAGAGGAAATCTTCACTATAGGGAGTGTAGCCGGCGCCACGCTCCAGAATGTTTCCGACGACGCTCATCCCAGCGGCAGAGGCCGGGGCATCGAGCCAGAGATCGATTTTGTTATTCTTCAGGTACTGCTGCAGCTCGCCGTAGGTTACCCCCGGTTCCACCAGGCAGTAGCCCAGTTCCTTGTCGACCTCGATTACCTTTTTCATGTTCTTGAGATCGAGAACGATCTGGCCGTTCGTTGCCGGGGTTGCGCCGCCATAGCCCTCGTTCTCGCCGCCGTAATAGGTCCAGAGCGGCGTTTTGAACTTGTTGGCAATCTTGACGATTCGCTGAATATCGTTTGGCGCAGAGGGGTAGATCACCGCGGAAGGTTTACGGGACGTCCCGTTTTCGGCGATGGTGGTCCTCATATAGGGCTGCAGGGAAGCCTGATCGGTCCGGACCTTGTTTTCCCCCAGAAGAGAGCGATACTCCCTGATGGCTCTGGCGAATATTTCTTCTTTCAATCCCTGGGGAAGTGCAATAAAGCTGCTCATGTGGATGCCTCCTCGACTTTAAGCGTCTGTTTCTCTCCGGCAAGGGCGCCGGCTGGGCTTTGCCGACAGTGGCCGATTTCGGCCTCTGTCATTGCTCCCGATTCCCGGTCACGGGACATCAAGCGGTCTGCCGTGGTTGAGTCCTTCGTTGAAGGCATAGCCGGGATTGTGGGGGTTAAGATCTATTCCCGATTTGCCTGGCGCCAGAATATTGTTGGGATCAAGCGCCCTTTTCAACCGGTAATGGATGTCGCGCATCCCCGGGCCATAGGAATGGGAAACCTTGTCCATGAAGGCGGTATTGGTTCGGTAGGTGCCCCAGCCGTTATTGGTGAAGACGGTCAGAAGCTCATCGAAGCACTTGTAGGCCTTGTTCATTTCTTCTCTGTCGGTACGATCATAGAGGAGATCGATAATATGGTGCATGTCCCGCCAGCCGACGATGAACTCCGAAACATAGTCGAAGCCGTACTTGTTCAGAACTTCGGTGGCCAGTCTCATCTGCCTGTCGCATTCCGATGGCCTGGCTGCCGCCACCGGGGCGAACCACATGGAACCGCCACCCCCCCGCCAGTTATAGAGACCGAACTCCTGAAGGGTGCTGCCCCCCATCATCAGCTGCCGGCGATATTCGAAAATGGGGTCGTCCTTGGCTTCCTTCTCGGTAATTATCCTGACCTGGTTGCCGAACTTGGCCTTGAAGGCACCGGAAACATACTTCCAGTTGAGGGCCACCTGCTCCGGAGATCCATAGACGGCGGCGTAGAAATTCCATGCCCCCACGTCATACTTGTCCATGATCTGCTGGAATACCTTGGGGGGAAGGCTGTCTTTCCCCTTGTAGAACGTTTCCCGATTGGTCCCCTTGCCGTTTTTGTCATAGGTGAAGTAACCGGCTGCCTCCCAACCGGCATTGACGACGATGCAGGCATTGGGGATGATCTGGGCCAGGCGGAGCGGCATCAGGGTCTTGATGATGTCGGCCAGCATCTCCACCTTGGGGAACTTCATAAGGAAGGGGAAATAGCCCCCTGGAGGAGGGCCCTTCATCAGCCAGACCCCGAGTTTGGTGAGGATGCCGTAGTTGGACTGGGTAAAGATGCCGTCAACATAGGGGCCATAGCCCCATTTGTTGGCCTGCCAGCTGGTGGAGTTGGGGACCCCGCCGGTGCCGGTACGAATGACATCGCCATTGGCCAGCACCACCTCCATGCCACAGGAGAAGAGGAAATGCTCGCCGTAGGGGGTATAGCCGACCCCTCGATCGGCGGTGTTGCCCATGGGGCTGGCCATGGCCGAGGGGGCCGGAACATCGACCCACAGGTTCATCTTGTGTTTCTTGAAGTGCTGCTGCAGGTCGTAGTAGGTCACCCCCGGCTCCACCAGGCAGTATCCCAACTCTTCATCCACATGAATGATCTTCTTCATGGTTTTCAGGTCGAGTACGATCTGGCCCCGGGTCGCCGGTGCTGAAGATCCATAGCCCATGTTCTTGCCGGTGCTGACGGTCCAAAGGGGTGTCTTGTACTTGTTGGCGATGGCGACGATGGCCTGAATCTCTTTGACCGTTTTCGGGTACATGGCCGCAGAAGGTTTATGCAGTTCTTCACTTTCCGGAATCATGATCTTCATATAGGACTGCAGGGAAGCCGGGTCGGTGCGGACCCTTCCCTCGCCCAATAGTGCGCGATATTCCTGGATTGCTTTAGCGAATGTTGCTTCTGACACTCCCTGGGGAAGCGCAACGAAACGACTCATCTTCTACCTCCTCGCAAATCGGATTACATCTGTGCGGAAAAGGTCACCCGATTCCGTTCTTCGTATTTAACGTAGTGGAAGCTGCCGCCGCTGTCGGCGATCGCTTCGTGGACAATGGCGAAGGTCGCCGGGTCAACCACCCCGACAAAGGTATTGGCATTGCCCCTGGCCTCTTCATAGAGGTTCTTCGTTTCCAGATAGCAGTCCACCATTTCTCCCGGTAGCGGGCGGGCTGTCCATTCGCCGGGGGCATTTCTGTTCATCTCCTCCACGAATTCGCTCGCTTTGCCCAGGCTGGGGACGTAAAGGCAGATACCTTTGATCTGACCGGTGTTTACAGCTTCGGCGACATGGGTCTGACTGCCCATGGTGGAGGCTGCCAGGGCCGCCCCGGCGGTGAAAACGGTCTTGAAAAATCCTCTTCTGCTCTGGTTGATCATTTCTTTGACCCTCCTTCCTGTACCGGTGCGGGCTTATAGTTGGGATGGCTCTTGCGATAAGCTGCCAGTTCTTTCAGGTATTTAACGATGCCGTCAAGCTCCTTTGGGCTCACTTCCGACAGTCGGAAGGCCGGCATGGCCTTAATACCGAACCGCACATTGTTCCGGATGAACTGCTCGTGCAGTGGGTTGCCGGTTTTGGACAGCATATCGAACATCCCCATCGGGCCGATCTGCACCCCTTCCTTGTGGCACATGAAGCAGTACATGCCAAAGACGTAGGGCATTTTCGGCGGTTCCTGTGCCTGGGCGGCTCTTCCCGGCAACATGCCGACCAATATCGCCCCTATGATGATCAGTAAATTAGAAATTGTTTTCTGCGTTTTTTGCGCAGTAAAAGATTTCGTCAATGCACTTATCCTGTTTATCAGGGCCAGATTTTTTCCGTTCATTTCGCTCACTCCTCTTTGTAAGGTCTTCCCGGTGCCAAGGATCGGCAAAGCTACTCGCTACTCTCTTCATCCTCCGAAGAACTGTATAACTCGGCTTCGGGGAGGGTGACGTCCACCTTGGGTGCAACAAAGTCCGCCTTCACCTTGGGGGTATACTGTCGCTGCAGATTTCGCTGGTTGAGGCTGAGTACATAGCTGGACAGCCACTCTATCTGCTGGTTGTTCATGGCATAGGTGCGCATGGGGGAACCGGGGCTGACCTTCTGCGGGTCTTTGAAGTGCTCGATGACCCAGATCTGTTTCGAGTGCTTCCCTTCAAGGTTCTCGAAGGAGAAGTTGCTGGGGTCCTTGTCGGCAAAGTTGCTCAGGTCGGGGCCTATGGCGCCCCCCTGTCCGTCGATCTGGTGACAACCGGCGCAATGCATCTCCTTATAGAGTTCCCGTCCCTTGATCAGCTTGTTTGCGCCAATGGCCTCGAAATCCTTGTGACAGTAGCCGCAGCGTGACTGCATCAGCTCCTTGGGCACCATGGGGAACGGCCAATTGGCAATGGTTCTGTGGGAGGCGCCATCATAGGTTGTCGCCAGCCCCTGTCCGCCATGACATATGGTGCAGCCGTACTTTTCCACCGGATGGTTCTTGAGCAGCTCCGGATAAGGGTGGGTCCTGAGGGGGAGAGCCGCATCGGTAAAGAGGGGATCTTCTATGCCCATATGGCAGCTCATGCACCGGTCGGTCGTCTTCCACTCGTCGATAACGACCTGCTTTACCTCCGGTTCCATGCCGGCAATCCGGTCATAGAAAGAGGGATTGCGCTCCCGGTTCATCTTTTTCAGGAGCAGTTCCTTGTATTCGGCCTGATAATCCTTCCATTCCCTCTTTCCGTCGCGGAAGGCAGTTACCCCCAGAAGGGCAATTGCTGCAAATCCGCAGATGACACAGAGTAAGGTGAGTTTGCGTAAGACTGCCTTTTCCATTCTATCCTCCGTCCTCAGACTACGAGTTTGGTCCGTTTCTGGTTCACCTTGGACGTATCCACCACGAGAGTTCCTGTGTTATCCATATACACTTCGTACCAGGGAAGATCCTTGGGTGCGGGGCCCCCCAGGACCTCTCCCTTGAGAGCGAAGGTGGAGCCGTGACAGGGACAGGCATAGCCCACCTCCGAATCGTTCAATACAGGTTTCAACAGGCATCCCAGGTGGGTACAGACCAGGGAAACGGCGTGGACGCCATCCTTTTCCCTGACTATCTCAATGCCTCGTCCCTCGATGACCGTTCGGCTGCCGAAGGGAAACTTGTTCAACTCACCAACCTTGAAGGTTCTCGACGGTTCATACAGCACATTGGGCTTGAAGAAGCGGCCCAGCTGGAGAACAGATCCACCGATCCCCAGCACCAGCGTTGTTAAGGTGAGTTTTTTGACAAAGCCCCTGCGATTCTCGTCAACCGCCTCGTCCGAGGCTTTAAGGGGCAAAATCGTAACATTTGAGTTGTTTCCCAATTCCATATCAGTTCTCCTTTAAAGGGGATGGTAGTTTCAACCTGCCATTACGACCAGGGCCAGTGCATAACCCAGTTCGGTCCCCGGACGTACTGGCCGATGATGATCAGAACGACCATGGCAACGACAAAAACGGTAAATAAAAGGTTGGCCAGCTTGCGATCCCGGGAGAACCAGACACCGGTACCCTTGGGATTCCTGTCCAGATAGGGGAGCAGCAGCAGGCCCACTACGATGCCGATGGGCACCACGATCCCGCCGAGAAAGGCCGAATAGCTGACCAGTTCCTGGATACCGACGAAATACCAGGGCGCCTTGGCCGGATTGGTCGAGTGCAGCGGATTGGCCGCTTCTTCAAGGGGGGCGTTGAAGAGCAGCGAGACGCCGAGAATGACGACCAACACCACCAGGAAGAGCAGAAGCTCGCGCACCAACAGGTGGGGCCAGGTCTGCACCGTATCTTCAGGGCCTCTTTCCACGTGGAAGGATTCCCCCTCCACAATTGCCATCAGGGAATAGGTCTTATTGGTGTCTTTTGGAAAAATCTCTTCTTTTTTAATTGCTTGCATGGTTTGCCTCCTCAGTTCTTTCGCTAGTCTTCAAGCTGGCTCGGCGGACGGGACAACCCTCCATCCTTGCGAATCCTCCAGAAATGAACTCCCACCAGCACCGCCGCAATCAGGGGCAGCACCGCAACATGAAGTACGTAAAATCGCAAGAGCGCCATCTGACCCACCTCATTGCCACCCAGCATGAGGAAGCGAACTTTGTCGCCGATCCAGGGCATGTAGGAGGCGATGTTCGAGCCGACGGTAACAGCCCAGAAGGCCAGCTGGTCCCAGGGAAGCAGGTAACCGGTGAAACTCAGGAAGAGCGTTACGATCAGCAGGCAGACGCCGATCACCCAGTTGAACTCACGGGGAGCCTTATAGGCACCGGTGTAAAAGACCCGGCACATGTGCAGGAAGGCCAGGGCGACCATGGCATGGGCCGACCAGCGGTGCACATTGCGCAATACCACGCCGAAGGAGACCACGTATTCCAGATCCTTCATGTTCTGGTAGGCGAGCTCCGTGGACGGGGTGTAATAGAACATCACCAGGATCCCGGAAAGGACCAGAATGAGAAAAAGGTAAAAGGAGATCAGCCCGAGCCCCAGGGTATAACCGGGGCGCAGGGCGTTCACATGCACCCTTACCGGATGAAGATGGAGAAAGACGTTGCCGAATACGTTGGCGGCCTGTTCCTGCTCCGGGGTTCCCGCTTCACGCCGGACGAAGGATTCCTTGATGTTTTTCGGCAGGTGCTTGATAGAGTCCATAATGCTGTAGGTCGATTCGCTCATGATCTTCTCCCGCTAAAATCCCCATGGGGGGAGTTGTATTAAAACCGTTATTCCCATTCCTCTTGACAGTAAAACTCGGCCATGGTTATCGCTCCTCCGGGACAGCGGCGGGCGCACATGCCGCAGCTGGCACAGCGGCTGTCGTCCTTGATGATGGCCGTCATCCCTTTCTTGCCGGATGACTTCTCCAGGGCGTCGGTCAGCTTCTCCAGATTGCCGTCCCCCTGAATATCCGCCAGCCGGACCAGCCTCAGTGCCCCATTGACACAGGTATCGACGCAGGTCCCGCAACGGAGGCAGCGGGAGCGGTCAAAGACCGTCTGGATACTGCACTGCCGGCATCGGGCAGCCTGCTGACGTGCCTGTTCTTCGGCAAAGCCGAGGGTGATCTCTTCCTGGGTCCTGATCCGTTCGCCCGCTTCCCGTTTCGGCACCTTGACCGAGGCGATGGTCTCACAGCGGGTATTCTGAAAATCCGGGGCCACCGTCCGCATGTATGCTTTCTTTCTGACCTGCAGATCTTTGCCGCTCAGGTAACCGTGGATGGCGCGAGCCGCCTTCTGCCCGTCTGCAATGGCATCGGTGGCATTCCTGCCGAAACGCCAGCGGTCATCTCCCCCGGCAAAGACTCCGGGCAGGTTGGTCGACAGGTCGTCATTGGCCCGGATCAGGCCGTTTGGCGTCAGCTCCAGACCCTCCATGCCGGAGAGGGAGGGAAGGGTGGAGGACTGTCCCACCGCCAGGATTACTGTGTCGGCCAGAAGGATGGTCGTGCTGTCCGGAACAAAGGTGGGATTGAACTTGCCTTCCGCATCGAATACCGAGCTTACCTTGAGAAACTCCACCCCGGTCGCGCGCCCCTCTTGTCCCACCACCCGTTGCGGTCCCAGGGACGGATAAAAGGTGATTCCCTCTTCCTGGGCATCTTCCTTGTCCGAAAGGCTGGCAGGCATCGTTTCCCATGATTCCAGGCAGGCGATGGCCACTTGTATCGCCCCTTGGCGCAGGGCATGCTGGGCACAGTCGATGGCCACCCCGCCGCCGCCGATGACCACGCAACTCTTCCCCATGGTCATCTGGCCATGGTCACGCACATAATCGATACCGGTGTAGACACCCTTTAATTCAGAGCCTTCAAGGGCAAGCTTCAGGGGGTCCTGGAGACCGATGGTGATGAAGATGGAGTCGTAGCCCTGTTGCCGGAGGTCGGCCAGGGATACGCCCCTGCCGATGGGGCTATTGAGCTTCAGCTCCACCCCAAGCTTCAGGATCGCCTCGATCTCCTCCATGACGATCTCCTTGGGCAGGCGGAAACCGGGGATGCCGGTCATCAGCTGGCCGCCGGGTTGCGGGGCGGCCTCGAAAATCGTCACCCGGTAACCGAGCAGGGCCAGGTCATGGGCAGCCGACAGGCCTGCCGGGCCGGAGCCAACGATGGCGACCCGCGGAGAAAGCTTCGTGTCCCCCGTTTTCTCCTTGGCCTTCTGCAGCCACCTTGACATGGTCAGGATATTGTTGCCGGTTCGGTCGCTCATCCATTCATCCCACTGGGAGAACTCATCGAGCCGTTCGGCGACAGCAGCGGGTGAGGCCACGCCATGCCGGTCGCAGGCAAAACGCTTCAGTGCCCGGATATCCACCGGGCTTCCCTCTGCCCCTTTCCGGCAGTTCTTTTCGCATGGAGCAGTGCAGACCCTGCTGCAGACAGAGACCAGGGGGTTGGTCTGCCTGGCAATGAGGAAGGCCTTCTCGTAATCACCTTCGGTAATGGCTCTGACGTACCTCTTGGTATCGGTTCCCAAAGGACAGGCGCTTTGACAGGCCGTCAAGGCCTGATAATCCTCGATCCCTAGAATCTTTACCTGATACTTGCCGTTGAGGTTTCCCATGTTCTTCTCCTCCTCTACTCTTACCTGGAGCTACGCGGCTGTCGGTTTCAGGGTTCTTTTCAAAAACAGGGACAGTAAAACGCCGATCATGGACGCTATGGAGATCATGCTGATCGCCAGATAGAAATTGCCTGATTTGCTGATGCTCATGCCGCCCAGGTATAGGCCCGCCGCACCGCCGAAGGTGCCGAAGCCGAACCACCAGCCGATCATCCTGCCGACAATGCCGGGGGGATAGTTCATGGCGATGAATGCGCTGATCGATGGGCCCATGAAGGGGATGCCCCAGCCGACAACGAGAAGGCAGAGTGCCAGGACTGTGATGCTTTTGGAGACCGCCGGCAGGAGAATGACGATGACGCAGGCGGAGATGAGAAAACCGATGATCGCGGCCAGTCGCGAATTTCCCTTGGCCACCTTGTCGAAAAAAAGACCGCCGAAAATGGTGGCGAACAGCCCGATGATGGTGACGGCAATGGAGAGCTTGCCGGACATGGCAGCCCCGAGGCCGAGTCCCATCGGGGCATCGGCCGCCAGGTAAGGAGGAACAAGGTTGTAAAGACCGTACATCGCCCAGGCGTTGCAGAAGACGATCAGGGACCCCAGCCAGGTAATGGGGCAGGCAAGGGCATCCATAAAACTCATTGAGGTGGGAGGGGTGTCGGAGGAGGAAATGGCTTCTTCAGTGCTGATTTGTGGAGGATTTTTCCGGGTGGCAATGATAGCGAGAAGGATTGCCGCCCAGCCGGGAATTCCCAGGGTGAAGATCGTTTTTTCCCAGCTTCCTGTCATTCCGAGAACCGCTGGAGATGCAAAAACACCGATTGCACAGCCCAGGGAGATTGAGCCGATCAGCAGGCCGCTGGCCATTCCGTGTTCCCTGGGATGAAACCAGAGGGCAAGAATAGGCCCGATGGTGGCGAAGACAAATCCAACCGATGCCCCTTGAACAAGCCGGGCCATCATCACCGCCGCATAATTGCCGCCTATCCATGGAATGATTGCCGTCGGCAGGGTTGAGCACAAAAGACCAAGGACAAGGGCTGTCGTGATGCCGAATTTGTCGCAGACAACCCCGCCCCAAATGAGAACGCAGGCCACGGATAAGACAAAACCCATCATGAGATTGGTGGCGGCGCCCATTTCAATAGTGAGTTTTTTTGCAATCTCTCCCAGTATTGGGGCATAGGCAATCATGTCCATGTAAATCGTGCAGATGGCCAGGCATCCCGCCAACAACACAAGCCATCTATAACTGGAATGCTTTTCGACAATTCCCATGCTTCACCTCGGTTTGTTGATTGTTTTGCAAAGTTCCATTTAATTTATTAAAACATCGTTCTTTTAATTTTGTCGATTTGATCAAACCTTTGCGAGTTTGTTGTTATAAAAGCACGGCATATGCCAAAACAGTGTTGTATTATTTGTGACAATGTGGCAACCAGCTGAAAATATTAAGTTTACTTGTCTAAAAGAGGAAAAATGGGAGGCAGGTGGGCTCTGGCAAATGGAGGGCGGACTAAAGAATTTTTGATCATTTGGTGAATTATGCTGATGAGGGGGGAATGTTTTTTTACCAATTGGTAAAACCGGGCTGGTTCCCATGGTAAACCGTTGCCGTGGCCTCGTGAATTTTTCTCCCTTGCAAGGAGATAGTTGGCAATGTAATATAACAATGTTACTTTAAATATAGCAGCCGTCCTTGACAAAAAACGGGCTAATGTGCCGGCCTGCGGTGCTGTCGGTCTTCTGCCAGGACCTTTTCCGATAATAAAAAAACATAGTTATAGGATGAGCTATGTACAAGCAAAGCGGCAAAACCAGAACTGTCAGCGACACTAATACCGGCGACCTGCGTGCGCGTTTGCGTTTTTGTGCCGAAACCGGCCAGATTTGGCTGCATGAACATCGCATGCTTCTCGTTCATGCTGAAGCCCAGGCCTCGCTGCGGCGGGAATTGATCGATACACTCGGCATGGACCGGGCGCGGGGGCTTTTGACTCGCATGGGCTATGCGGCAGGGATGCGTGACTTTGAACTGGCCCGTACACGTCCCGGGAGCGACGGCGATGTGGAAGCATTCATGGCTGGTCCGGAACTGCACATGCTGGAGGGAATCGCCCGTTCCACCATCATCTCGCTGGAATACGACCGCAATGCCGGGAGTTTTTATGCCGACATCATCTGGGAATATTCTTGGGAAAGTGAATGGCACAGGCACTACTATGGAAACTACTCCGAGCCGGTCTGCTGGAGCCAGGTCGGCTATGCCTGTGCCTATGCTTCTGCCTTCATGGGGCACCCGATCCTTTACAAGGAGGTGGAGTGTTCCGGCATGGGGGAGAGCCATTGCCGCATCATCGGCAAACCGCTGGAGGAGTGGGATGATGCCTCAGAATACAGCCGCTTCTTCGTAAAGGAATCCATCGCCGAACAGCTCATCGACCTGCAGACCCAGGTGGTGCAACTACGCTCGGCAATAGGGGAAAAAGAAAAAATCCCCTCTGATATCATCGGCAACTCTCCCGCCTTCCGAGCTGCCTATGATTTGTGCCAACAGGCCGCTGCTACGCAGATTACCGTGCTGCTCCTGGGGGAGACAGGGTCGGGAAAAGAAGTATTCGCCCGCGCTCTGCACAACAGGGGAGCCCGGCGTAACGAGTCCTTCATTGCCATCAACTGCGCTGCTATTCCCCAGGACCTGGTGGAGTCGGAATTGTTCGGCGTGGAGAAGGGTGCCTATACCGGCGCACTGACGGCCCGTCCCGGCCGTTTTGAACGGGCCCATGAGGGGACCCTCTTCCTCGACGAAATCGGCGATTTGCCCCTCTCGGCACAGGCAAAACTCCTGCGTGTCCTGCAGGAAGGGGAAATAGAGCGGCTGGGTGACGACAAGGTGCGGAAGATCGACGTGCGGCTGGTGGCGGCTACCAACGTTGACCTGAAGCAGATGGTCAAGGAAGGGAAATTCCGCTCAGATCTATACTACCGGCTCAATGCCTTCCAGATAGAAATCCCGCCTTTGCGCAAACGAAAGGAGGATATCCCCATCATTGCCAATCGCTACCTGGAAAAATATTCAGCCGTTCATGGGAAGAAGATCAACGGCTTCACCGACAAGGCCATGCGGGCGCTGTTGGCCTATCCATGGCCGGGCAACATCCGGGAACTTATGAATATGGTCGAGCGGGGGGTGATCCTGGCCCCTAACGGCAGCCGAATCGAGCTGGAACAGATGTTCTCGGGGAGCGCCGATAGTCCAGGCCCGGAGTTCGGGCTCAACAGCAACGGCAGTCTCGGTATGAACCAGACAGAAAGCGAAACGAATCTCCAGGATGAGGTCTTGAACGGCAGCATGACGTTGGACCAGGCCGAAGCCGCACTGATTGAAGCAGCCGTGAAGAAAGCAAACGGCAACCTTTCCGCCGCCGCCCGGGTGCTCGGTGTGACCAGGCCGCAACTGGCCTATCGTCTAAAGCGCCTGAATGGCACTGAATCACAACCTTCAGGCGTTACCCTCTCATCATCCGACGAATTGGCGGCAGGTAATCTGTAATGAAAGACACTCTGGGCATGGGGGTACAACGGTACCTGCGGGACCATCACGTTGCAAACCTGTCCACCTGTGGCCATGACGGCCCTTGGGGGGCAGCGATCTTCTATGCGAACGACGGCTATACTCTTTACTTTCTGTCATCGCCCACCAG
This sequence comes from Geotalea daltonii FRC-32, assembly GCF_000022265.1. Lineage (NCBI taxonomy): Bacteria > Pseudomonadati > Thermodesulfobacteriota > Desulfuromonadia > Geobacterales > Geobacteraceae > Geotalea > Geotalea daltonii. Next base: position 153,600 of record NC_011979.1, read on the forward strand.
CCGGCATTGTCTCGATCTGACGGACAATCCATGCGTTGCCGTGACTATCCAGGAGAACCAGGTGGATTGGCTGGCAATCAAAGGGGTGCAGATCCAGGGGATAGCCAGCAAGATTTCCGGTGCGGAAGAAGAAAAAGCCCGCAGCCTCTACGGAGAGAAATTTCCCCTGGTCGGTTTGCTGGCAAAGGCTCCGGCAGCCATTGTTCAGGCCATGGCCAAGGTGAGCTGGTACAAGGTCGTTCCCCACCGCCTTTATTTTATCGACAATTCTCTTGGACTGGGCCACCGGGACGAACTTGCCTTAGGTCTTCCGGATGGCGGGGGGAAATCCGGAGGCAATGATGGTGCTTGAAGGACGCCTGGCCGACGGACTGGGGCGGGGTGCGGCGTTTACCAAGCTCGACTGGGTGCGTTGCCGGCTCATGGATACCGTCGGCATCGATCCCTTTCCCGGGACTCTCAATCTGACCCTTGATGATGACAGTAATCTGGCTCGCTGGCGACAGTGGCAGGATATGCCTGGCCATTCCCTGGAGCCGCCCGATACCGGCTTTTGCCGGGCACGCTGCTATCCGGTGCAGGTGATGGGGCATATCCCTGCCGCAGTGCTGTTGCCCGAAGTTGCAGACTATCCACGCAACAAGGTGGAACTGGTTGCAGCGCTGCCGATCCGCAGGCATCTTGCCCTGGCCCCGGCAGCGCAGCTCAGTGTGGAGTTGTGCCGCCCCCTTGCCGTTAAAGCGGTATTATTCGATCTGGACGGCACACTGGTCGATTCGGTCGAGGCATATATCCAGGTGGCGCAGGTTGCGGCCGCACCCTTCGGCCTCCAGGTGACGGAGGAGCAGGTGCGAACGGCGCTGGCCAACGGCAGCAGCTTCTGGCGAGGCGCCGTGCCCAAGGACCGGAGTGATGTGGATGCGGTCGTCAAAGCCATAGCCGCCCAGGCTTACCGGGAGTGGCCGCGAATCCTTCAGGAACATAGCAGGCTGTTTGAAGGGATCATGCAGACCCTCGATGCGCTGAGGAGCCTAGGGATCAAGCTCGGCATCGTCAGCGGCGCGCGACAGGAAGTACTGGAACTGCTAAGGCCGGATAGGATCCTGGATCGGTTCGACGCAGTGGTGCTCGGCCCTGATGTGCCCACGAGAAAGCCTGATCCCGAAGGCATCCTGAAATGCCTCGGGATGCTCAATGTCACACCTGCTGCCGCCCTGTACGTGGGAGATGCGCCGATAGACATCATGGCAAGCCGTGCAGCCGGCGTCTATGCCGTGGGTGTACTAACCGGGGCAGGCGACAGCGCCTCCCTATCGTCCCAATACCCGGACCGCCTGATCTCCTCCCATATGAATCTGCCCGCCATAGTAGAAGCCGCCTGAGCGAAAATAAGGTCCGAGAGAAGTAGCTCCCGCAACAAGTCCCGCCATGTAATAGCGCCCAAATAACTGCAGTAAACCAGCGAAAGGGGATTGTTTCTGCACTTACAATGCACGGGTCGCCTCACAAGCCATGCAGATAGTGGATAATAACAGCTCAAGCCGTATAATCACCTGCATGGAGGCAGCTCTGCATTTTCTGCTTAACGAAGAAGAGGCTCTCGAAATAGTGGAACGGCAGATTGACTGCATTGAGGATGAAAGGTCTGCGATGAGGCAGCTTTGAGCGAGGTAGATCGCAACCTGTTATGGCAAAATCAAGTATTGAATCTGTTTGCCTTCGAGGGCTTGGAAGGTGGTCCTTTTGAAGGGTCGGCACGCAGGTACGGCCAGGGATGAGGAAAAGTGTCGATGCCTAAAAAAAGACCGTCTACGGCCGTATCTCCACCACCGTACCGTTCGGCACTGCCTTGGCAATTTCCGCTATTTCTTCGTCGGTTACGGCAATGCATCCCTTGGTCCAGTCGGCCTTGGTGTGCAGATCGCCAACATAGGAGAAACCATTCTTGAGGCCGTGGATCATGATGTTTCCTCCCGGTGCAACACCCAGTTCTTTTGCCCGCCTTTTGTCCCGCTCATTTGGATAGGAAATATGGAGAGCGAGGTGATAACGGCTGTCCCTGTTTCTTGAATCGATGAAGTAGGTTCCTTCCGGGGTCTTGTTATCTCCCTGCCTTTCTTTCGGGCCGTCCGGATTTCCTCCCAGGGCTATCCGGTAGGTTTTGAGCACCTCGCCCTTGGAGAATAAGGTCAATCGCCGCTGTTTTTTTTCTATCAGAATCCTGTCTGCAGTCACCTTCTGAATCGTCAGGGCAGAGATCTTCTGCTCAAGCCCTTCGATCTTTTTCTGTAGCAGGGTAATTTCATTCTCCTTATCTTTCACCTCCTGCCGGAGCGTTGCAGCCTCGTGCCGGAGTGTCTCGTTTTGTTTCTGCTGTGCCGCAATCGTCCCGTCCTTGAGAGTGACATTGTTGATATAAAACATCATCATCTCACTGTCCTGCCGGTAGCCACTGCCTGGGTAATCCCTTACGAGTTTCTGAAAACATTCAAGGGCTTTTTCATAATCTTTCTGCTCGTTCTGTGGATGCCCATGAATAACGCCCATCTCGAACAGAACCCTGTCCCCCATGGTGGGATATTGTTCCTTGATCTGTTTGTACTTGGTGAGAGCGGTGTGGTAACTGCCCTGGCTGAATAATTTATTCGCTTCTTCGAAGGTCGGCCTGGCTTTATATTCTTCACTGAAATGACTGCAGCCGCAGATCAGGGCCATAATGACGCAGATGCAGCCATGGCATATCCTGTCCGATTTTGATTTGACACGCTCACCCGTTCGCACGTCCAGACCCCTAGACCACCTTGTTAGATAAAGAATTGGCAGGGCTTTGCGACCCTGCCAATTGCATGATCCGTAGACCTTACTTCCGCATTGATTTCTGGAAAATGGCTTCAGCTCTCGCCGCCTTTTCATCTGCGGCCTTTTCCCGTTCCGCAGCTGCCTTTTCCCTTTCCTCTGCCATCTTTACCGCATTTTCGACGCGGGCTGCGGCAGCATCGGCCTGCAGCTTGGCTGCATCGGCTGCCGCCTTGGCAGCTTGTGCATCTCGAATGGCCTGATCAGCTTTGGCACCGGTCAGCTGTTCCTGCGCCTGCACTTTCTCCAGTTCACCGGTTGTTGCACATCCCGTCAGCGCGGTAAAAGCAAGCCCTATTGCGATAACCAAAAGACCTTTCCTCATTGCTAACTCCTCCTTTTTTGTTGAAATTTCCCTCTGCAAAAAGAGGGAACGCGTAAAGCTCGCATATCTCCCCACCTTGGGAAGGGGCGACTATATCTTCTTCTCAGGTTCGATCAATATGCCGTCGATCTCCAAGTCGATTTTCAAGCGCTTGATCGCATCTTTGGCGGCAGAGATATCGTCAAAGGGACCGGCGATTACCCGGTGACCATCGCTCTTTGATAACACCCGTGCCGGGATCGGTGGCCCCTGGTGGTTGATAATGGCGGCAATTCTCAGAGCTTCGATTTCATCCCGCATTTTAGCAGCCAGGACATACCACGCATCCGATTTCAGTCCGGGTACTTCCGGCTTGCCATATAATTTTACCGGATGTTCAACCTCTATCGGTTTCCCTGCCTCCTCTCCATCCTCTTGACTCATCTCGATGGGAACGGGAATCCCCCGGGCCTCGACCTGTACATTCTTGATTTTTTTCCAGTCAAGGGTGCGTGCCCCTCTCTTTTCTATGGATTTCAGTTTCGCATAGATCTTTTCCAATTCAAGAGCGCCCGAGCCTTCCTGGGGCTTATGGGCTTCCAGGTAAAGGACGCCGTTATCCTGACCGAGGAGATAGGGCTGGTTGACAATGACAACCGGTGTCTTGAGCGGGGTGTCGTCGTAGAGCATCTTCACGTTTTCCGGATAGAGTCTCAGGCAGCCATTGGATGCATTAAGACCGATGCTGGCCGGTTTATTGGTGCCGTGAATCAGGTAACTGGGTTTACTCAAATAGAGCGCGCATTCTCCCAGGGGGTTGAGAGGTCCGGGCGGAACACGGGCGGGCAGAGGATCTCCTTTTTTTCGATGATCCTCTGCTATTGAAGCAGGCACATACCAGGTCGGCCGGCTTACCTTGCGCTGCACGAACATCTGACCCATGGGGGTAGGACGCTCTTTGGTCCCGATACCGACCGGGTAGGTTGTCACCACCAGTGCGTTGTTGTCCCCCTTGTAGTGGAAGAGTCTCATGGTGGCCAAATTGACGACGATGCCCTTGCGGGGAGCGTCTGGCAGGATGAACCGCAACGGCAGAATTACCTGCTCCCCTGCCTTGGGCACCCATATGTCCACCCCCGGATTGGCGGCACTGATTGCCGTGACTCCCAAGCTGAAGTGCCGTGCCACATCCGGCAGGGTATCCCCCTCGTCAAGCTCCATGACACCCAACCGGCCAATGACGTCGTCGCCCAGGACAACGCGAAACCTGTTCTTTTCCACCTCCTTTGCAAATTGACCCGGAAAGGTGGATGGCCCCTCCTGGGCCCTTTGCATGGCAACGCATCCATTGAGAGATAGGATGACCATGCACAGGGCCATCAGGCGAAGCGGGAAATTGGATGAAAATGACAGGTCAACGGTTAGGCACATGGGTTAAATGAGGCACCTTTCAACAATGTTTAGACCACAAAAAAGCCGGGACCTAATATCTTGTGATATTTCGGCAACCCGGCTGTCTCAGTAAGACCCTATAGGCTTTCCGCCCCATTCTTGCAAATGGTTGAGTATTATCGTCTATCTTTCGAATAATTTCCGGCATTGCTACCATTTCTGTGCGCCGGTGTCAATGTTTTTTAAATTTATGCTGCCAGCGACGGTGCGTCGGCAAATGACACCAATGGAAGGGCGAATGGATCAGGATTGGTTGAGGAGGGAAAGGAGAATGACTCCTAGCGCCTTCTAATAAAAAGCGGTATACTCTTGTCCCATGCCAGAAGTCTGTCGGACTTAGAATGAATCGGCTGCGAAAATGGCAAATCGGTCCGGATCTCCGTAAATTTTCGACAAATAGGTCCACTATTCGCTCTCAAATTTCCAAATATCCGTCCTCGATTTTCCATTCTCTCGCTTCGATCCCTAAGTCCGACAGACTCCTGGGAGGACCGGGAAAGAGATATTGAGACTTGATCACCCTCCGTGGGAAATAAGGATGCCAGCCAATGGGAAGGAAAATCCTCGACGATTTTTTGAAAAGGATCGGAAGCAAACACCGCCTTGAAGATGAGACGTCACAGCAGAGCTTTGCCCTGCTGCAGGTCGTTTTCAATGAGGCTTTCCAGCTGATGGGGCTTCTGAAGCCGGACGGAACGTTGATCAAGATCAACAAGACTGCGCATCGTTCCATCACGGGTCATGAATCGGAGGTGATCGGCAAGCCCTTCTGGGAAACCCCTTGGTGGGTCCATTCTTCCATTGAGCAGGAACGTTTGCGCCAGGCCGTCAGGGATGCGGCTCGCGGTGAGTTCGTCCGCTTCGAAACGACCCATATGACCGGCGATGGTCAAATGATTTTTGTGGATTTTTCCCTGAAACCGGTTAAGGACCAAAAGGGGAACGTGGTGCTGCTCGTTCCCGAGGGGCGGGATATCTCTGAGCGGAGGCGGGCGGAGCAGGCCTTGCGGGATGTTGCGATGAAGTACCGGATCGTTGCCGACAATACCTATAACTGGGAGTTCTGGCTGGCTCCCGACGGTCGGTTTCTCTACACATCTCCTTCCTGCCTGCGCATCAGCGGTCATCGTGCCGAGGAATTCATCGCCGATGCCGATTTGTTGATCAGGATTTTACATCCGGATGACCGGCAAATGTGGCTCAATCATCGTCACGATATTGCAAAAAACAAGGCGTTGAGCGATGTGGAGCTCCGCATGGTACGTCCGGACGGCGATATCCGCTGGGTCCATCATATCTGTCTCCCGGTTTTCGCCGACAATGAAGAATACCTGGGGGTGCGCGGCAGCTTTTCCGACATTACGAACCGCAGGCTTGCCGAGGAAAAGAACGAGCGGCTGGCAGGCATCGTCGAAGCTTCCGACGATGCCGTGATCGGCAAAACGGTGGATGGCATCATCACCAGTTGGAACAAGGGCGCCGCAAAGATCTTTGGTTATTCCGAGAGCGAAGTTCGCGGCCAACCGGTTACCATGCTTGTCCCTCCCGAAAATGCAGCCCAGCTTCTCCATGTCCATGACCGGGTCAGACAGGGGGAGCATATAGAACATTTCGAGATCGTCAGTAGAAGGAAAGATGGGACCCTGATCAACATGTCCGTTACTTATTCGCCGGTCAGGGATGCCCTGGGAAAGGTGATAGCCGTATCGACCATCGGCCGGGACATAACCGAACAGAAGAAGGCAGCGGCCGCCATGGTGGAAAACGCCATGATAAACAGGGAGCTGGACATAGCGAAACAGATCCAGCAATCCTTCCTCCCCGAGTGCCCGTCATCACTTCCGGGGATGCTCATGACCTGCTGCTGTATTCCTGCAGCGCAGGTGGGGGGCGATTACTATGATTTTTTTGCCCTTGATGAGAGCATTATCGATGCCGTCATCGCCGATGTCACGGGGCACAGTATCGGATCTTCGCTGTTGATGAGCGTCACGCGCAGCGTGCTTCACGCCAAGGTGAATCTCAGCCGGTCCCCACGGGACCTTCTCGCAGCGGTAAATGAGTTGCTCTACGATGACCTTTCACGGACAGAGTTGCTCATCAGCATGTTCTATGTGCGGATTGACACCCAGAGATCCACCCTGGCCTACGCCAATGCAGGACACAACCATCCCTTTCTCTATCGCTGCAGACAGCGCGCGTTTATCGATCTGGATGCCGATGGTCTGGTCATGGGGGTTAGAAAGACTGTCTGTTTTGATGAAAAGGAGACGGTGCTGGAGCCGGGGGATATTCTGGTTCTTTATACCGATGGCGTCATCGAGGCGGAGAACGCAGAGGGTGAACAATTCGGCACTGATCGGCTCTGCCGCGTTATCGAGAGCCATTGCGGCCTGCATCCAAAAGAGATTATGGGGGCGGTACTGCAGGAGTCGATGCTTTTCAAGCGTACGGACGACGTCACCATGATCATCTTCAAAATTGTTTAGATGAGAAAAAGACAGGGGAAAAAATAGGTGCCCTTCTTGACAGTTTCGACCAAAATGGATCACAGGAGCTTACATGTGCAATGAAGCCCGGCCAGTTCAGGGAGAAAACCCGGCCAGCTTCAACTCTGCCCAAGCCAGGCGGGTGCCTGTTTCGGTGAAGAACCAGCTGTCAATCTGCGACGTGATCCATTGCCTGTACGGACCCTTCTCCTGACGGAACCGTTCCATGTCTATTGCCAGGCCGGTTGCGGTGCAACGGAAAAGCTTGTCGGCATCCTTGACGATCTTGTCGCTGTCTGAAATCGCCTGAATGCGGGAATCATGACCGTCGATGATATGGAGAATCTCGATGGTCTTTTGCGGATTATAGTCCAGGCGGCTCAAGATACCCCTCGCCAGTTTTACCCCTTCCACTTCGTGAATCCGTCGCAGATCCGGATCGAAACCGGGGCCGAACGCTTTCAGTTGCAGCTCTTCCGTGAGCTTTATCCACCCCAGATCATGACAGAGTATAGCCGGTATGACAACCTCAGGGTCTCCTGGTTCATCCTCAAGCAACCGCCAGGCAAAACCATGGGAAATCTCCACGTGGATGTCGTTCTTGCGGGTATTCAGATACGGCTTGGCCAGGGCGTATATTTTTTCGTAGATCGGTAATTTTACCATGCACTCACCCGTGATCTGTAATTGCGACAACGGTTGTTGAGGAAAGGTTCCCCCTCAAAGGGATTTTTGAGGGGGAACGTGGTTCAAATCAGGCCTGACGGGTCCTTTCCTGAAGGCAATTGCCTAAAAAGCATAGGAAATCTTGAACTGGGTCTGGTTGCCGGTGGCGATGTTGCGGGCGCCATACTCCCAGTACTGCTTGAGGGTCATGGTGAATGGCCCCTGTTTCGGCCAATACTTGATCCCGACGCCTATCCCTCCGACCCGGCTTTTATCGCTGGTTTTAGAGACACCGTTCACTTCATCTTCGGTGGTCTGCCAGTAGTTGTAACCGACCAGGCCGCCAGTCAGGCCGTTCTTCAGGCCATAGCCCAATGCCCAGTCCATGTGGAACTCCTGGCCAGGGTCAGTGCTCGTGTCGCTGTTTCTGGTGTTGAAGTCGTACATTAGCTTGGCAGAGATGTCGAAGCCTTCCTTCAGGTAAGAGACGGCCAGAACCGGTTCGAAGGTCCAGATGTTCTTGGAGAGGAGGGTGGTGGCAGGCCGATCCTTGTCATAATTGCCGGTAGGTGCCCACATATCCAGGGCAAAAACCGCGTGGAGCTCCGGACTGAAGTGCCAGCCGAGGACCAGGGGACTGAAGATGATGTCGCCAATCCCCTTGTCCCTGGAATCAAAATTGAGTGGAGGGATGGCTGCCGAGTCACTCTTGATGTCGGCACTGTAAAAGGGGAGAAATGCCTGGGCACCCCAACTGGCTCCCAACACTTTATAAGGGCTCACGTAGATGAGGCGTGGTACCTCGGCCACCACGTCGGCCTTGAAATTGGCGGGCAGGCCGTTCCCCGAATTGTCCCTGAGGCTGCTCTTCTGGGCCAGGATCAGGTAGTTGACCAGATATACACCGGGGGGAGGGAGTGCCCCCACGGCAAAGTCCTCGACTCCATTGGGGTAGTGCTGTCCACCTCCTGCCCAGCACGGGCCGGCGTACAGCAGAGAAAAAACGGCAAGAAATCTGAGCATGTGGAAAACGTGTTTATATGCTGATGCCATCATTGTAGTCCTCTTGATTGATATTGCGCCTGGTTGAATAGTGCATTTGCTCAAATAGCAGTCTCACGTGGCGATTCGCAGTGTTTCCCTCAGTTGTTCCTTTCGGTCATGCCCGTTCCAGCGCGTGAAAAGGTTATGCTCGATGCCCACCTGGTCCAGGGCCTTGCCGATGCTCTGATGGATGATGTCCATGATCGACTCGGGCTTGTGGTAGAACGCCGGCATCGGCGGCAGTAGTATTGCCCCGCAGTCGGCAGCGCGCGACATGAGGTCCAGGTGTCCCTTGTGCAATGGAGTTTCACGCACCATCAGCACCAGCGGTCGCCGCTCCTTGAGGGTAACGTCGGCGGCCCGCACCACCAGGTTATAGGTGAAGGAGTTGGCGATGGAAGAAAGGGTTTTTACCGTGCAGGGGGCGACGATCATGCCGCTGGTGCGGAACGAACCGCTGGCTACCGAGGCGCCGATGTCGTTGTTGTCATAGACCACATCCGCCAGGGACTTGACATCCTCAAGTGTGTACGAGGTTTCGATCTCCAGATTCTTGGCCGCCGCGTCACTGACGATCAGGTGGGTTTCCTGACCGAGGCTTTTCAGCACGCTCAGCATCTCCACCCCATAGATCACGCCTGTTGCGCCGGTGATTGCCACTACCAATGGAAGGCTCATGATATTGCTCCTTTTTGCATGAATTACCGGCTGGGTCTGGCAATCCGGCAATTCCTATTGCGAGGCCTGAACGGAAGTCTGGCGCCGCGGTGCTTTTCCGAGGGTTCCTGCTTCCAGGCTGCGGCACAGATGGGCGGCCAGCTGGAAGATTTCGGTGGCGGAGATGATCCCCACCACCACGCCATTTTCCATAACCGGAAACTGGGCTACCCGCAGTTTCTTGCCGTAATCCAGGCAATGCTCCATGGTGTCGTCCGCATTGACCGTCGCCGGATTGCGGACCATGATGTCCCTGACCCTGAGCCGGTTGATGAAAAAGCTGACTTCATCCGGGTTCTGGGTACGCGTCACATAGTGCCCCATGCGCATCATGTTGTGACGGGTCACCAGACCGCGCAACTGTCCATTATCCACGACCAGCAACGAATTCAGGTTATTGTCGATAAGTACCCGCTTTGCTTCCGAAGCCAGCATGTCGCTGGGAATCGTCAGGGGGTCGTTTTGCATCCAATTGCGCACGATCATCGCACACTCTCCTTTTAAACAGGTTTTGCTCACTGGGCCACTGCTCTTGCCGGAGATCCCTCATACAACCGCACGAACTCATCGACGGCAGCTCGGGCAAATTCCGAGGTGTACAGGTGCAGATCTACCTCTTTGATCCGGTGGGGTTCGGCGACTTTCTCCTTCAGGCGGGCGACAAAGGCGGCATCGGCAGCGGGGTCGTAAATGATCCTCCCCTTGATGTCCTGGGATGACCAGCCCTGCAAGGGAATGAGAAAGGTCCATTCTCCCCGAGCCTGGTTGAGCCGATCGGCGATGACATCTGCGGCCTGACGCAGCTCCTCGGCGGTGGTACGCACCTGAACCCTCAGGGAGTCCTGCACGTATTGGGGCCGATCCTTCGTCTTCTCCAGCATATCCGGCCGGCCGCCGTAGGAGAGGATATCCAGACCGCAGGGGGCCAGCACCATGGGAATACCGGCCTCCACGGCTGCCATCAACCGATCGGGGCCGGGGTCACGGTTGCCATTGAAGAGGTTTTCGACGATGCCGCCGGTACAGATGTCCAGCACCCCGTGAAAGGCGCCGGCGCGGATCATATCCTCCATGGCTTTGTCCCCTTTGCCCTGAGCGTGGCAGACAATAGGGGTGAAGCCGGCCTCATTCAGCATGTCGAGGGCGGCCTGCACTGCCATTTCGCCGAAGCCGAAGGAGGATATGGCAACGCAGGGTTTGTCGAACTGGATGTCCGTGCCCTGGGTCATCTCCACCATGCCGCAGATGGCGCCGACGGCGTTGGTGATCTGGGCCTTGAGCAGCGGATTCATTTTGACGATGTCGAGCACCGTGTGGTGCATGGTTATGTCGTGGGTACCAACGTATTTGCCAACGTAGACCGGATGCGCCGCCATGGGGGATGCCATGAGCTTGGGGATGCCAAAGGGCACACCTTTCATGACACTGGTGCCGACCAGGGAGGACGTTCCGCCGCCAACGCCAAATACCCCCTGGACTTTTCCTGCTTCAAGCATGTCGCCGACGATGGCGCTGGCGCCCCTGATCTGGTTTTCCATGGCGCGGTCCCGATCGGAGCGATAGCATTCCCTCACCGCTTCAATGGTCATGCCGCCGCGTTCGGCGACCTCCTCGCAGGTTATGTCCCCTTGGAACGGCGGGGGTTCTTCCATGCTGAAATCGAGGAAATAGGCCTGGTGCCCCCGCCCTTCGATGAGATGTTTGACAAAGATAATATCCTCACCCCGAGTATCCAGGTTACAGATGATGACGATACCCTTTTTCTGGGCCATGTGTGTGATCCTCCCTTTCGTGCAGATAGGGGCAGGCGGCCGTTGCGAGCCGCCTGCCGCTGCATGGTCACTTTTTCTTCACTTCGGGCCGGGTGAGGCGCGGGATCATTTCGGCCACCGGGCTTACCCCGCTGAAGCCATACTCGTTCCAACGATCGGAAACCTTCTGCAGTACCGCCCGATCCATGAAGATCTCGTTCGGCTTGTTTTTCCACTCGTAGGGGGTGGTGGCATCCATGATGATGCGGCTGACCACATCGCGGGCCTCGATGGGCAGACCGGGATCGAGCGGGGTGGAGCGGCCGCGGTTGATGACCTGGACCGAGCGCTTCGGATCGAAACGGGTGGCCAGCGCCCACCAGACGCGGTCCATGTCGTCTGCGGCGATGTCATGGTCGACGATGATGATTCCCTTGACGCCGTAGTGGCCGGTCGTGCTGCCGTTGATGGCATCGGCCACGTGGTTCGAGTGCCCCGGATACATCTGCTTTACCGAGGCGATGACCCAGAAACGGCCGGTGGCCGCAGCCGGGAAGTAGACGCTCTGGATTCCCGGAACCTTCATGGTTTCCAAATCGTGCCACAATGTTGCCGTGCGGTTGATGGACTGGACCATGTGGGTGTCGTTGATCGGTTTGCCGACCGTGGTTGACCAGAAAATCGGCTTGGTGCGATGGATGATCCGTTTGACGCGGATCACCGGCTTGGGATAGTCCTTCATCTTGTTGCCCGAGTAATAGCCGGTGTACTCGCCAAACGGCCCTTCCTCCATCAACTCCTCCGGGTCCATCCATCCCTCGACAATGATCTCGGCGTTGGCCGGCAGGGTCAGTCCGGTAAGATCGGATTTGAAAACCTCGATAGGACGGCCGCGCAGCGCGCCCCCCACGTCATACTCATCTGTCTGGGCGCTGACCAGGGTGGAGGAGGCCAGAAACAGTATCGGATCACCCCCCACCACGTAAGCGACGGGCATCTTCTCGCCCCGTTCCTGGTACTTCTTCATGTGAAAATCGCCGTGCTTGCCGCTGATGATCTGCGAGCCGAGGATATTCTTGCCCAGAATCTGCGAACGATAGGTGCCCAGGTTGGTCCAGCCGGTATCCGGGTCCTGGGTCACCAGGTAACCGGAGGTACCGAAGAAACGGCCGCCGTCATCGGGATAGAACCAGGGAGCCGGGAAATTTTCCAGATCTACTGCTTCTTCCGGAATGATGTTTTCCATTACCGGCGGGTTCTTGACGAAGGTGGGCTTGATCATCTGCTTGGTGGTCAGCTCCATCCATTTCCGGGAAAGCTGGCACATGGTGAGGGACGGGTCCTGCTCCAGGCAGATGGCGATACGTTCGGGGGTGGTGAAGGCACTGGTGAAGACCGGGATAGTGTGCCCTTTGACATTCTCATAGAGCAATGCCGGACCCTTCTGCTCTTCGTTCACCTTGGATACGTGGGCGAGTTCGAATTTCCAGTCTACTTCGGCCTTGACGCGATGCATGACCCCTTGGGCTTCCAGGGCTGCGATATAACTGCGGATGTCGTTGATGGGTTTTACCTTTGGATTTGTGCTCATACTTCCTCCTGTTCTTGGTTTTGAAAGCTATAATGGCTTCCTATAGTGTTTTCTTCAGGTCAGGCGTTTTCCTTCGAGCATGCTGGCCAATATGTAATCCATTGCCGAAGCGCCTCCCTTGACGGCACCTGGCGGCTGCTGTTTCTGGCTCCAGACCGTCTCCGGCCGCGCCTGCAGAATGAAGATGTTGCCGCCGAAGGGAAGGTCCTTGTCCACCGCCCATTCGATGTCCATGGGGCGGCCATAATGCTTTTCGATCAGCTTGCCCATCCGGGCCAGCTCGGTGATTTCGTCGTCCATCAACGACTGCACCTTCTGCCGCTCGAAGGGCACCTCTATGGCGCGGGATACCTGTGTCTTCTGGTCGACGGTGTAGTAGATGTCCTTCTGGGAAATGGTCCGCTCCAAGATGTCCAGGGTGATCTTGTTGACGACGAAGTTGTCGGGGGTTACCTCCCCTGAGACCACCGATTCGCCGAAACCGTAATTGGAGTCGATGACGATCACCGAACGGTCGCCGTTGCCCGGATGAAGCGTGAACATCACCCCTGCGGTAAACGAGTTGGCCATTTTCTGCACGCCGACGCTGATGGCCACCTGCTCGTCCGCGTACCCCTGGTTGATCCGGTAGGCGATGGCCCGCCCCGTATAGAGGCTGGAGATGCAGCGGCGCATGTTGTGCAGAACCTCATCTGCCCCACGGACCCAGAGATAGGTATCCTGCTGGCCGGCGAAACTGGCCCCCGGCAGGTCCTCGGCCGTGGCGCTGGAGCGCACAGCAACCGGTACTGCCGGCAGACAGCTGCGTACTGCCAGCTTGCGGTATTTTTCTGCCACCAGATCTTCAATTTCCGTGGAAAACGGCTGAGCCTCGATCATTTCTCGTATCCCGGCGCTGGCATTCTCCAGTGCATCCATGTCCTGGGAGTCAATGCCTTTCAGCCGGGCCTGCACTTCACGGTCGATGCCCGCATCGGCCATAAAGTGCCGATATCCCTCGGTGGTGAGGGCAAAACCTGGAGGCACGCGGACTCCCGCATTGATCAACTCGCCGAGGGAAGAGCATTTACCGCCGACGAGCGGCACCGAATCCTTCCTGCATTCCTCCAACCAGCAGACCATGGGCAGGTCCTTGTTTGCCGTATTCCCAGACTTCCCCATATTTGCTTTCGCCGTGTCAGTCATCATCAAATCTCCTTTCATCGAAATAACTCAGCGATCGATTGTGACGAGGCCGGTGGAACCATCGACCCGGAGCATCATGCCGGTCCTGATGATCTTCGTCCCGAGCCCGGTGCCGACCACCGCCGGCAAGCCGTATTCACGGCAGACTATTGCCGCATGGCTCATGACACCCCCCACATCGGTAACGGCGGCCTTGATTTTGGCAAAGGCAGGCGCCCAGGAAGGCGAAGTGGTGGGTGCAACCAGGATTTCCCCCTCCTGCAACAGGCGAATATCGTCCGCATTGCGACAGACACGCGCCTTGCCTTCCACAATGCCGGGACTGCCGGCGAATCCTTTCAGGGCGGTGATGCTGTCCGGATCGGTGGCGTCCTGCACCTCTGACCAATCGGTGATGGACGAGTTGGTTACCCCCCAGAGCACGATGGTGAAAGGCTCCTTGATTACTTCAGGGGCAGTGCCGATTGCCGGCGGCGGGCTCCACTGCTGGAATTTCTCCATGACCCCCTTGCGCCAGGCGATTTCCTTCGGCCACACCGCGGTGCCGCGCGGCTTGACTCCGGTTGCCCAGGCGGTGACCATGTCCCATAAGGCCTGCTTTATTTCGTCGCGGCGCAGATACCAGACATCTTCCACATCCTCGATCATGCCGTGTTCTTTCATGATGGCTGCCACTTCCCGCATCTTTTTCCAGAAGACAGTATGGAACCAGTGCTCCACGTAGAACAGATGGTTCTCCACATAGGGGAAGACGGTCTTGGCCGTGCCGAGCAGGTCATCGAAGGTCTTGCGGTCCTCGTCGGAGGTGATCAGGTCGCGGTACTCGGCGGTGATCCGGTCCCGTTCGGCACGCACCTTTTCCACCGGCCGTTCGATGTCGATGCCCTGCTTAAGCTGGTTAATGTAGGTGGCGATCCCGGACAGGGGAATATTCAGGTCGTCGTTCCATGATTTGTCACTGTGCGACCAGCCGGTGCCGGTGGAGACGTGGAACCATGGGTAACGGGCCTCTTCCAGGGCAGCGAGCCATTCCTTTCCCTTCGGGTTTTTCTTTAGCTCCGCCTTGGCATCCGTCCACTCCGTGCGCGAAGTCAGGATCTGGTCAATCCCCAGTTGGACGGCTTTCTTCGCCAGCTTCTTCAATTCATCGTCGGACCGGTACATGAGCACGTCGACACCGGCAATCATCTGGGTGACCCGTTGCAACGGAATGCTCGGAAAGAGCTTTTGCACGAAGTCGAGGAAGAAGACATAGGCGGCATAGCCCAGGTTGAGGAATTCGAAGTGGTACTGCCAGCACTGGATGCCCAGGTTGATCAGGTCGTCATAGGCCTTGAGCAGGTGAAAGCCCTTGGATTCGCCGATTCCCTCGGTTACCACGGTGATGTCTTCCAGGTCGGGGAGGCGGGGGATCGGCAATTCTTCGATCTCCTTGATGATCGCCTTCATCTTTACTTCCCATTTGGCTTCCAGCTCAGCCCAGTTCTTGTAGTAAAAACCGGCACGCTCCATGAAATTCGGGACCCTGCTGCCTACCTCCTCCGGGTCCATGACCGGCACCGGCGAGATATAGACATAGCCGTTGATGATCCGGTGGTCGACGCCGCGCACCGGTGGTACCTGAAAGATGCGGTTGTTGTACTGGGACAAGCCCAGGTACCAGGCCTCATCCCAGATGGTGTCGAAGGGATAGATGGCTTCGGGATAATGGAGTCCATCGTAGAACCAGAATGCCTGTTCTTCGTAAGCCTTGCGTTCAGGGTCGTCGGTGACGAACTTGTACTGGTACGGATACATCCTTTCCCAACCTTCTGTCCCGGGAATGTCCTTAACCTCGTGTGGCTTTGGAAACTTCATCGCGTGTCTCCCCCCATTGTCGTATAGTTTAGTGGATCGGAACGACAAATTTGATAATCTACAAACCCTGTTTTATAAAATAAGCATTGTCCTCATGAGCTCTGAATGCTAATCAACGTTTTCAGTTAAAAGAGCACCGAATATGCCAAACATTGTTTTGCTAAATTGAAAACCAAGTCCTGCTGCACAGATCAACTGGACTAATTGCTTGTTTAATAAGGATATTGGACGAATCAGAAGGCCGATAAATTAATCTGCGGAGGCACGTTTGTGAGGGGTCCTGCTTGTGTGGCCTTCCGTGGACAATTGACCATTTTGTAAATTTTCCCGGTGGCGAGCAGGGGTGTTGGACATTTTTGTCGACTTCACTGACTGTGACAAAGCCGGGTGAGATTATGGAAGAAAGTGTCTAATGGCCGATAAATAGCGGTATTGGGTGGGAGCTGGATTTGGCCCGGACTGTACAGGCAATCAGCAGCAGGGATCCGATTTTGCCGGCAGCCATTGTTTTGTCCCTTGCATGAAAATAAAGCGAATGTTATTATAACTATGTTTTATGAATAAGCAGATATAATCGTTTTGCAGTCAAGAATTGAATCTGCAGTCGATGGTGATGTCCGGCTGCAATGCTGTTTTTAGGCACCTTTTCCAAATCGTTGCTGGTATGACAATGTTATAAATAATGTTGAAAAAGAATGGTATCTGCGGCTACCGGCAGATGGAGAGGTGACAATTATGACCAAGGGGTGGCGTACCGGCAAGTCCGACTGCAAGTCAAAGGATGGAGACCTGCGGGCACGGGTGCATTTCTGCATGGAATCCGGCCACATATGGCTGCACGAACATCGCATGCTCCTGGTCCATGCCGAGGCTCAGGCAACGCTCCGCCGGGAGTTGATCGAAACGCTCGGCATGGAGCGCGTACAGGGATTGCTTACCCGCATGGGTTATGCGGCGGGTATGCACGATGCTGAACTTGCCCGGACCCGATTCGAGGGCGCAAGCGACATGGAACTTTTCATGACCGGCCCGAAGCTGCATATGCTGGAGGGGGAAGTAAAAGTGACACCGGTCAAGATCGAATTCGATCGTACCGCGGGAAGCTTCTATGGCGAATTTCTTTGGGAAAATTCATGGGAAGGCCAATGGCACAAGCGCCATTTCGGCACCAATGGGGAGCCGGTCTGCTGGAGTCAAATAGGTTATGCTTGCGGCTACTCCACAGCCTTCATGGGACGGCCGATCTTGTACAAGGAAGTTGAGTGTGTCGGCATGGGAAAGAATAATTGCCGCATTATCGGCAAGCCCATTGATGAATGGGAAGATGCCACCGACTACATGCGTCTTTTCAACCGGGAGTCCATTGCCGAACAGCTGATGGACCTGCAAACCCAAGTGGTGCAACTCCGCTCTGCCATAAACAAAAAGGAAAAGCTCCCCTCCGACATCGTCGGCAATTCGAAGATCTTTTGCACCGCATATGAATTGCTCCAGCAGGCTGCCAAAAGCCAGATCACGGTGCTGCTCCTTGGGGAGACCGGAGTCGGCAAGGAAGTATTCGCTCGCAGTTTGCACAATAGCGGTGCCCGCAGCAAGGAATCTTTCATTGCCATCAACTGTGCGGCCATCCCCCACGACCTGGTGGAATCGGAACTGTTCGGCGTGGAAAAGGGTGCCTATACCGGCGCCATGACTGCCCGCGCCGGCCGCTTCGAACGGGCAAACGGTGGCACCCTGTTTCTCGACGAGATCGGCGATCTGCCCTTTTCGGCGCAAGCCAAACTCTTGCGCGTGTTGCAGGAAGGGGAAATCGAACGGATAGGCGATCACAAAACCCGCAAGGTCGATGTGAGGCTGGTGGCGGCTACCAACGTGGACCTGAGACAGCTGGTCAAGGAAGGCAGATTCCGTTCCGATTTGTATTACCGCCTCAATGCTTTCCAGATCAACATTCCGCCGCTCAGGGAGCGTAAGGAGGATATTCCGCTGCTGGCCAAACGATTTCTGGAGAAATATTCGGCGATCCATGGCAAGAAACTGCGCGGCTTCACCGATAAGGCCAAGCGGGCACTCCTTTCCTATCAATGGCCGGGAAACATCCGTGAGATGCAGAACATGATCGAACGCGGCGTCATTCTGGCACCAAGCGGCACTCGCATCGAGTTGGAGCAGATGTTTTCGGCAAGCGGCGAAGAACATGGCCTTGAAATAGGTCTTGATAACAACGGTTCACTTGGGGCCAACGGTTGGGATTACGGCAAAGATCTTTGTGAGGCGGTTTTTAATGGTGTCATGACACTGGATCAGGTGGAGGCGATGCTCATTGAAACCGCAGTGGCTAAAAGCAGTGGCAACCTTGCTTCAGCTGCCAGAAAACTAGGTTTGACCAGACGCCAGCTTGCATACAGATTGGGAAATCTCCGCGAAAATGAACCTGCTGAGCCGGCAATCCCTGTTCCCCGCGAACAGCGGGTCAAGCAGTCGGAAACAGCCGGCTGAATTGAAAGCACCCGGACAAGTAACCGGGCTTGTTTGAGGTCGATGGGGCCAATCTCCCGGGAAGACTATTTATAGAACATATGACTTGCATTATTCGCAGACATAAGCTGCCGGTTGCCCTGTTTTTAATCTCGATCGGGGCCGTCGCCGCTCTGCTCCTGATTCAGCATGCGAACCGGGACGTGCGTGCCGAGGCGCGCGCCCGTTTCATCGAGCAGTACAACCGCCAGCAATCCCTGATGGCCGAACTGGCTTCCCACACCCTGGAAGAGCTGTTCGCCACCTACCATCGCAACCTTGACCTGGTGGTCAATCTGTTTGAAGGGAAAGCAGTTACCAGGCACCGCGTGGAAGAGGTCAAGGGGAGTCTGAAAAAAATCTACAGCTCCCTTGCCAACACTCCGGTCATCGAGATGGTGATCTTCGACAGCAAGGGGACAGCAATCACCATAGAACCCTATGACACGTATACAATAGGGCGCAGTTACGCCTGGCGCGATTATTATCACTGGGCCAGGGAAATGGGCAGGCCGGGGCAGATGTACCTGTCTCCCTACGCCCGCCTGCAAGGGGGAATGCAGCGCGGGAACAAAGCATTGATCGTAGCGGAAGGGATTTATGGCCCGGGCGAAAAATTCCTCGGTGTCGTCATCTGCGCCATAGATTTTGAAGTCCTGGCAAAAAAACATATCCTGCCCATCCATATTGGTAAAGAGGGCCACGCGTGGCTGGCTGACATCAGCAACAGGACCATGCTCGTCGGCCCCAGCGGACGCTTGGTGGGTCTCAGTTTTGAAGAAGCATTCCTCCCGCGCTGGCCAAGGCTGTATCAGCTTCTGCTTTCCATGGAAAATGGCAAGCCGGGAAGCGACTGGTATGACTATCTGGATCCCGGCACCTATCAGCATCAGGTACGGAAGATCGGCAGCTATCATCCCATCCGTATCGAGAACCGCCTCTGGGCGCTGGGCATATCCACTCCCGAGCACGAGGTGGAAGAGCTGCTGTCCACTTTTCTTCATCGTCAGGAACTCTTTGCCAACACACTGTTGGTCACGGTCCTGGGGGTGGCGACTTTGCTTCTCGGGTTCCTCATCAACTGGAACCGTGTGTTGTCGGCTCAGGTTCAAAACCACACCCGTGCCCTCAGTGAGGCACACACCAGGCTGGAGTCCACTTTTGATGAACTGTTGGTGGCGAAGAAGGTCGCGGCGGTGGGGCAGCTTGCCCTTGGTCTGTCCCATGAGATCCGCAACCCACTGTCTGCTATTCAGATGAACATGCAGATGATCAGGAAAAAAATTGACCTTGCCGGTACCTTGCGGGAAAATTTTGCCATCGTCGACGGGGAGATCCAGCGGCTTAACCGACTGCTCAAGGACGTCATGGACTTCGCCCGTCCCAGATCCCTGAACCTGCAAAATACCGAGCTCAAGGAAATTATCAGCAGGCTGATGCAGCTGTTGTCCCAGCGCCTGGAGGAACAGCTGATCAGGACAACGGTCCGCACCGAGTCCCCCATTCAACTTGTCTGTGATCCGGAGCAGATCCATCAGGTACTGCTGAACCTGATTCTGAATGCCATGGAAGCCATGAACGAAACACCAGGAGAAAGGCATCTCACCATCTTCGCCCGCAGTGCAGACGGAATGGCCTTGGTCACGGTAAGTGACACCGGGGGAGGGATCCCCCAGGGCAAGCTGGAACAGCTTTTCGATCCATTTTATACCACCAGGGCTTCCGGCGGTGGACTGGGCCTTTCCATAGTACAGACCATCGTTCTGCGTCACGGCGGGTCGGTGGCGGTGGAGAGCCAGCCGGGGCAGGGTGCCACATTTACCGTGGCCCTTCCCCTGAAAGGACCTGCAGGAACAGGAGATATGAGCCAATGAAAACGATTCTGATCGCCGATGACGATAAAGCAATCCGCCGCACACTGGAGCTGCATCTTACGGAGGTTGGCTACAGGGTGGTCACGGCCGCCAACGGTTCCGATGCGGTCAACCTGGCCCTGGCGGACACCGCCATCGGGCACAACATCGATCTGATGCTGCTGGACCTGCGCCTGACCGGAATGGACGGTTTCGAGGTGCTGACCCTGGTCAAGGAAAAGAAGCCCTTCCTGCCGATCATCATGATCACCGCCTACGATGAAATGCAGACGGCCATCAAGGCCATTCGTCTGGGAGCCATCGATCACCTGGGTAAACCGGTGGATCTGGACCATCTGGACGAGGTCATCGACAAGATCTTCGAAATGAGCGCCCTGTCCCGCACCGGCGTCACCTTCAGCGATTCCTTCGATCCCCATTTCGAGCAGAACATCATGGTTGGCCGTACCCGGGCCATGAAAGAGGTCTATAAGACCATCGGCGCCGTGGCTGACTCCAGGGCGACAGTTCTTATCCAGGGGGAGAGCGGCACCGGCAAGGAGATGGTGGCACGTGCCATCCACTTCAACAGCCAGTTCCGTAATCGGCCGTTTATCGCCGTGGCGTGTTCAGCCCTGTCACCGACTATTCTGGAAAGCGAACTGTTCGGTCATGAAAAAGGGGCTTTTACCGGTGCTATCCGTACCAAGCCCGGCAAGTTCGAACTGGCCCAGGGGGGAACCCTGTTTCTTGATGAAATATCGGAGATCAGTCCGGAAATACAGGTGAAGCTTCTCCGTTTCATCCAGGAAAGGGAATTTGAGCGGGTCGGCGGCATCGAGACGATCAAGGCGGATGTGCGCATCGTTGCCGCTACCAATAAGAATTTGTCGACTCTGGTGGCAAGCGGCATGTTTCGCAATGATCTCTATTACCGGCTCAAGGTAGTTTCCATAGACCTCCCTCCCCTGAGGGAGCGGAAAGAGGATATTCCCATTCTGGTCAAGTTCCTTCTGGAAAAGCTGCACCATGAGACCGGCAAGCGGGTGGAGATCATTCCCCAGGAAACCATGAATAAAATACTGGAACACTCCTGGCCGGGTAACGTGCGGGAGCTGGAAAATACCCTGCGCCGTGCCGTCATCCTTTCCCATGGCAACATGCTCTTGCCCGAATCGCTACACCTGGAAGAGGGCTGCGACGGCCAGGAGCGCTTTCCCCTGCTGCTGAAACCCCTCCATGAAGTGGAACGGGAGCATATCCAGAACGTGCTCTGTTATGTGCGTAACGAAAAGAAACGAGCCGCGGAGATCCTCGGTATTTCGCGGCCTACCCTTGATCGCCGTATCAAGGAATACGGACTTGAGGAGGAAGATAAGCCGTGATTGCACCTATGGATAGCTGAAATTATAATAAAACGAAGTTATCCTTTTTACATGCTTTCCCGGTTCACCCGTCATGGCAGCTGTTATAAAGCCTTTTGGCCTTGCCTTACCCATGCCTTAGTTTTATCTCGCCTCCGCCGCCCGTTCAACTTTTTACCTTATCGATCATAATTTTACATGTCCGCATCTTTTTTTATCCAAATGATAAAATGACATCCTAGTCAAACGAATAGTTTTATAAATACAACATACTGAATTTAAAAAGAAAAAATAACATTTAACATCATGTCGAGGCGGCTGGATCATATTTTGCAAAACATTATTTTGTAAATCAACCGGCTGACCATTGGGACTTCTGATGCCGGTTTTATCAACCGATGTGATGCGGAGGCTTCAATATGGAAAAAACTTTACTGGTTATCAATCTGGGTTCGACGTCGACCAAGATAGCAGTGAGCAAATCGGAAGATATGCTGTTTACCGAGTCGGTCCCCCATACAGCAGAAGAGCTGAAAAAATACCAACGGATCATTGACCAGTACGAATTGAGGGAACGGACGGTACTTGACGTGCTGGCCGAAAAAAAGGTAGCGCTGGAGCAGCTGGACGGCATCGCCAGCCGGGGGGGCAACATGAAGCCGATTCCCGGCGGCATCTATGAAATCTGCCCGGCCATGATCGATGACATGAAAAGCGGCAAATATGGCCAGCATCCCAATATGTGCGGCGGTATTGTGGCCCACCAGCTGGGGAAGAAGCTGAATATTCCGGCGCTCACCGTCGATCCGCCGACGGTGGATGAATTGTGCATCTCTGCAACCTATTCTGGAATCCCGCTGATCAGGAGGCAAAGCAGCTTTCATGCATTGAACCAGAAGGCGACGGCAAGAAAGATAGCTGAGCAGCTGGGCAGGAAATATGAAGATGTGAACCTGATCGTCGCCCATTTGGGTGGGGGGATATCGGTAGGCGCCCATCGCCGGGGCAAGGTGGTGGATGTGAACAACGCCCTTGACGGAGATGGACCTTTTTCGCCGGAGCGGGCCGGAACACTGCCGGCGGGGGATCTGGTCAAGCTTTGTTACAGCGGTGAATATTCCCGGGAGCAAGTATTGCGGCTCGTTCAGGGGGGAGGCGGCCTGATGGCCTATCTGGGGACTACCAGCGGCCTGGAGATCGAAAAGAGAATTACTGAAGGGGATATGGTCGCAGCCGAGGTCTTCGAGGCCATGGCCTACCAGGTGGCAAAAGAAATCGGCGCCTGCGCCGCCGTCCTTGAAGGACAGGTGGATGCCATCGCCCTCACCGGCAGCTTGGCCTACTCGGAGCGATTGGTTGAAAACCTGAAAAAGAAGGTTTCCTTCATCGCCCAAGTCCGGCTGGATCCCGGAGAAAATGAAATGGCGGCCCTGGCTGCAGGCGCAATGCGCTATTTCAAGGGCACCGAACAGCTTTCAATTTACTGAGAGGAGAGGAAAAATGCTGAAATCATTCGACGAACTCATTACCGCCGTACAAGAAAAACCGAGGAAAAAGATCGCCATCGTCAGCCCCGAAGGGTCGACCGTGATGAAACTGGTAAAGCAGGCACTTGAGGCAAAACTCGCCGATTTTATCCTGGTGGGAGATGAAGAAAAAATAAAGACCATGTCTGCGGAGGCTGGCTTCGATGCCAATCTCATCAATATCATCAATATTATCGACCAGAAGGAAGCGGCCGAGGAAGCGGTGCGGCTGGTGGTGGTGGGAAGCGCCAACGCCATCATGAAGGGAAATCTCCCCACCGCCACCTTCATGCGGGCCATCCTCGACAAACAGAAGGGGCTGAACGACAACAAGGTCATCAGCGAGATCACCATCTACGAGAAGATCGTCGATGCTCCGGGAGGAGGCTTCCGCTTCATTACCGACTGTGCCATCAACGTGTCGCCGACCCTGGACGAGAAAAAGCAGATCATCGAAAACGCCGTCGGCCTGGCCCACAAGCTGGGCAACGACTTGCCCAAGGTGGCGGTCATCTCGGCGGTGGAGGTGGTCAATCCCGCCATGCCGGATACCATAGAGGCGGCGGCCCTGAGCAAGATGGCCGAGCGGGGGCAGATAGAAGGATGCCTCATCGAGGGGCCCCTGGCCTTCGACAACGCCATTTCGGTGGAGTCGGCCAGATACAAGAAGATCAAGGGGGAGGTGGCCGGCCAGGCGGACATCATCATGATGCCGAATCTGCTTTCGGCGAATCCGTTGCGCAAGTGCCTGGTTTACTACACCCAGCAGCGCATCGCCACGGCAGTCATGGGGGCGAAGGCGCCTATCGTCCTTACCTCCCGCTCCGATTCGGCCGATACCATGCTGCTGACCATTGCTTTAGCGGCATATATTTCCTGAAGCGAACGCAAAAATTGTCCTGATTAGCACTAATCTTCCGCCAACAAGATTTCCCCCTTTGTGAAAGGGGGGCAGGGGGGGATTTCATAGAGCCGCAACAGCAAATCCCCCTAAATCCCCCTTTCATAAAGGGGGACTTGGATCTGAAGCGGAAGATCAGTAGTAAACACAAAAATAGTTGTAAGTGTGGTGGCGGGACACAGGAGTGTTCCGCCTTTTTTATGCTCACCGGAAACTCTGTGGAAAAAGGCAGTCGCGGCATCGTCCGTACGCTATGTCGCCACAACTGCGGACCTTGTGGTGCCGCCTGTGTAATAGGGCATGATACTTGAAGTGGCGGATCCATTCCATTCAACATGAGGCGGGTGTCTCGCTTGCCGCTGTAGCTTGTCACTCACTCCCGACGCCACGACTGCCTGCTACGGAAATGTGTGAAGAACCCTTTTTCGGTCTGCGGCATGTTAGAGCGCCTGTTGCCGTGACTTTGCCACGTGTGTAAATTCCGGGTCTTTTGCCCCCCAATTCATGGTATAAATAATCACGGCTGCGGCCCTGGTTGCTGCCGGTGATCCCACCAGATTCGGAGGAGAGATTTATGCGGGTCAGCGAAATCATGCTGGCAACAAGGGTGCAGATTCGCCCAGGCGACACCATACGCAGGGCCGTGGAGCTGCTCCAGTCATCCCGGCTGAACGGGGTGCCGGTGGTCGATGACCAGGGAAAGCTGATCGGCTATTTCTCCAAATCCCATCTCTACGATTGCCTCTTGCAGAGCGTCGATATCGATTCCACCATTGAAAAACACTATATCCGGGAGGTGGTAAGCGCCTGCGAGGACACCACCTATGACAGTCTTGAGGCGCTCTCCCAATGGCTGCAATCATGCCGGGTGGGGCAGACCATCGTCGTCAACCGGGAAAACGAGCCGATCGGCGTGGCGACCCAGGCGGGGACCGTCCTGGAGCTGCTGGATCGGACCGACTATCTTTTCCGGGAGCTGTCCGGGGTCATCGAGAACGTGCCGGCCGGCATCCTGGCCACCAGCGACACGGGCATGGTTACCATGGCCAACCAGTACGCCAAGAATATCCTCGGGGGGGTGCAGTCCGGGCGCTACATCGGTGACTACCTCCAAGAGCTGGAAAGGGATTTTTCGCCCGTCATCAGCGGCAACTGGATGCTTCCCCGCAAGATCGAGCACAACGCCCTGAAACTCATTGCCACCGCCGTACCCATATACCAGAATATGAAAAACAAGGGGGTCATTTTCGTCATTCAGGATATGACTGATGTGGAAGGGGTCGCCCATGAACTGGAAACGGTCAAGGAACTGAAAATGACCCTGGAGACGGTCCTTGAGGTTGCTTACGAGGGGGTGGCGGTCCTGGATGAGGCGGGGATGATCACCCTGGTCAATGCCCGCTTCTGCAACAAGATCGGCAAGCCGAAAGATAATATTATCGGAGAGAACATCAACAGGTTCATTCCCCTGTCCCACAACCAGATGCCGCTAAGTGTGCTGGAAATAAATGCCAAGCCCTGTGTGGTGTCCACCCTGCCGATCACCAAGGAGGGGAACACAAAGGGGTTTGTCGTCAAGATATATGAGGATCTTGATAACCTGGCCGATATCGTCCAGCAGATCAACCGGATCAACATGCAGCTCAACTATTACAAGAACGAGCTCTACAAGGTAAACGGCACCAGCTACACTGTGGGGAGCATCGTCTGCCGGGACGAGCGCATTGCCACCCTGAAATCCCAGGTGCTGCAGGTGGGCAGGAGCAATTCCACCGTGCTCATCACCGGCGAAAGCGGCACCGGCAAGGAGCTCTTTGCCCATTCCATCCACAATGCCTCCAACCGCCGCAAGGAACCCTTCATCAAGGTCAACTGTTCGGCCATTCCAGGTGAACTGGCGGAGGCGGAACTGTTCGGCTATGAGGACGGCGCCTTCACCGGGGCGCGCAAACAGGGAAAACCGGGAAAATTCGAGCTGGCCGATTGCGGAACAATCTTTCTCGACGAAATCGGCGATATGCCCCTGGCCCTGCAAAGCAAGCTGCTGCGGGTTATCCAGGACAAGGAGATCGAGCGGGTCGGCGGCGTCAAGGCCCGCAAGGTGGATGTGCGTATCATCGCTGCCACCAACCGGGACCTGAAGCGAATGGTGACCGAAGGGACATTCAGGGAGGACCTCTATTTCAGGATCAACGTCGTCGAGCTGAAGATTCCCCCCCTGCGTGACAGGCGCAAGGATATCCCGCTCCTTGCCGACACCTTTATCCGCAAATACAACAACCAGTTGGGCCGGCGGGTGGAAGGGATTACCGAGGCGGCTCTGGAGGCCTTGACCCGCTACGACTGGCCCGGCAATATCAGGGAGCTGGAAAACATCATCGAACGGATGTTGAATTATCGGGAAAGCGGACTGATCGAACTGCAGGACCTTCCCGAAGAGATCGTTGGCCGCCCAGGCGGAATGGCGGCAAAGGCTACCCAGACCTTGGCAGTCATGGAAATGGAGACGATCCAGGCCGCCCTGGCGGAGGCCGGGGGGAACAAGTCCAAAGCAGCGCGGCTCTTGGGTATCAGCCGCTCCAAGCTCTACGAAAAGCTCGGCAGCGACTGATAGTTATCGAGTTGTCTGTACGGAAAACAGACAGTTGTCCGGATTCCGGACAAAGATTCACTTGAAGAACACCATTGTTTTATCCTGCCTGCCATGTCTCACTGGAAAAATACTGCAGATTCCAGTAACTTTGCCATATCTTAGCAACTTTAATCACTAAAACATCATTTGGCATAACAGTTGCTCTTACTCCGGTAAGCATCACCTCAAGCTGAACCCTTGCCGATGCCGACACTATCCAGAGAAGGAGCACCTATGACTTCATCAAAGCAGGTATTAACCGATTGCACCCTTTGCTATCACAGCTGCGGCACCACCGTTACCGTCGAGGACGGCAAGGCGGTAAAGGTGGAGGGGCTGAAGGGGCACCCCATCAACTCCGACCAGCTTTGTCCAAAGGGTGAAGCGGCCCTTACCCATGTCTACTCTCCCCATCGCATCAAAACACCATTGAAGAAAGTGGATGGAAAGTTCGTGGAAATAACCTGGGACCAGGCACTGGACGAGATCTCCGCCAAGCTGCTCAAGCTGAAAGAGGAGTTCGGCCCCAGCGTCCTTGGCGTGTTCAGCGGTTCCATCGGCGTCGAAAACCTGGAGATGGCTCAATTGACACAGAGATTCAAGGCGGCCTTCGGCTCCCCCAACTTCTTCTCCGTGGAAAGCATCTGCTATCGCATGCGCATCCGCACCAGGCAGATCACCTTCGGCAAGTACCCTACTGAAGAACTGGATTCCAAGCTCTACATTCTCTGGGGACATAATCCGGACGCCAGTGATTTCCCTCTGAAACTGGCCCTGGAGCGGAATCTTGCCAAGGGTTCAAAACTGGTGGTCATCGACCCCCGGCGAACGCCAATGGCTGATCAGGCGGACATGTACCTGAAGATCCGTCCCGGCACCGATGGCGCCATGGCCATGGCCATGCTCCATGTGATCATCAAGGAAGACCTGGTCGACCATGAGTTTGTCGACAAATTCACCATCGGCTTCGACAAGCTGGTACCCCATGTGGAGCCCTTTACCCCGGAATGGGCAGAGGAGATCACTTGGGTTCCCGCAGACAAAATACGGGAGTTGGCGCGACTTTTCGCCACCACCAAGGGGGCTTCCATTTTCCAGGGAACCTGTACCCAGGACCAGACCGCCGGCGGCACCCAGAACAGCCGCGCCTTTTCCGTGCTTCAGATCATTACCGGCAATATCAACGTCCCCGGCGGCTGGGTGATCAGCCCCCGCCCCCACTTCGGCAATGTGGGGCTCAACGTGGAGGGGGACCCTTTAGGCATGGATGAATACCCGCTCTTTATCGAGGTCTGGGGGAGAAAGAGTCCCTACGGCGTCATCACCATGGTGCCGGAGGCGATCCCCGACAAGTTGAAGGCTTTCTATGTGGTGGGAGGCAATCCCCTCGTCTCCATGGCCGATTCCAATGCCTTCCGCGAGGCCTTCCGTCGCCTGGATCTCCTGGTGGTCCATGACATGTTCATGACCGAGACTGCCCAGGAGGCCCACTATGTGCTGCCTGCCTGTTCCCACCTGGAAAAGTGGGGTCTGGCCTATACTTACAACGTCTGCCACTGTCTGCCCTATCTGATGCTGCGCAAGAAGTGCATCGAACCCATCGGCGAAAGCTGGTCGGAATGGAAGGTCTTCACCGAGTTGGCCAAGAGGCTCGGCATCGGCGACAAGTTCCCCTGGCAGAGTGAAGAAGAACTGATCCAGTTCGAACTGGGACCGACCGGCATTACCTTCGAGCAGATGCTCCACGACCAGCCGGAAGGACTTTATTACGGCGAGAAGAAATACGTGGTCAAGGACGGGATGTTCGCGACCCCTACCGGCAAGATCGAAATCTACAGCGATGCCCTGGCCCAGGTGGGAGCCAACCCACTGCCGGAATACATCGAGCCTGAGCGGAGCCCCAGGAACAGCGATGCCAAGTACCTGAAAAAATATCCGCTGATCCTTTCCACCGGCCACCGCAACTACTACTACGTGCACAGCCAGTTCCGCGGCATCGACGAGCTGAAGGCTGAGGCTCCTCACCCCGTAGCCGAAATGGGGCTGAAGACCGGCTCCACCTACGGTCTGGCCAGTGGCGACGACATCCTTATCGAGACCAACCGCGGCTCCATCAAGATGAAGGTGGCTTTGGATGAGCGGGTGGCGGAAGGCTGCATCTTCGTTCCCCATGGCTGGTCGGGTGAGGCCAATGCCAATCTGCTCACCGACACGGATTGCCGGGAGAAAATTCTCGGCTACCCCGACGTCAAGTCTTTGATGTGCTCGGTGCGCAAGCTCTCAGCCGCAGCGTGATCAGTATCTCCATCGGAGGAGGAGTCATGCACGTCCACAGACATCACAAGATAAGGACAGCAGGCCGGCTTGCCGGAGGGAAGATTACGGGCATGACCGGCGTCATACTGGCGGGAGGGAAGTCGAGCCGCATGGGTTACCACAACAAGGCGCTCCTCCTCCACCGGGGAGGACGAATGATCGAGGGGATCTACCGCACCCTTGCCGAACTCTTCACGGAGGTGATCATCGTCACCAACACGCCGCAGCATTACCAGTTCCTCCCCTGCCGGAAGGTGTCCGACATCTTCCCGGGGAAGGGAGTGACAGCCGGCATCCATGCGGCGCTCAGCCAGTGCAACGAGGAGGCCGTCTTTACCGTTGCCTGCGATATGCCCCACCTGAACCCGCAATTGATCCGGCACCTGGCCCAGCAGTACCAGGACGTGGATGTGGTCATTCCCAGAAGCGATGGTGGCTATGAGCCCCTCCATGCCATTTATGGCATGGGGTGTCTCCCGGCACTGGAAGAACTGCTGGATAAAGGGGAACAGCGGGTCATCTCGGTGCTCCCCAAGGTTCGGGTAAAGGAGGTGGAGGCGGCAGAAGTGGCCCGGTTCGATCCCGGATTCTGTTCCTTCGCCAATATCAATACCCCGGACGATTATTACCGGTTGCGCAATGCTGAAAAGGACCCTGACCCTTTGGGACAGGAAAATGAGATGCTTTTGCAGTCGTCTTAGCGGCCGTGGTTGTAACAGGCTGTTAGGTAAAGACCGGCCACACCAAGCAACGTAAGTGAACAAGAGTGGTAAAGAGCAACAGGATCGGGGCAGGAATTGAAGGTAAATTCCTGCCCCGGTTTTTTTGCGGAAGAGTTGTTAATGTTTCGCTGTGGCGATGCCGTAACCGGTGGTTTGCCGGTTCGCCGTTGGACGCTAAAAACCAGCAAACAATGTCCCTTTTTTTGCTCGAAAATGAAAAGGGGAATAGCTGGATCGCTATTCCCTTTTCCGGTGTTTCCCGTAGTTATCTCTCTCGTATCCAAAGCAGATTCGAGCCGTCGTTGTTCTGTTCGTCGGCCACCGAAAGATTAGCCTTGTTAGAGCTGTCCAGAATCAGACGAGGATTCGATTGTCCCTTCACGCTGGCCGGTGCGGACCAGGTAGCGCCGTTGTCGTCGGAACGCCAGACTTTGATGCCGGTAAAGGTGTAATTCCAGTCCACGACCGTTCCGGTTTCAGAGGCTACAGTAATGACTTTGGTCGGCGAGACCACTACACTCGGGCCAGAGGTGATCCCACCATAGGAATGGTCGGCAATCAGGGTACGCGCTCTCCAGGTCGTGCCGCCATCGGTTGTAACCATGAGAGACAAGCTTTCTGTCGGCACTCCTCCAATAACTGCAATGTAGTAAGAGTTTGAATCCGCAACCGCCAGAGAAAGGTCCTGGCTCATGCTTCCCAGGTCAGCTACCAGTTGCGGTGCCGACCAGTTGTATGATAAAGCAGGCTTCTTGTTGAGATAGACCGACTTTGAATCGGCGACGTATGCGGCGTAGACGTTGTCGGATGAATCTACTGCCAACGCCGGTTCACCCACACGCATTTGATACGCCGGCAACGGCAGTACCGTAGGCTCGGAGAAAATTCCCCCGGGGGCTTGCGCGCCAGTGTAATACAAGGTCTCAGCCGGCTGTGCACCAGTCAACGATCCATACACAACGTGAATGCTGCCGCTTGCGGTGACTACGAGTTCGGCTCCGTTCATGACATTTGTGGTGCCGTTGATCTTGACGGGCGCGCTCCAGCCGTTCTGATCCGGTCGTGTCGCGAAGAAGGAGTAATAGATGTTGTCCACACCGCTGCTCTCGGTTGATTTCCATATGGTATGGACAATCTTCTGTCCCGGGTAGAGAGGGTCGTTGCTGATGGCTACTCGGGCGCTGAATTGGTCAACCGCCGTAAAGGCGACGGGGAATGCAGAGAAATCGGAGGTTTGAAGGGCTGTGGATCGGCCCCACAAAGCTCCTCTGTTGGCGCTTTTTACGATTCGCACCGCGTCCTGAATTCGGCCGTTGGTGTTTGCCATGGCCGCAGTCTCGGTGCCAAATGTTGCATAAAAATTCTGGCCATCAACAGCCATACGACCATGCCCTCTGCCGGGTACGCCTTCCCCGAATTTGACAGGAGCATTGAATAAAGGGGTCGATGCTGCAAAGGCCAGGCTGGAACTTACTGTCAGTGCAACAACGAGTGCTACTAATACATTTTTTCTCATGAATCCTCCTCTGTATTTGTGCCGTTAAGGCTGGCAGGCATTCTAAGGAAAAAAGTTAGCTTGAGTCAATATATAATTTTCAATTACAAAATACAAAGGCCGGCAAGGTCGGGCGTGTTTCCACTCTGGAAGTTTCTCCTATTGCTACGGCCCGTCTCAAGATCGGCCTGTCGCAGAGCGAATTTGCAAAATTGCTTGTTGTATCGCTCCGCACCCTCCAAGAATGGGAGCAAGGGCGGCGAACTCCCTCCGGAGCAGCGAAGTCTCTTATCACTATTGCCATCAAGAAACCGGAGCTTATAAAAGAACTGCTGGCTGCTTGATGCTTTCAATTATGGTGAAACGTGTAGCTCTGACACCAATATGTTACCCCCGCCAAGATAAAAGCGAAAAACTCTTTACACTGCCAGACGGATCGCTGAAACAATTTTGATCTGCTCCACTCTCTCTAACAAACCAGCAAACAACATCCTCTTTTTCCCCTTTTTCCCCTCTCGCGATATACGAAAATGAAAAAATAATTTGTTGTGTTGTTGTTGCCCGGTGATATAAGAATATTAATTATACTTTAATAATTTATCGCTTAGGAGTTTATTTTTTTACGACAAGGCTAGTGAGTCGGAATCCTGTAGAACCAAGGCATTGTGAAAGGAGGTGAGTTCTTGTGATTGGGAATTGTGGTATTCACTTATTCCACAAACTTAAATTAATCCGGGCAAAGTTTGTTCCCGCACCTTTTGACAAAACCTCGTTCAAATGGAGGGGCGTATGAAACTGAATAAGCGGATGAAAGGGTATCTCTTAGGAGCGACAATAGCCTTCTTGCTGGTGGTTGCAGGTAACACCTCAGCTCAGACATTCTGTCCGAGCCCGAAACGACCAATCGACTGTACCGTCGACTTAAAGTCGGGGACAGCTTCCCCCGGTTGCAGTATCGCACCGTTGAGCCTGCTCGTGGCACCCGTCGACTCGAATGGTGACGGGTGGTTTGAGGCATGTGTCCATGTTGATCTCAATCCTGCGTTTGGGAATACTAAAATCGCAGTGGCGACAAAGTACGGGCATGCACCCTCTGACTGGACCTTCAACGTTGGAGATTCTCTCACCAATAATGGCTTTGGTGGTGATAGCAGTACTCAGAGTAATGATAGCGAAGCGCAAGTCCTGAACAAGACGCTTACGATCTTCGCCAATGATAATGGGCCCGGGGATAGAATTTCTGAGGTCATATTCCCTAGGCTCGCCGGCCAAAAAGTCTGCTACGAGATCCGCGATCAATTCATCGGCTGGAGTGAAGGTGCATTGAGTGGGAGTTCGTCAACGCCGAACCCCACGCAGATGCTCTTTGCATTAGCAGGAGAGAGTGACTCGGAGGGACCAATTAACTACGACGTCTTTATCTGCGGCAACCGCGTGGTGGATGGTGGCAATCCCACCACACGGACGGGAAAGGGACTTCGGCGGATGCAAATCCAACTACAGCCGTGAGTAGACAATTTCCAAGAGAGGTCGATGGGACGTTGTTTGAGAGGTCGAGGGGACGTTGTTTGTTTGTTGATTTGTACATACTAACTAGCTGAAATTATGTGTATGGAGTCAACTGCCTCTCGATGCGGAAAATATGTTAGCAAACCAGCAAACAACGTCCCCTTTTCCTCTCTCGTCCCCTTTTCCTCTCTTTTCCTTTTCTGCCCTCTTTGCTAATATCAATACTCCGGAGGATTATTACCGGTTGCGCAATGAGGGTGCGCAGGATGGAGAGGTGCAACCGTGCAGGTGTTGCCGGTGATGAGTTAAAGCCGGTAATTTCTTTTGGATGCAAAAAAAAGCATCTTCCGTTGTGGAGGATGCTTTTTTTGTTGTAAACAAGGTTCCAAAGATAGCTTCATTAACAGCAAACTGTATAAAAATATTAATTGACATTTCTTGTTTATAAATGAGATATTTCTGGCCTACATAAAGGGGCAAATGTCAAAGAGAAAAAACCAGGTGTTGTCAAGGGTCCAGTGTAGCAATGGGTCCAAATCTCAAAGTCAGGCAGGCGCTATTCCAGTGCCGGCAATTGTGAACTGTTACATTGCGCTTAAGCGCCGCTGCCGACCATTAGATTTACAAAATGATCGCGCCACGAGCACGA
Organism: Geotalea daltonii FRC-32; assembly: GCF_000022265.1. Taxonomy (NCBI): domain Bacteria; kingdom Pseudomonadati; phylum Thermodesulfobacteriota; class Desulfuromonadia; order Geobacterales; family Geobacteraceae; genus Geotalea; species Geotalea daltonii. Next base: position 186,996 of record NC_011979.1, read on the forward strand.
AATAACATCAACTCACAAGGGAGAGTGAAGATGAAGATACTGCGATTAGTTTTGGCCATGGTTTTTGCCGGTATAATTTTGCTTTTCAACAACGTGGAGGAAAGCACAGCGGGAAATATCGCGACATACAACTGTAATATTGTTGATAAAGATGTTCAGGTGAAGTTTAGATATATGACGTTAGCATCTAAACGGATCCTGATCAGCACAAACAAGAGAAGTGTGGAAGTAAATTCAGATGACAGCTGGGCGACATTCTATATGCTAGCACACACAGACAGCACGGGGCTGGTTGAGGTTCAGTACGAGATCGGAGCCTGGGCAACATATTTTGAGATATTGTCGTGCGCCGAGGTCATATATCCGTAACAGCAGAACCAGGCCACTGAAGCCAGAAACATTTCTGGAGGGGCAACGAATAAGTCGTTGCCCCTTTTGTCTCAATTGAAGTAGGGAGAGGTCGAGGGGACGTTGTTTGTTTGTCGATTTGTACATACTAACTAGCTGAAATTATGTGTATGGAGTCAACTGCCTCTCGATGCTAAAAATATGTTAGCAAACCAGCAAACAACGTCCCCTTTTCTGCCTTTTCTGCCCCTTGCTCTGCTGTCCACTTTTGTAATTTGTAGATCCCTCTTATCCGTATTCCGCCGCAGACCTTACCTTAGGGTTGTCCAACTTCTCACTCTTATTTCATCTCCGCCGGATGTCTCCTGGATTTGAGGTGCTTTTGGTTGTCTCACTGGTCGGTGTTGGTGAAAGGAGATATTTGTCATTTCCTATTTTTACGCTAGGCCAAGAACAACCTGCGGCTGTGATTACACCTGATAGCAGAACAAATTTTACAAGGCATCGGAACAGGATTGACATGTGGTCTCCTCCAGAAAAATTTATGATATTTTGCAGCGGCTATTTTATATTCCAACGGATCTGGCCCTGATCTCCCATTTAGAGCCCTTTGTTCTACAGAAATTGTTCACATTCATACACCCCCGGAAGCGATAGTGTCAAGAAGTTCATTAGAGTAAGTTTTCATGCGGAATTGGGTGGATGGGGGAAAGCACGTTTTTGTCGTAACGTATCTCAATGGGTGGGGCAGGAAGGCGACAGGTTGCAGCAGTCGCCGTATATGTTGCTTAAAGCGGGGCCTTGGCAAAGGATAGGGCAGGATTTTACAATCAATCCTGCCCTTTTTGCGATCAGAATTACCTGTTCGTTCAGTGCTTGGCTGCTTTTGCCATGCCGTAACCTGTCGTCTGCCGGACAAAGAGCTCTTCGAACATTTCCTCCTCGCGCTTATTGCGGAAGAGCAGGGTGGCGGCGATAGTGACGAGGAAGCCGATCGGCACAGAAACGATGCCCGGGTTCTTCAGCGGGAACAGCGGCGCATCCAGTCCCACCAGCGAAGTGCCGTTTTTGTTCTGGGCATAGTCTGCACGGGCCTTTTCCAAGGTTTTCAGATCCTTTTCCGCAAGCACTACCCCCTCGGCCTGTTTTTTCTCCAGGGTGACGACGATCTTCTGGGCATCGGCGGCGATCTTTTTCGGATAGGTCATATTGGGCGACACCATCAATACCGCGATGGTGACGACCGTGCCGACCACCAGACCGGCGATGATGCCCGCCGAATTGAACCGTTTCCAGAACAGGGCGAAGAGCAGGACGGGAAAGTTGGCCGAGGCGACAACGGCCAGGGCCAGGCCCACCAGCTGGGCGATGTTGAGATTCTCGCAGGCAATGCCGAGGACGATGGCAACGGCGCCGACAAAGAATGAAGCTATCCTGGCAACCTTTATCTGGGTTCCCTGATCGGCCTTGCCGCTTTTGATGACGTTCACATAGAGGTCATGGGCGATGGCCGCCGATGAGGCGAGAACCAGCCCCGAGACTACTGCCAGGATGGTGGCAAAGGCGACGGCACAGACAAAGGCCAGCAGCAGGTCGCCGGCGATGGTTCCGGCGCCGCCACCCACATACTGGGCAATCATCAACCCTGCCATATTCCCCCCCTTATCCAGTGCGGTTATCTGCTGGGGTGTAACGTAGAGAGCAGCGCCGAACCCCAGGAACGAAACCATGATCAGGAAGGCGCCGATGAGGAACATGGAAACGACAACGCTCTTCCGTGCTTCCTTGGCGTTGGGGACGGTAAAAAAGCGCATCATGACATGGGGCAGTCCGGCTGCGCCCAATATCCAGGCCAGGCCAAGGGATATCTGGTCCAGCGGGTTTTTGAAGAACAGCCCCAGTTCCAGGAACCGCTGTCCGTAATCGAAACCGGGTTCGGCGGTGGCATGCTTCATTACTCCACGCACGTGGTCCTGAATGGCCTGGCTTGCGGCGACACTGTCGAAGAAAGTCAGCAGGTTGAAGCCGGATTTCCAGAGTATGGCACCGCTCAGGATGGTACCGGTGAACATGAGGAGTCCGGCTTTGATGATCTGCACCCAGGTGGTGGCCTTCATTCCTCCCAGAGCCACATAGACGATGATCAGGGCGCCGACGCCGATGATTGAAGCCTTGTAGGGGATGCCGAGCAGCAGTTGCATCAGTTTTCCCGCCCCCACCATCTGCCCCAGCAGGTAGAAAATGGAAACGACGACTGCGGAAAGGGAAGCGACGGCACGAACTGCCTTGGATGAGGAGCGGAAGGCAAGGATGTCTCCCAGGGTATACTTGCCGGCATTGCGGCACGGTTCGGCAATGATGAGCAGGATGGTTAGGAAGCTGATGATGATCCCCACCGAGTACATGAAGCCGTCGGGGCCAAAGAGGGACATGAGCCCGGTAATCCCCAGGAAGGTGGCGGCCGAGAGGAAATCCCCGGCAATGGCCCAGCCGTTCTGCATCCCCGAGATGCCTCCCCCCGCAGCATAATAGTCGGCAGCGGTGCTAGTGCTCTTCGATGCCCAGACGACAATCCCTGCCGTAGCGGCGATGATCAGCAGGAACATGCTGATGGTGAATCCACGGTTGGTCTGCATCTTTTTCGGCATGGGGGCCGGGCTTTTGGTGGCCGTGGTAGGGGGATTGGCACTTGGGGCGGCTGGCGAAAGGGCATTCGGCGCAGCTTGGGCAGAAATGGCAGCTCCGGTACCAGCGCCGGGTTTTGTCGGCGGTTCTGCAGCAAAGGCCAGGGGACCGAAAGCAAGAGCGAAGATAACACCAAGAAATACGTTTCTCATTGGCCTTCCTCCTTGCTGATCAGCTCCAGCAGCTCTTTGGTAAGGGGGTCAAATTCATTGTTGGATTTGCGGGTGTAGTAAATGGCGATGCCCCAGGCCAGCACGAACTGAAAGAGGCAAAACAGATAACCGAAATTGAGTCTGCCGATGATCCTGGTGTTGAAGAGTCCGGGTGCAGATATCGCACCGATCAGGACAAGGAAATACGAGGCCGCGCCCACCAGCCACAAGCCCACTAGAAACCGCATCTTTGCCCGGTGCAATTCCACGAATTTCGGATGGTTGGCTACTGCTGCCCAATTTATTTTCATTTCCGTCACGTCATCCTCCTTGTTGTTACCTGCATCCCGCTGTTAAAATTGCGTCCGATTGTCCCCTGGTTCCGAAAGCACAACACCTCCTTCTTCGTAGTTTTAATATGTTCATCCCGGCAGTCGCGACATCGTCCGTTCGCTCTGTCGCCACAGCTGCGGACCCTGCTGTACCGCCCGTGTAATGGTGCACGATGCTTGAATTGGCCGGTTGCTTCTCCGTTCCACATGGGGCGGGTGTCCGCTCGCCGCTGTAGCTCGTCGCTCTCTCCTGATGCCACGACTGCCTTTTCGGGGGAGGTGTCTGAGGAACCTTTTAAAGCCTCGAAATTCGTCGGCGGCATCTTCAATTACCTTGATTCGAGGGCCTTTACCAGCCCGCGGATCATGGTGTTGTAGGGGGTAGCCATGCCGGCCTGGGCGCCGTATTCCACGATCTTGCCGTTGATGTAATCCACTTCAGTTCTGCGCCCGGCTTCGATGTCCTGGAGCATGGAAGGCTTATGGTTGCCGGCGTTCTTTATGTAGTTGACGCAGTAAGGATAGAAGTCTGAACCAAGAACGAATTCGTTGGCCCTGGCCACGGCTACCCCCTCCTTGATCAGGGAGTCGACCAGGTTGAAAAGGATCGGGTCGATGATGATCTCGATCATGGTCTTGCCGGTGACGGCGCAGATGGCGTTCATGCATGAGTTCATCACCGACTTGCGCCAGACCATGTCGGTGATGCGGTCGGTGTGACGGGTCTCCAGCCCGCAGTTGGTCAGGGCATCACAGATACCGATGGCCGCGTCCCTGGAATCGGGGTCCAATTCCTGGAGAAAGTGGGGCCGGTGATGGAAGGCTATTCGCACGTGGGCAGGGCTCAAAGGCACGCAACCGTAATTGACCACCGCCCGCATCACCGATTTCCTGCCCAGGTGCTGGGCCAGGTCCAGTTCGGTATCGATGCCGTTTTGCCAGCTGACCACGTAGCGCCCTTCGCCGACAAAGTTTTCCAAGGCGGAGGCGATCAGAGGGATGGCGGTGGCCTTGACGGTGACGAAAATGACATCGGGTAGGTCGTTGACGATGTCATCAACACTGGTGGTAACCTTAGTTACTCTGGCTTGCAGCGAATCAACCCCTTCGATGATGATCCCTGGATTCAGGGCAGGTTCCAGGAGGCTCGACACAACGTCGCAGAGGGTGACCTCGTATCCCCCCTTGGCCAGGAACGCGGCAACGATAGCCCCTACGGGCCCTGCGCCGATGACGGCGAATTTTTTTGGCGAATAATTCATGGGCGTAACTCCTTGGATGGATAAAGCGGTAGCTATACCGGGCGGGGACTTTCCACCATGCCGAAAGCCTCCGCATCGAGGATCTTGATGCCATTGTCCAGCATCAGTTCGATTGCCCGGTCGTTGTCGCTGAAGCGGAAGATCATCACTGCCTTGCCGGATGAAGGGCCGGTCCCGGCCAGGGCGTACATGTATTCCACGTTGACCTGGTAATCGAGAAAGAGCCTGAGCACATTATTGGCCAGGCTGCCGGGGGTATCATCAACCTCGATGGCAACGACATCGTCAACCCGCGCCGGCAGCTGCTTCTCCATGATCACCCGGCGGGCCTTGACCACATCGGAGACGAGGATGCGCAGCACGCCGAAGCCCGCAGTGTCGCAGATGCTGAGGGACTTCAGGTTGAGCCCTGCATCCCCCAGGGCTTTCGTCGCCTCATAGAGGCGGCCGGGAGAGTTTTCAAGAAAGACGGACAGTTGTTTCAGTTTCATGGGATCTCCCTTCTTATGTGTTTCATCGGACGGTTAAGTGAACGACTGCCGCGACTTCGTCCGTTCGCTCGGTCGCCACAGCTGCGGACCTTGCACTGTTTGTTAATCTCCCCACTGGAGGATCAGCTTCCATGCGCTGGTGCCTTGTTCAGCTTCTGGCGGGTGTCCGCTCGCCGCTGCGGCTCTGTCACTCACTCCCGAAGCCGCGGCAGTCAAATTGCTCAAGCTGCCTCAGCTCCGCCGCGAAGGGCGGCCAGATTGACTTCGACTCCCTTGTCCCGCGAGATTTCCCGGACCACTCCTTCGACGACAGTGGCATCGATGGGGAGCCCCTTCATCACCGAACCGACCATGACCATGTTGACCGCCTTGGCGTTGCCCGCTTCTTTGGCAATCTGCAGGGCGTCGATGCCGTGGGCTTCAGGGCAGCCCTTGGCTATTTGCGCCTCCACGTCGGTGGGGTAGGTGGCCAGCCCCGAAGCAACCGTGCTGGGGTTGATGGTGACGTTGTTGTAGACCAGCTTGCCTTTCGGCTTGAGGTAGTGCAGGTAGCGAAGGGCCTCAAGGGGCTCGAAGGAGATGAGGATATCGGCGGTACCGGGCATGACGACCGGGGAATGGACCTTGTCGCCGATGCGGACGAAGGAGATGACGCTCCCTCCCCGCTGGGCCATGCCGTGAACCTCGTTCTGTTTCACATCCATACTGCTGGCCAGGGCGCTTTCTGCCAATACCCTGGAGGCCATGAGCACCCCCTGGCCCCCCACTCCGGCGATGACGATGTTAAATACTTTCATTGTTTCCTCCGGTCCCGACCACCGTCATGGCGTCGAATTTACATTGCTGGGAGCAGACACCGCAGCCGTTGCAGATATTGGGGTCAATGGCGACCTTCGGCTTGTCGCCGGCAGCGGTCAGTCCCAGGGCGACGCACGAGACCTTGAGGCAGGCGCGACAACCGGTGCATTTTTCAGCAGAAACTGCCACCAGCGGCTTTTTCACCCGGTAGCGGAGGATGCAGGGATTTTTGTCCACCAGGACATATGGCCCTGGAGTTTCCAATCCCTTCCTGATGGCGGCCTCGGTTGCCTGCAGATCATAGGAGTTGATCTCCACCACGTTGTCGATTCCCAGCACCTTGACCAGATCCACCATGTCCACCTGTTTGGCCGCTTCCCCCTGGAGCAGCCTGCCGGAGCCGGGGTTTTCCTGGCCGCCGGTCATGCCGGTGGTGCGGTTGTCCATGATGATCACCAGGGCGTTGCCGCTGTTGTAGACCATGCTCAACAGGCCGGTGATGCCCGAGTGGAAGAAGGTGGAGTCGCCGATGACGGCCACCGGTTTTTCGGATCTGCCGGCAATCTCGTTGACCTTGGCCATGCCATGGGCGGCGCTGATGCTGGCCCCCATGCAGATGCAGGTATGCATGGCGCTCAGGGGGGGAAGAGCGCCCAGGGTGTAGCAGCCGATATCGCCGGAGACAAAGACCTTCAGCTTGCTAAGGATCGAATAGAGCCCGCGGTGGGCACAACCGGGGCAGAAGGTGGGGGGGCGCTGGGGGAGGTTCTCCACAGGGGCCGTGCTCACCGTAGTAACCACGGCCCCTGCCGCGGCCCGAATAAGGTCGGCATTAACCTCGCCGCACAGGGAGATCCGATCCTTGCCCACATGGACCTCGATCCCCATGGCCCGGATCTGCTCCTCGAAGATGGCGTCCATCTCCTCGACGATCATCAGGCGACCGACCTGGCCGGCAAACTCCCGGATCTTCTTTTCCGGCAGCGGATGAACCAGCCCCAGTTTAAGGATGGAGGCGTTGGGAAAAGCCTCCTTCACATGCTGGTAGGAAATGCCGGAGGTAATGATACCCAGTTCCGGATCCCCCATCTCCACCCGGTTGAGTGGCGTTGTCTCGGCATATGCCTGCAGCCTGAGCAGGCGCGCCTCCACTTCCACATGCTTGATCTTGCCGAAGTTGGGGAGCATGACGTATTTGGGGACATTTTTCACCCATTCGCCGACCTTCGGTTCGATTGCGCCTTTCGCTTCCACAATCCCCTTGGCATGGGAGATCCGGGTGGTGGTGCGCAGCATCACCGGCGTGTCGAACTGCTCGGAGAGCTCGAAGCCTGCCCGGACGAAATCATAGGCCTCCTGGGAGTCTGCAGGATCCAGCATCGGCACCTTGGCGAACTTCGCATAGTTCCTGCTGTCCTGCTCGTTCTGGGATGAGTGCATCCCCGGATCGTCGGCGGCCATCAGAATCAGCCCGGCATTGACACCGGTGTAAGTAAGGGTCATCAGCGCATCGGCGGCCACGTTGACCCCAACATGCTTCATGGTGGCCAGGGACCTGCCGCCGGCAAGTGATGCGCCGATGGCCGATTCGAGCCCGACCTTTTCATTGGGCGCCCACTCGCAGTAAACCTTGCCCAGGCGGGCCACCTCTTCCAGGGTCTCAGTGCTGGGCGTTCCCGGATAGCCGGAGGCGAAGATCCCGCCCGAATCCTGAAAGCTCAAGGCAATGGCTTCATTGCCGGAAATTATTTTCTTCATGGACGCATATCCTTTCTGTGGCGTTCGGCCCCCTCAATGGGAAAGCCGAGGAAATGGAGTTCCGGTGATCTGATCATTTCGGTCTGTTGTCTATGAACCGCTTGGCTTTGCCTTCACTGCGCGGGATGGTTCCGGGAGGCATCAGGGTAACCTTGACGGTGATGCCGACCACGTCCTTGATGTCCCGCACCAGATTTTTGACGATATCCCGGGTTGCCCGGTCGTCGCTGACCCGCTGGTTTTGGCTGACCGTCATGGTCTCCGCCACATACTTGTAGGCATGCTGGTCCGTTACCTCGATCCTGACTTCAACCTCGTCCAGAGCCCCATTACGCTCAACGACAACCAGGTAATGGGGGGTGACACCAGGGTGCTTGAGGATTATCGATTCTATCTGGGACGGGAAAAAGTTGACCCCCCGGATAATCAACAGGTCGTCGGTGCGGCCGACCAGCTTTTTCATCTTGACCAGGGTACGGCCACAGGCACAAGACTCCTGGCTGAGGCTCGTCAGGTCGCGGGTCCGGTAGCGAAAGAGGGGCTGTCCCTCATTGGCGATGGTAGTGAAGACCAGCTCCCCCTCTTCGCCCAGGGGCAACACTTCCCCGGTCTCCGGGTTAATGATTTCGGGGTAGAAATAATCCTCATTGATATGAAGACCGTTGCGGGCTTCGTGACATTCGCAGGCCACACCCGGCCCGATGATCTCGGACAGCCCGTAAATATCACAGGCCTTGATGCCGAAATCCTCCTGAATCTTGCCGCGCATGGAGTCGGTCCAGAATTCAGCCCCCAAGACGGCGGTACGCAGCTTGAGCTTTCTGAAATCAATTCCCATCTCGGTTCCCACTTCCTGGACATGCATGAGAAAGGAGGGGGTAACCGTCAAGGCGGTGGTGCCGAAATCCTGCATGAGCATGATCTGCTTTTGGGTGTTGCCACCGGAGATGGGTATGACGGCAGCTCCGATCTTGATGCCTCCGTAATGGGCTCCCAGTCCGCCGGTAAAAAGGCCGTAACCATAGATATTCTGCAGGACATCGTTCTTGGTTATACCGGCACTTGTCAGGCAGCGGGCCATGACTTCGGACCAGGTATCCAGATCATTGCGGGTGTAGCCGACAATGATCGGTTTGCCGGTGGTTCCCGAAGTGGCATGGTATTCGACAACGTCCTCCTGTTTGGCGGTGAAGAGGTTGAATGGGTAGTTGTCGCGGATATCATCCTTGACGGTAAAAGGGAGTCTCCTGATATCGTCCAGGGTTTTGATCTGGGCGGGTTTCACTCCGTTTTCGTCGAGTCTTTTCCGGTAAACCGGATTATTGTCATAGACACGGCTGACAGTTTGCTGCAGCCGCCCCAGCTGAATACTCTTCATTTCGTTACGACTGCTGGTCTCAACATGGTTCCAGATCATGGTCTCACCCTCGTTTCTTGTGTGGGATCAATGCTAGGGTACGGCATAGTTTCCGCCGCCGTGGCCGCTGCCGCGACTTCGTCTGCTCGTTCGGTCGCCCCGGCTGCGGACCTTGCGCCGTCTTTCTATTTAATGGCTTAATGAGCTAGCTTCTGCCCGGTATGCTCCGTTCTGCCTTCGGCGGGTGTCCGCTCGCTGCTGCGGCTCGGTCACTTACTCCCGAAGCCACGTCATCGGCAACTGATGCAGCTCATTTTTCTTCAGAATAATCGTAGAAGCCTTTACCCGCCTTGCGTCCCACATAGCCCGCCTTGATCATGTTCCGCAAAAGGCCGGGAGCGGCGAAGCGCTCCTGCTTCATGTATTCGTGGAAGATGTTGATGACGTGGTAGCCGATGTCCACCCCCGCGAAATCCTGGAACTCCAACGGCCCCATGGGCATGTTGCAGCCGAGCTTCATGGCGGTGTCGATGTCCTCTGCCGATGCCACCCCTTCCTCAAGGAGCCGCACCGCGTCGATGATGTAGGGGACAAACAAACGGTTGACGACGAAGCCGGGGGTGTCCTTGCAGGTGATGGCAGTCTTGCCGATCTTTTTCGCCATCTCCAGGGCGAGATCTTTGGTGGCGGGTGCGGTCTGCAGGGCCGGGATCACCTCCACCAGTTTCATCACCGGCACCGGGTTGAAGAAGTGCATGCCGATGAAGTTGGCCGGGTTCTTCACCAGGGCCGCCATTTCGGTGATGGAGATGGAAGAGGTATTGGTGGCGTAGATGGTATCGTCGCCGCAGACGGCATCCAGTTTAGCGAACAGTTCCTTTTTGACATTGATATCCTCGAAGACCGCCTCGAAGATGAAAGGTACGTCTTTGAGGCTCGCCACGTCGGTGGAGAAGCTGATCCTTCCCAGGGTCTCCTCCATCTCCTTCTCGGTGATGGTCCCCTTCTTCACCACCCGCTCCAGGCTCTTGACGATAGTCTTCTTCGCCCGTCCCCAGACCTCTTCGCTCATATCCACCACTTTCACCTGCAGACCGGCCATGGCGGCAATCTGGGCAATGCCGGCCCCCATGCTCCCTGCTCCTGCCATACCTACTGTTTTGATATCTTCAAGTTTCATTGTCTGTTCTCCTCATATGGTTTAGTCAAAAAACTTGGTTAGCCACGAATGAAAGAAGCAGTTGTCGCGTCCCCCTTTAAGAAAGGGGGGTAACTTCCAATGTTTGTTTTCGATTTTCATTCGTGTTCATTCGTGTAATTCGTGGCAAAAGATGCTTTTAGGGTTATTCGTTCTTGAACTCCGGCCTTCTCTTCTCCACAAAAGCGGTCAGCCCTTCCTTGGCATCGTGGGTCTTGCTGTTTTCCGCCGAATATTTGCGCTCCACGGCCAGGGCCTGCTCCAGGGGAAAGTCTATCCCCTCATAAACCGCAGCCTTGATGTAACCCAGGGCCTTGCCCGCTCCTGCGGCCAGTTCCTGGGCGAACTGCATCACTTCCGCCTGGAAGTTCTCCGGCTCGATCAGCTTGTCCACCAGGCCTATTGCCAAAGCTTCCTGGGGGCTCATGGTCCTGCCGCGCAGCAGAATGTCCAGGGCCTTGGACAGCCCCACCAGTCGCGGCAGCCGCTGGGTGCCACCGGCGCCGGGGATGATGCCGAGCCCTGCCTCAGGCAGGCCGATCAGCGCTTTGCCCGAGGTCATCAGTCGGTAGTCGCAGGCCAGGGCCAGTTCGCAGCCCCCACCCAGGGCATGGCCGTTGATGGCGGCGATGACGATCTTCTTCATGCGGTTGAGGATATTGTTGGCACCCTGCAGGAGCTTGGAGAACTGTTCCGCTTCGGCGGCATCCTGGGCCGCCATCTCCTTTATATCGGCCCCGGCGATGAAGGCCTTTTCCAGGGCGCTGGTGATGATGACCACGGTAATATCTTCCATCTGCTCGGCTTCGCTGAAGGCCTTGAACAGCTCCTGACCGAACACGCCGTTCAAGGGATTGGTGGGGGGACGGTTGAGGCTGATGGTCAGGACGCGGTCGTCCTTTTTCAGGGTTATGAATTCGTAAGACATGGTAGTGCTCCTGTAGTTAAGGATGGTTCCCTTAAGGGATTGAGGGGATTTGCCTCTAGTACGGCAGTCGTGGCATCGTCCGTTCGTTCTGTCGCCACAGCTGCGGACCTTGCGGTGCCGCCCGTGTAATTATGCACATTTTTGAAGTGGCATTTCCCCTTTGTTCAACATGCGGCGGGTGTCCGCTCGCCGCTGTGGCTCGTCACTCACTCCCGATGCCACGACTGCCTGCTCCAACAGTGTGCCTGGTAATCCTGTCAGCTCACCTTCAGCACAACCGATGCAGCGGTATCCCCGGCGGCGCAGCCGGAGAAAAGGAGATACCCTCCACCCTTGACTGCCAGTTCCTCGATCCCTTCGATCATCAATCGAGCCCCCGTTGCTGCCTGGGGATGGCCGAAGATCAGGGAGGAGCCGTAGTTGTTCATGTTGTTCAGATCCAGCCCCATGACCTTAGCCATGACGATGTCGTTGGCGGCGAAGGGATTGTGGGTCTTGACGGCCCCCAGGTCTTTGACCTTGATGCCTGCTTGATCCAGCGCCATCTGGGCTGAGGGAGCGACGGCTGCCGCCATGTGCGCCTTTTTGGTGCGGGCGTAGCCGAAAGAGACCACCTGGATCTCGATGCCGGGGTTGGTGCTCAGTTCCTTTGCCTTCTCCCGGGTGGTGACGCAGATACCGGCATTGCCATCGGCGGGATGGGTCTGGGCGCCGAAGGTATGCACTCCATCGGGAAGCACCGGCTTGAGTGTGGCCAGCCCTTCCCTGGTGCTGGTAGTTATCCCTTCATCGGCTTCCAGGAGAATCGATTTCTTTTTGGAGATCTGTACCTCCGCGGGAAACATGTAGCGTTGCTGGAACTCCCGATCCCTGGCCAGGGCATCCAGATACTGCTCCTGCCGCCGCAGGGTGACGGCATCGCATTCTTCGCGGCTGACACCGTACTCTTTGGCCACGTTTTCCGCCGTCTGGATCATGGCTCCCCCGGCCCAGGGATCCCTGCCGAAGTTGTCCATGACCCAGTCCTCGGCAAGCTGCTGTCCGCCGGGACCGTTGGGATTGGGCCAGACGGCATGGGGACCGTTAGAGAGCCGGTCCGCCATGAGGCACCAGCTGTGATTGAACAAGCCGGTTTCTACCCCCATGCCCGCCTGGTAAATAGCGAAGGTGGAGGTGGAGCAGGCCTGGCTGACGAGGATGCCGGGGGAAGCCTCCGCCCCCATCAGGGCAGCGGCCCAAGGGCCTGAGTAGAACCACTGTTTCTGGTAGACGGTGCTGCCGACCAGGACATAGTCGATGGTCTTCGGGTCCCACCCCTTGCTCTCGAAAAATCGCTTCGAGGTGGCGGCTCCGAGAACGATGGCGTTTTCGTTGGCCAGGGTTCCCTGCCACTTGGCGAAGGGGGTGCTGTAGTAACCGCGGTAGGGGATATAGGCTTTTTGCAACATTGGTGTTCCTCCTTATGTAAATGCTTGGGTCTATTACAAGTCCCCCTTTATGAAAGGGGGATTTAGGGGGATTAGCTTTGGTCACCGATCGAAATCCCCCCTGCCCCCCTTTCGCAAAGGGGGGTAACTTAGATCCTGATCCTGCCGTCCACGGCAAAGGCGCCGTCTGCGAAAGCCATCAGCGGATTCATGTCCATCTCCTGGATCATGGGCAGATCGCCGAGCAGTTGGGAGGCGCGCTGGATGATGTTCATTACCGCTTCCCTATTGATCCCCTTCTCACCGCGAACACCGTTCAGCAGCGCTGCAGTTCGGAGTGAGGAGAGCATCTCCTCCGCTTCGACCTGTGTCACCGGGGCAATCTTGAAAGAAACATCCTTGAGTACCTCCACGTAAATCCCACCCAGGCCGAACATCACCAGGTGCCCCAATCCCCGTTCGGCGGTGGCGCCGATGATCAGTTCCCTGCCGCCGGGAAGGAATTTCTGCACGAAGAACTTAAGCGTGCCGAAGTGACCCAGGCGGCGCTGCATATCCTCGACCGTCGCCTGCACCGAGGCGGCGTCCTTGAGATTGACGGCCACTCCCCCCATGTCGCTCTTATGGTCGATTGCCTCGCAGTCCACCTTGACCACCACCGGGTAGCCGATCCGGTCTGCGGCGGCAACCGCTTCGGCTGTGTTTACCGTGACGCCCCAGCCCGCCACCGGTATGCCGTAGGCCTCGAAGATGGTGTAGACATCGGTGGCTGAAAGGACACTCCGTCCGGCCTGGCGGGCCTCTTCGACGATGGCCCGGGCCTTTGCCGCATCCACATTGGCGAACGTCTGCGGTTTGCCGATGTCACGCTGCTTCAGCCGGCCGTACCTGGTCAGGGCGCCCATGGCCTTGGCGGCGTCGCTGGGATTGGCATAGAAGGGGACCCCTCCCTTTTTGAGAATATCCCGGGTGATTTGGTACCGTTCCTGGCTCAGGTCGGTCATGAAGTTGCAAACGATCGGCTTTTTGCCCAGCCTGCTGACTTCGACGATCTGCCGGGCCACCTCGTGGGTGTCGGTGAAGGGGGCGGTGACGAAATTTATGAAAATGCTGTCCACTCCTTCCTCATGGAGGAGCACGTCAAGGGCGCCGCGGAACTGGGGACCGCCGGCGGTGGCAACAACATCGATGGGGTTTTCCAGTGCGGCCTCGGGAAACTGGCTTTCCTTCAGGCGCTCGATGGATCTTTCCGAGAGCTTCGGCACGTCCAGCCCGCAGGAGACGAGCACGTCGGTGGCGATGACCGCCGGCCCGCCGGTGTTGGTGATGATGCCGACCCGGTTTCCCTTGGGAATGGGCTGGGTGGCGAAGGCCATGGCAGCCCGCGCCATCTCCCCCTCGTCGGTGAAGGAGAGGATGCCGGTCTTCTCGAAAATCAGTTCGGTCGCTATGTCCACCCCGGCCAGGGAGCCGGTATGGGAGGAGGCCGCCTTGGCGCCCTGTTCGGTGCGCCCTGCCTTCATGGCCAGAATCGGTTTTTTTGCGGTTACTTGATGGGCAGCCTCAAGGAATGCTTTTGGGTCGGAGAATCCTTCCGTATAGAGGATCACTGCCTTGGTCCCCTCGTCTGCGCCGTAATAGCGGACGATCTCGGGGATGGAAATATCGCAGGCATTGCCGTTGGAGGCATAGAGACGCTGGCCGACCCCCAGATCCGCCAGGGCCTGCATGATCAGGGCGCCGACACCCCCACTCAAGGCCACCACTGAGACATAGCCGGGCTCGGGATAGGTAAAGGTGAAGTTGCAGTACGCCTTCAGTTCGGGATCGGAGTTGATGATTCCCTGGCAGTTGGGACCGAATACCCGCACCCCATACTCCTTGCCCCGGCGCAGGAAATCCTCCTGGAGGCGTGCTCCCTCCTCACCCAGCTCGCTGAAGCCGGCAGAGTTGATGATGACCGCCTTGATTCCTTTCCTGCCGCAATCCTCGATGGTCTGCGGCACGAATTTACTGGGAATGATCACGTGGGCTAAATCCACCTCTCCCGGGATCTCCTCCAGGGTTTTGTAGGCCTTGATGCCGCACACCTCCGGTGCAGTTGGGTTCAGGGGATAGATCTCTCCCTTGTAGCCGTACTTCTGCAGGTTGCGGATGATGACGTTGCCGATGGAGAGCTCCTTGGTGGAAGCGCCGACAATGGCGACGGCCCGTGGTTTGAAAAGTGAATCCAGCATGGCTAATTACCCTCCTCAAGCTGTTCGATAAAAGCTTCGACATTGGTTTTGGTCTGTTCATCGGAAACGCAGCGCATGTCGTTGAGATCGCCGGAAATAACCAGGTGGGGAATGCCGGTTTCTCTTTCGAGACGCTGGTGCAGCCCGTAACGGCTGTTTGAGTTGTAGGGACAGGTCTTGGCGTCGTGATAGATAATGCCGTCGATGGCGAATTTGTTGAGCATGGCCTTGATATAACCTTCCTTGTAGGTGTCGGAGCGGACGATGAAGAGTTCCAGATATGCTTTAGCCATGCTGCGTAAGGGATCACTGTCGTCGAAGGCCGGGAAGATCCAGCTGCTGCAGTAGGTGGAGGCGACAACGCCTGTCCCGAGACCGGAAAAAAGCTCCGAATGCTGGCGCAGCCGCCCCCAGATCGGCATGCCGTCCCAGTAGATACGGAAAGCTTCCCCCTCCACGGCCCCCACACCAGCAGAAATCCTCTGGCGCAGTTCGGCCAGCAGAACCTGGTAATAGCCAACAGCTTCCTGGGTTCCCCGCAGGACGACCGCCGGTCCCATGTGGATGGTACCGTCAAAGAAGGTCAGCGGGGCAGGCGATGCCGTGGCTGTCTCCAGGACCTCCTTCCACAATTGGGTGCACTCCCGGGAAAGGGCCACCGTTTCCCGGAGCCTGGCCATATCCAGCCTCGTTCCGGTGATCTGCTCCAGTATGGGGATCAGGGCCTCGATCTGACCGGCAACATCGTTGATGTGGGCGGCAGTTACTTCATTGACATTCTTGGGAGAGGTAATACCGATGCAGGGGACCTTGAATTCCCTTGCATACCAGGCAAACCAGTCCTGCACGTCGCGACACTGGTTGGTGTTGTAAACCAGGACATCGGGTTTGGGTACGGACTCAATACCCGGATAAGCCTTGGCCAGAGGGGTGAACCCTTTCAGGTAGGCGCCGATGTCCGAGGTGAGGTAGGAACAGATGTCGGGGGAGTAGCCGATGGCTGTCGCCTCCGGTATCAGGTCCGTTGCCAGCCGCGTCGCCCCGAGCATGGCGGCATGATTCTCCGGAAAATGCACGGCAAAGCCCATGGCCCGCAGCAGTTCCGCCGGACCTACACTGGTGCACCAGGCAACCTTCTGCTTTCCGGTGGTGGCGGATTCATTCAAGCCGAAGAAATAGTCAGCCATGATTTTGTTCATCAGGTCGGTGGCCTGGATCTTTTTTCTCACTGTCTTGCTCTCTTCAGCCATTGCTGTCTCCTTGAGATCTGTCATCCAAAGCATAGAGGGCGGCGCCGATGGCACCTGTCAGTTGTGGGAACGGGGGCAGCATGACCGGGCGGCCGATCATCTCTTCCGTCATTCGGACGATGTGGGGGTTGTGGGCTACGACCCCTCCGGTCATGACAACGTGCTCAGTCAGGGATTCCATTTCCAGAACCCTTTTGATCACCGAATAGAAGATCCCCTTGACGATATCGGCAACTTTTTTGCCATGGCGGATACTCTCCAGAACCTCCGTACCGGAAAAAACGGTGCAGAAGCTGCCAAGTTTGACCATTTCCTCGGATTGGCCGGCCAATTCATTCATCTTTTCCAGGGGAAGATCGAGACGGGCAGCCATCTCTTCAAGAAAAGCCCCGGTGCCGGCGGCGCACTTGCGGTTCATTTTGAAGCTGCTGCGTTTGCCGGCACTGTCCAGCTTGATGATCTTGTTGTCCTGACCGCCGATGTCGATGATGGAGAGCTCACCGGAAAAGTAATGACGGCAGCCATTGGCCAGACAGCCGATTTCCGTCTTGCTTGTTTCGGTGATAAAGGGAACATTGGCTCTGCCGTAGCCGGTGGTAACAGCCCGTGCCACCTGGGGGCGGGTCGCTCCTGCCATCTCCATGGAAATGTCCAGACAGGCAGCGGCTGTTACGGAAAAATCGGTCCCGGACTTTTTGACGGCATGGCCGAGCAGAGTGCCTTTCCCGTCTATGACAGCAACCTTTGTTCTTGATGCTCCTATGTCCAGCCCGATAAAAACAGGATTGGTCATTTCTCAGATCCTTTTTCCCATGAAGTGGAGAGAGGTGTGTTCTTATGCAAAATTTTAGAATAATGTTTTGCAGATTGCATGCCCACGATGCACAAGTTTTATTTTTAGACTTAACATGCTGAAAAATAACGTATTTAAAATTATAATAAAGTTTGTTGATAGGCATGAATGGATCGCAATCGACGATATGTCGTCGGTTGCTGCCGCTGCAGAACTATCAAGAACCACATTCGAGGGGGATCAAAAAAGGGTCCAAATATGCAATTAAGAAAGGTATTTGGCGTGGGTGAAGGAGGGTTTAAGGATTGACGACGATATTTCGTTGGAAAGACGATATCTCGCCGCGGAGGGGGTGCCGCAAGATATGAGGGGCATGTTGTTTACGGGGTTTCAGCTGACAGATGTCTTCTTCTGATGCCTAATTTCTTCATTCTGGAGTTGAGAGTTGTCGGTTTCATGCCGAGGATCTCGGCAGCGCCATTCCTGCCCCGGATGCGCCAGCCGGTCTTTTCCAGGACAGAGTTGATGTGCATCCGCTCCATTCCCTCTATGGTCATGGGTTGAGCGGTGG
This sequence comes from Geotalea daltonii FRC-32, assembly GCF_000022265.1. Taxonomy (NCBI): domain Bacteria; kingdom Pseudomonadati; phylum Thermodesulfobacteriota; class Desulfuromonadia; order Geobacterales; family Geobacteraceae; genus Geotalea; species Geotalea daltonii. The sequence continues at coordinate 204,583 of NC_011979.1, forward strand.
CAGCTGAGACACCATCCTGAATATCCATCACCAGTGATGCACCATTGTTGAGAATCATGGCCCTTTCTACAAGATTTCTCAGTTCCCTGATATTTCCCGGCCAGTGGTAGCGCTCCATGGCGTCCATGTTCTTCTTGGGAATGCGCTCGATGGTTTTGCCGAAGACTTTGCCGAATTCCTCAACCATAGCCCAGACGAGCAGGGGAATATCTTCCCGCCGCTCGCGCAACGGCGGAACCGAAATGGGGAACACGTTGAGCCGGTAGTAAAGATCTTCGCGAAAGGTTCCCTCTTTGACTGCCTGAACAAGGCTCTTGTTTGTGGCAGCGATAACGCGCACATCCACCTTGATGGGTTTAGGGTTGCCCAGCCGCTCGAACTGGCCCTCTTGAATGACCCGCAGTAGTTTGGACTGCAGTTCCAGGGGTAGTTCGCCGATTTCATCGAGAAAAATGGTCGAGCCATTGGCGGCCTCGAAGCGGCCGATCTGGGTGGAGACGGCTCCTGTATACGCTCCTTTTTCATGACCGAACAGTTCCGCTTCGATAAGTGCTCCGGGCAGTGCGGCGCAATTGACCTTAATCATTGCCCGTGCCATACGGGGGCTTGCATTGTGGATCGCCCTGGCTATCAGTTCTTTGCCGGTACCGGTTTCACCCAGGATAAGCACCGTGGAACCGGTACTCGCCACCTGCTTGATCTGGACAAGGACGTTCCGGATGGCATCTGATTTGCCGATGATTTCCTCATGTTTGTATTCCACGTGGATCTGGTCACGGAGATAAACGTTCTCAGCCTCCAGGCGGTCCTTCAGTTGCTTGATCTCCGCCAGGGCATTTTGAATTTTCTGATCGGCCCGCTTACGTTCCAGGGCATTGGCAAAGATTTCCCACAACAGGCGGAGTCTTTGGGTAAGCTCATCGGGCCATTCTCTTTTGACCCGGTATGAAACGAAAGTGATGGCACCGACAATGATGCCGCCGATGCTTGCCGGGATAAACATGATAGATTTTATGCCCCCCTGATCCTTGCAGTACTTTTTTTCGCTCCAGAATCGGTCAGGCAGTTCATCGATATCGGAAACGCGAAAAGTTTCTCCCCCGTGGATCATGCTGATCCAGACCGGTATCAGGCCGACAATGGTCGGTGGCGGCTGTTTGATCCCGGGCATGGCGAAAGAATGGGTGATATGTAAACTGTTGCCGTCGGGTGAGAGATGCCAGATGCTGCAACGCTCGAATCCCAGGAACTCAACCAGTTTCTGCAGCCCTTCCTCGATTTTTCGGTCAACTTCACTCACCGACAGATTGATGAAGGCGGAGGAAAGGTTGGAGAGAAAAGCCTCCACTTGCAGTCGTTCTGCCTGAACGCTTTCTTTTATCTTTTGCTCGGTGATATCCTGGACTATCAACCCACAGCGATAAACTGTTCCATCGTTGCTCATAAGGGGATAAGAGCAGACCAGCCAGAACTTTTCCTGGATAGACCGGTCCGGAAGGGGCTTGTGCACAACCAGTTCAAGATCCACAAACGCCCGGCCTTCGGTAATGGTGCGGGATACTACCGGCTCCACAGCCCGGGCGATCATCTGATCGACCTCCCTCAGCGTCCGGCCCGCATGGTCCTTTACCGGCAGATCGGTCATGGTTGCCATTCGATCATTGATGGCTATGTAGCGCAAGCCGCAATCGATGATGGCAATACCGAACTGGTTCAGTTCGAACAACTGTTCAAGGTTGTTGAATATGTCTTCACCCTTGCTTGGCGCAGAATTGAATGTGGCATTCATAGCTGAACCTTCCAAAGCAGAATATTGTTTTACAGAATAACACACTGTTTTTAAACAATCAATCTTCGGCTTGCTGGTGATGCATACTGGTTGGCTATGGCAAAATAAAATGATTTTTGTTTATCGATGGGGAAATAAAAAAAGGCCGTCCCTATGAAAAGACGGCCGTTTACGAGTTGCAGGGAATGATGCATTTTCAGAAAATATATTTTCCTGCCTCCTGCGCCGCCTGGGACAGCCGATGTTTTGCCTCCAGCAGCCCTTCAACCGGGCAGGCGGCCAAGTCTGCCACAGTCCTGTGCATCCTGCTCAGGTTCTCCCCAGTCAGGGCGTAGGCGCAACAGCGGCTCGCCGCTGACTGGAACTGTCTGGACAGGTCAAAGGTCAGTGCGGTTACTACCGCCTTGAGCAACTCCTGCTTTGACTGGCTGGCGGAGGCAAAGGTTTTGTCCGCTCTGAGCAGGGCGCTTTCCAGGGCAAAGGTGGTGATGACCATGTCGGCGATAGCCAGCAGCACCTCCTGGTGGTCTTTAGCCGGGACCGCTGCTCCAACCATCGTCAGGAAGAGCTGCTTCAGCCTGGCAACGGTTGTCGCGGCAGCGGTAAACTCGCCGGCATAGGCTGTTTCCGTTACTGCTCCTTCTTCGGCTTTTTTGACCAGTTTCCAGAGGGGACTGCCACTATTGTCCGCCTTGCGGAAGAGCATGGTGGGAATGAGGATGCGGTTGATTTCGTTGGTTCCCTCGAAGATGCGCTGGATGCGCGAATCCCGGTAGTATCGCTCCACCGGGTACTCGGCGATGTAGCCATAGCCGCCATGGATCTGCACTGCTTCGTCCACCACCATATCAAGCTGCTCGGTGCAGAAAACCTTGGCAATGGCGCATTCGGCGGCATATTCCTCGATGGCCTTCTGGTAACGCTCGTAATAATCGCTACCCGAATGGTCGAGGAGCGCCAGCCGGCTGTCCAGGAGTCCGGCGACCCGGTAGATCACTGTCTCGGAGGCAAAGATGGCAGCGGTCATGTCCGCCAGCTTTTCCCGGATGGCGCCGAATTCGCCGATGGTCCTGCCGAACTGCTTCCGTTCCGTGGCGTAGGAAGCCGCCTCACCAAAGGCCCCCTTGGACATCCCCAGAGCCTGGGTGGCCACCTTCAGGCGCCCGACGTTGAGGACGTTGAAGGCGATTTTATGCCCCTTGCCCGGCTCACCCAGCAGGTTTTCCACCGGTACCTTGACGTTATCCAGAACCAGCTGGGTGGTCGAGGAGCCCCGGAGTCCCATTTTCTTTTCTTCTGCGCCGACGGAAAAGCCTTCGAAGCTCTTTTCCACGAGAAATGCTGAAAAGTGAAGGCCGTCGATCTTGGCGAAGACGGTGAAGAGGTCGGCAAAGGCCGAGTTTGTGATGAACTGCTTGGTGCCGTTGAGGATGTAGTGCCTGCCGTCGGCGGATAGGGTAGCGGTGGTCCGCGAGCTCAAGGGATCGCTGCCGCAGTCCGGCTCGGTCAGGGCATAGGCGCCGAACCATTCGCCCGAGGAGAGTTTTTCCAGATAGCGCTCTTTCTGGTCGGCAGTCCCATAGTAGACCATGGGGAGGATGCCGATGCCCGTATGGCCGCCGAAGGCCATGCAGAACGACGTTGCCGGCGCCACCTTTTCGATCATCAGCATGTTGGTAGTCTTCTCCAGTTCCAGCCCACCGTACTCTTCGGGTACTTCGGCTAGAAACAGGCCAAGGTCGGCACACTGGCGCATCTTTTCCACGACGAAGGCGAAATCCTTGTCCTCGATCCGATCCAGATGAGGAAAGACCTCCTTCTTCATGAACTCATCGGTGGTTTCCGCAATCTGCCGCTGTTCGGCAGTGAATTCCTCCGGTGAGAAGGTGTCCATGCGGGCGGTGTCGGCCAGGAGAAATTCTCCGCCGCTCAAAAGGGTGCTGTGCATTGCCGTCTCCTTGTAGCGTAGGGGCGCACCCCTGTGTGCGCCCTGTTTCGCCATGTGTAAGCATGATTCCGGGCAGACAAAGTCAGCCCTATTTTTCTTCCGAATAATCGTAGAACCCTCTGCCCGCCTTGCGTCCCACATAGCCCGCCTTGATCATGTTCCGCAAAAGGCCGGGAGCGGCGAAGCGCTCCTGCTTCATGTATTCGTGGAAGATGTTGATGACGTGGTAGCCGATGTCCACCCCCGCGAAATCCTGGAACTCCAGCGGCCCCATGGGCATGTTGCAGCCGAGCTTCATGGCGGTGTCGATGTCCTCTGCCGATGCCACCCCTTCCTCAAGGAGCCGCACCGCGTCGATGATGTAGGGGACAAACAAACGGTTGACGACGAAGCCGGGGGTGTCCTTGCAGGTGATGGCGGTCTTGCCGATCTTTTTCGCCATATCCAGGGCGAGATCTTTGGTGGCGGGTGCGGTCTGCAGGGCCGGGATCACCTCCACCAGTTTCATTACCGGCACCGGATTGAAGAAGTGCATGCCGATGAAGTTGGCCGGGTTCTTCACCAGGGCCGCCATTTCCGTGATGGAGATCGACGACGTATTGGTGGCGTAGATGGTGTCGCTGCCGCAGACGGCATCCAGTTTAGCGAACAGTTCCTTTTTGACATTGATATCCTCGAAGACCGCCTCGAAGATGAAAGGTACGTCTTTGAGGCTCGCCACGTCGGTGGAGAAGCTGATGCGGGCGATGGTCTCCTCCATCTCCTTCTCGGTGATGGTCCCCTTCTTCACCACCCGCTCCAGGCTCTTGACGATAGTCTTCTTCGCCCGTCCCCAGACCTCTTCGCTCATATCCACCACTTTCACCTGCAGACCGGCCATGGCGGCAATCTGGGCAATGCCGGCCCCCATGCTCCCTGCTCCTGCCATACCTACTGTTTTGATATCTTCAAGTTTCATTGTCTGTTCTCCTCATATGGTTTAGTCAAAAAACTTGGTTAGCCACGAATGAAAGAAGCAGTTGTCGCGTCCCCCTTTAAGAAAGGGGGGTAACTTCCAATGTTTGTTTTCGATTTTCATTCGTGTTCATTCGTGTAATTCGTGGCAAAAGATGCTTTTAGGGTTATTCGTTCTTGAACTCCGGCCTTCTCTTCTCCACAAAAGCGGTCAGCCCTTCCTTGGCATCGTGGGTCTTGCTGTTTTCCGCCGAATATTTGCGCTCCACGGCCAGGGCCTGCTCCAGGGGAAAGTCTATCCCCTCATAAACCGCAGCCTTGATGTAACCCAGGGCCTTGCCCGCTCCTGCGGCCAGTTCCTGGGCGAACTGCATCACTTCCGCCTGGAAGTTCTCCGGCTCGATCAGCTTGTCCACCAGGCCTATTGCCAAAGCTTCCTGGGGGCTCATGGTCCTGCCGCGCAGCAGAATGTCCAGGGCCTTGGACAGCCCCACCAGTCGCGGCAGCCGCTGGGTGCCACCGGCGCCGGGGATGATGCCGAGCCCTGCCTCAGGCAGGCCGATCAGCGCTTTGCCCGAGGTCATCAGTCGGTAGTCGCAGGCCAGGGCCAGTTCGCAGCCCCCACCCAGGGCATGGCCGTTGATGGCGGCGATGACGATCTTCTTCATGCGGTTGAGGATATTGTTGGCACCCTGCAGGAGCTTGGAGAACTGTTCCGCTTCGGCGGCATCCTGGGCCGCCATCTCCTTTATATCGGCCCCGGCGATGAAGGCCTTTTCCAGGGCGCTGGTGATGATGACCACGGTAATATCTTCCATCTGCTCGGCTTCGCTGAAGGCCTTGAACAGCTCCTGACCGAACACGCCGTTCAAGGGATTGGTGGGGGGACGGTTGAGGCTGATGGTGAGGACTCTGCCTTCCTGTTTGAGGGTAATGAATTCGTAAGACATGGTATTGCTCCTGTAGCTAAGGATGGTTCCCTTAAGGGATTGAGGGGATTTGCCTCTAGTACGGCAGTCGTGGCATCGTCCGTTCGTTCTGTCGCCACAGCTGCGGACCTTGCGGTGCCGCCCGTGTAATTATGCACATTTTTGAAGTGGCATTTCCCCTTTGTTCAACATGCGGCGGGTGTCCGCTCGCCGCTGTGGCTCGTCACTCACTCCCGATGCCACGACTGCCTGCTCCAACAGTGTGCCTGGTAATCCTGTCAGCTTACCTTCAGCACAACCGATGCAGCGGTATCCCCGGCGGCGCAGCCGGAGAAAAGGAGATACCCTCCACCCTTGACGGCCAGTTCCTCGATCCCTTCGATCATCAGCCTGGCGCCGGTGGGGGCCTGGGGATGACCGTAGATGAGGGATGAGCCGTAGTTGTTCATGGTGTTCACATCCATGCCCAGCTCTTTGGCCATGGCCAGGTCGTTGGCGGCAAAGGGGTTATGGGTTTTTACCGCCTTGATGTCGCTGACCTTGATTCCGGCCTTGTCCAGGGCCATCTGGGCCGATGGGGCTACGGCTGCCGCCATGTGCGCCTTCTTGGTGCGGGCAAAGCCGAAGGAGACAATCTGGATTTCCAGGCTGGGGTTGGCGCTCAGCTCCTTTGCCTTCTCCCGGGTGGTGACGCTGATGCCGCAGTTGCCGTCGGCGGGGAAGGTCTGGGCGCCGAAGGTGAGGACGCCGTCGGGAAGAACCGGTTTCAGTCCGGCCAGCCCCTCTTTGGTGGTGGCCATTACCCCTTCGTCCGCTTCCAGGGTAATGGTCTTCTTTTTCGAGATCTGGACTTCCACCGGGAACATGTAGCGTTTCTGGAACTCCCGGTCGCCGGCCAGGGCCTGCTGGTATTGTTCATAACGCCGCAGCGTCAGCTCGTCGCACTGCTCGCGGGTGATGCCGAATTCTTTAGCCACATTCTCGGCGGTGCGGATCATGGCTTCACCGGCCCATGGGTCTTTGTTCACATTGTCCATGAACCAGTCTTCGGCGATGGGCTTGCCGCCGGGGCCGGCGGGGTTCGGCCAGACGGCATGGGGTCCATTGGAACAGCGGTCAGCCATAAGGCACCAGCTGTTGTCGAACATGCCGGTTTCGACGCCCATTCCTGCCTGGTAGAGGGAAAAAGCGGAGGTTGAGCAGGCCTGGGTGATGAGTACGCCGGGAGAGCTTTCTGCCCCCATCATCGCCGCAGCCCACGGTCCGCTGTAGAACCACTGCTGCTGATAGACGGTGCTGCCGACCAGGACATATTCAATAGTCTTCGGGTCCCACCCCTTGCTCTCGAAAAACCTTTTGGAGGTGGCAGCGCCAAGAATGATGGAATGCTCGTTGGCCAGGGTCCCCTGCCACTTGGCGAAGGGGGTGCTGTAGTAGCCGCGGTAGGGGATGTAGGCTTTGGTTAACATGTGAATCTCCTTGCTGTTTGGAATAACTTCCCACTGATGGGGAAGCCGTCATGAATGGAGTTAATGGTCACTGGCGTCGGCCATGCCGTAACCTGTGTTCTGCCGGATATACAGTTCATCGAACATCTCCTCTTCCCGGCGACTGCCGAAGAGGAAGGTGCCGGCGATTGCGGCCAGGAAGCCGACCGGCACCGAGAGGATGGCCGGGTTCTTCAAGGGGAAGAGCGGTGCATCGAGACCGACCAGGGACTTGCCGTCCTTGTTCTTTTCATAGTCAGCCCGCGCTTTCACCAGAGCCTTCGAGTCCTTGTCGGCGAGCACCATCCCGGATGCCTGTTTCTTCTCCAGCTGCTCGACGATTTTTTTCGCGTCGGCAGCGATCTTCTTCGGATAGGTCATGGTGGGAGAAACCAGGACGACGCCGATGGCAAAAATGGCGCCGACGCTGAGGCCGGTGACGATGCCCCCGGCATTGAAGCGCTTCCAGAAGAGGGCGAAGAGGATCACCGGGAAGTTGCTGGAGGCGACCACGGCAAAGGCGAGCACCACCAGGTGGGCGATGTTTTGCTTTTCGCAGGCGATGCCCAGGACAATGGCAATGGCGCCGATGAAAAAGGCGGAGATCCTGGCAATCTTCATCTGTTCCCGCTGGTCGGGCTTGCCGTCCTTGAGGACATTGACGTAGAAGTCATGGGCGACGGCGGCGGAGACCGCCAGGATCAGCCCGGAAACCACGGCGATAATGGTGGAGAAGGCAACGGCACAGACGAAGGCGAGGAAAATGTCGCCGCCGAGGGTGCCTGCGCCGCCACCCACAAACTGGGCGATCATCGGGGCTGCCATATTGCCCCCCTTATCGACGGCCGTGATCTGCTGGGGGGTAATGAATAACGCGGCGCCAAAACCGATCATCGTCACCATGATCATGAAGGCGCCGATGAGCACCATGGAGATGACGACGCTTTTGCGCGCTGCCTGGGCGTTGGGCACGGTAAAAAAGCGCATCATGATGTGGGGCAGCCCGGCAGCGCCGAGGGCGAAGGCTATGCCCAGCGATATCTGGTCCAGCGGGTCCTTGAGGATCAGTCCCGGCTCAAGGAAGCGCTGGCCGTAATCAAAACCTGGCTGGGGAGTGGCATGCTTAAGCAGTCCGCGGACATGCTCCTGAATGGCCGGGCTGGAAGCTACCGCATCATAGAAGGCGAAGAGATTGAAGCCGAATTTCCCCAGCATCAGCACCGTGATGGTGACGCCGCTCAGCACGAGGAGAAATGCCTTGATGATTTGCACCCAGGTGGTGGCCTTCATGCCGCCAAAGGTGACATAGAGGATCATCAGGGCACCGACGCCGATGACGGAGACACTGTAGGGGATGCCCAGCAGCAGCTGCATCAGTTTGCCGGCACCTACCATTTGCCCCAAAAGATAGAAGGTGGAGACCACCACCGCCGACAGGGCAGCCGTGCCGCGGACTACCTTTGAAGCAGAGCGCAGGGAGAGGATGTCTCCCAGGGTGTATTTGCCTGCATTGCGGCATGGCTCGGCGATGACCAGCAGGATGGTGACAAAGGAGAAGAAGGGTCCCACCGCATACATGAAGCCGTCGGCGCCGAAAACGGAGGTGATGCCGGCGATGCCGAGGAAGGTGGCGGCCGAGAGGTAGTCGCCGGCGATGGCCCAGCCGTTCTGAAACCCGGAAATTCCACCGCCGGCAGCATAGTAGTCAGCGGTGGTCCTGGTGCTCTTTGCTGCCCGCACGACGATATAACCGGTAAAGAGGATGATTGCCACAAACATGGTCAGGGTAATGGCCTTGTTGGTCTTTACCTCGCTTGCCAGAGGGGCGGCGGTTCTGGTGGTGACCGGGTCCTTTGCGGAAGGGACGCCTGCTGCTGAAAGAGGGACAGGTCCGGCGCTTGTGGAAGCGGCTGCCTGTGCCGGTTCATGGGATGGCGCGGCGTAGCAGAGCGGAGCAATGGTCATGCACAGGATCAATGGAATCAATAAACGTTTCATGCCTGACCTCCTCCGTTAATATCTGCCAGCACCTCTTTCGTCAGTGGATCGAAATAGGTGTTGGACCGGTGGGTATAGATGATGGCAATTGCCCAGGTCATGATAAATTCGAAGAGGCAGAAGAAGTAGGTCACATTAAGTCGACCCAGAAGCTTCACCTTCATGAAATCCGGCGCATAGCCGGCGCAGATGGGAAGCAGGTAGAACAAGATGGAGCCAATGCACCACAGGGTGAGGAGAAAGGATTTCTTTCTGCTGTGCAGCTCGATAAATTTCGGCATGTTTGCCAGTTTTGCCCAATCTTTGCCAATTGCTGTCATGAATAACTCCTTCTCATAAATTCAGCCCATTACAGTATTGATTGCTTCTTTCTCTGGTCAGTCCCAGTTTTCCAGCTTCATGGTCCCTTTTTCCTCCAGGTTCCGGTACATCTTGAAAACCTTATGGAGCATGTGCGGCTCGTGGGCACTGTTACTGGCCAGGCATTCCTTCAGCGCGCGATGGAAATAGTCCTGCAAGAGCGGCTTGTATTCGGGATGGGCGCATTGATCGATGATCCTTAGCGCCCTTTCCCTTGGTGACAGGCCGCGCAGGTCGGCAAGACCCTGTTCGGTGACCAGGACGTCCATGTCGTGTTCGGTATGGTCCACATGGGTTACCATGGGCACCACACAGCTGATGCCGTGGAGGTCCGCCTGGGATGGACGAGTGGAAGGAGTGTGCATGATGGACAGGTAGGCATTGCGCATGAAGTCGCCGGAGCCGCCGACCCCGTTGAGCAGGCGCGAACCGTTGACGATGGAGGAATTGACGTGGGCGTAGATGTCGAACTCCACCGGGGTATTCATGGAAATGAGACCAAGGCGCCGTACCGGCTCGGCATGGTTGGTGATCTGGATGGGCCGCAGCAGAGTCCGCGATGTATATTTTTCCCAATTGGCCAGCAGGCGCTTGATGCCGTTGTCCGACAGGGAGAAGGAGGCGGTGGTCACGTAGTCGAGCTTTCCCGAATCGAACATGTCCAGCAGGTTGTCCTGAAAGACCTCGGTCCAGACATTGAGGTTCTCGAAGGGACTGGTAAGCAGCCCGCCGATGACGGCATTGGCGATGGAACCGACGCCGGACTGGAGCGGCAGCAGATTTTTCGGCAGCCTCCCCTGCTTCACCTCGAACTGCAGGAAATCGATGATGTGGTTGGCGATGAGCACCGAATTGCCGTCCGGGGCACCCAGGGGCCGTCCCACCGGATCTCTGTAAGACTCGACTATGGCCACGATCTTGTCGGGGTTGCAAGGAATGCTGGTGGTGCCGATCCGGTCTTTTACACTGAGGATGTTGTAGACCTGCTTGTTTGGGGGAAGGGTGACGCCGACGCAGTCATGGAGCCCTTCCAGGGAAGGGATCTTGCTGTTGATCTCGATTATGATCTTGTCTGCCCGCTCGACGATTTCGGCAATGATGCCGACCGCCAGGGTCGGCACGATGCTGCCGTCTTCGGTGATGCAGCTTGCCTCGATGATGCCGATGTCGATCTTGCCGCCGTTGTCCAGGGTGTAGTAACCATAGCCGAAATCCTGGGCATACATTGACAGGTAGCGGTCGCCGTAGGCGATCTCGCCGGCGTTGATCGCCTTGCGGATAGCATTCCCCTGCTGGTGGGGCCAGCGGCGGCCCAGCATGCCCAGCTTGGCCCAGCGGTCATCCACGTCGGTGCCGATAGAGGCGCCGGTGTAGACGTTGAACTTCATTTTGCCGATACCATGTTTTTCCACATGGTCTGCCAGCAGTGCCGGAACGGTTTTCGGGTGTCCTTCGGCAAAGCCCGAAAATCCCAGATACATACCATCCTTGAAAAATTGGAGCGTATCTTCCGCCTCCATTATCTTGCCGAAAAGGGCAGGATTTCGAATTCGCTTCAAAAACTCGCTTTCCTGTTTAACCGCCAGTTGGTTCATTTCTCGTTCTCCCATTTACAGGTGACATGGAATATTATCATTATACAAACACTGTTTTGCACAATGTATTCCAGCAAGGGGTTTTCTTGGGATAATGGCTATAAATGGTGTGATATTGGTGGGTTAGAAGATAAAATAATATTTTGTAAGGCAGGGGGGGTGGTATATCTACGAAATTTCGGATGATGGTGCAGACGGCAGAGGTCTTATCCCTATGACAACGGGAGGTAACTGTGCGAAAGACGGAAGAAAATCAGGCGGGTAAAAATAATCTCCGATATTTCGGAGAGGTTACGATATTTCGGAGGATGACAGGCAGCGCTTGATACCCAGTTTTTTCATTCTCGATTCCAGGGTAGTCGGCTTGAGTCCCAGAAGTTCAGCGGCGCCGTTCTTGCCGCGGATGCGCCAGCCCGTTTTTTCCATGATGGAAAGGATGTGCAGCTGTTCCACCTCTTTAAGCAGTGCTGCCCTGGCTACAGTAGTCGGGGTACCGTCAGGAATATCAATCTCAAGGGTCGGGCCGTTGCTGAGGATCATGGCCCGTTCCACCATGTTGCGCAGTTCCCGGATATTACCCGGCCAGGTGTAATGCACCAGTGCATCCATGTTTTTTTTCGGCACCCGCTCGATGGTCTTGCCGAAAGCACCGGCAAATTCCTTGACCATGGCCGAGACGAGCAAGGGAATATCCTCCTTGCGCTCCCGTAGCGGGGGGACCGAAATGGGGAAAACGTTCAGTCGATAGTAGAGATCCTCCCTGAATCGGCCTTCCTTGACTTCCCGGGCCAGGTCCCGGTTGGTGGCGGCAATGACGCGGGTATCGACGTCGATGGGCCTGGTGCTGCCAAGTCTTTCAAACTGCCCCTCCTGAAGAACTCTGAGAAGCTTTGACTGGAGATCAAGGGGCAGCTCTCCGATTTCATCCAGGAAAATGGTCGAGCCATTGGCGGCTTCAAAGCGTCCCACATGCCTTGCCGCGGCTCCCGTGTAAGCCCCTTTTTCATGGCCGAACAGTTCGGTTTCGATCAGGGTGGCCGGCAGGGCGGCGCAGTTCACCTTGATCATGGAGCGTTCCCGGCGTCCGCTCAGGTTATGGATGGCGCGGGCCAGTAGTTCCTTTCCCGTACCGGTTTCCCCCAGGAGAAGAACGGTGGAGTCGGTATGGGCCACCTGTTGCAGTTGCCGCAGCACGCCGCGGATAGCCGTCGATTGGCCGATGATATCGTCCGGTTTGTACTCGATGTCGATCTGGTCGCGCAAATAGATATTTTCAGCTTCGAGCCGGTCCTTCAGGGTCTTGATTTCCGCCAGGGCGTGCTGAATCTTCTGATCCGCCCGTTTCCGCTCCAGGGCATTGGCAAAAATCTCCCACAGGATGCGCAGGCGCTGAATGAGATCGTCGGGCCAGGCCCGGATGACGCTGTATGAGACAAAGGTGATGAATCCTTCGACCACACCGCCAACGCGGGAGGGAATGAACATGATCGAGCGGATGCCTCCCCGGTCACGGCAGTAGAGCTTCTCGCGCTGGAACGATTCGGGCAGTTCATCGCTATCGGAAATCTTGAAGATTTCACCGGATTTGACCATGGAATTCCAGACGGGAACCATATCGGGCGGGAGAATGGGCAGGGGAGGCATGATGCCGGGGAGTTCATAGGAGTGGGTGCAGATCATTTCACCGGTGTCCGGATCGACCCGCCAGACAGTACTGCGGTCGAAACCGAGGAAGTCGACAATCTTCTGCAGTCCCTGGACGATCTTGCTGTCAACTTCACTGACCGGCACGTTGATAAAGGTTGTGGAAAGTGTCGAGAGAAGCGATTCGAATTGCAGCCGCTCAATCTGCGCTGCTTCTCTCAGTTTCTGCTCCGTAACGTCCAGTACGACAAGACTTACACCCAGCACTTCACCATCATCGGCGTTAAGGGGGTAGCAGCGGACCTGCCAGGTGTTGTTCATTGCCGTGTGGGCTGCGGCGGTGCTGTGTATGTCTACCGCCAGTTCGAAGAACGGCCTGTTGTCCCTCATGACGCGGAGCAGAATGGGCTCCATGGCCAGGGCGATCTGCGGGTTTATATCTTCGATGCTTCTTCCGGCATGTTGCTCGACGGGCTTGCCATCAATCTTTGCCAGCTGCCCATTGACGTGTATGAAGTGCAGGTCCCTGTCAAGGACGGCAAAACCGAACTGCAAATCGGCAAACAAATCTTCAAGCTCCCTGAATTTTTCCAGAAAGAAATCAGATGAGCTCTTCATTCGTCGGCCTTTCATTTGCATGAGTGAACCAGTCCTTTGCGGATATATAAAGTTGTTCTACATCAAACATGGTGTTGGTCGTGCAATTTCAGCTTGTGCCATTTCCTGCATTATGATACCAGTTTATAAGAAAAGCAAACCGTTTTATATTTACTCCCTTGCCATCCGAGCGAGGAAGTCTTGTTGAAGCTGAAGCTGAATATCAGCATAGGACATACTATGACAGAGCAACATGTTGCCGTTTCATCACCGGCGCCCCTGACATTTCCCTATGACGCCCCCCAGTCCAAGGCAGAGCTGGTTGATATCAGCCCGGAAATCAAGTGGCTTCGCATGCCCATGCCCTATGCCCTCGATCACGTGAATATCTACCTGCTGCAGGTTGGGGGAGGGTGGCTGATAATAGATACCGGCCTCGATTCGACTGAGGCACGGGAAATATGGGAGGAGGTATTTTCCGGGCCGCTGCGCGGTGAGAAGGTGGTGGGCGTTTACTGCACCCACTATCATGTGGACCATCTCGGGCTGGCAGGTTACCTGACGGAGCGGTGGAGGGTGCCGCTGTTCACCACCTACGAGGAATACTTCACTCTGCGCGGCTGGCCTGACCTGGTAACGGTGCCCTGGCAGCACGCGGAATTCTTCCAAAGAGCCGGCTTCCCACAGGAACGGCTGCAGGAGACACTGGTGATGTTCCAGTTTTTTCCCGAGATATCACCGATGCCGCCGTCCTTTATCCGTTTGCAGGAGGGAAGCATTCTTCCCATTGGCAAGGACTGGCGGGTCATTATCGGCCGGGGGCATTCACCTGAACATGCCTTGCTGTTCTCTGGGGATCGTGGAGTCCTTATATCCGGCGATCAGCTCCTGCCCACCATCACCACCAATGTATCGGTCAGCGTCATGAACCCGGAGGACGACCCGCTCAGCCACTGGCTTGTTTCCCTCGACCGTCTCGCTGAGATTCCCGACGAGGTCCTGGTGCTCCCCGGTCACGGGCTCCCCTTCCGCGGGGCGAGGAAGCGGGTTGCGGAGTTGCAGAGCCACCATCAGCGAAGGTTCCAGGTGATACGGGATGCCTGTTTCGACAGGGAGCTGTCTGCCTATGAGCTCGTGCAGGTCATGTATCCCGCCCCTCTTTCCGATTTTGATCTGCAACTGGCGCTGGGGGAATGTCTTGCCCATGTGCGCTACCAGATTGCCAGCGGGGGATTGACGCTGAGGCTCGATGAGAGCGGGGTCAACCGTTACAGAACAGTTTGATAGGAGCAGTTTGTTGACAGTAAAAGGGTAAAATGGTACTTTTTTACATATTTGAGAGGTACACTTAAATCACCTAAAGGAGAGATCGCTATGAGCAATCTCCAGTTTCATCAATTCCGCGGCACCGAGGGTTATGTGGCCTCCAGGGCGCTGCAGGACGTGGTCAATGTGGCCATTGCCCTGGAGCGGCCGCTTCTGCTCAAGGGGGAGCCGGGTACCGGCAAGACGCTCCTCGCCCATCACATTGCCGAGGCTCTTGACATGGAAATCATTCTCTGGAATGTGAAATCCACCACCAAGGCCCGCGACGGCCTCTATACCTACGACACGGTCCAGCGCCTCAACGATGCCCGCTTTGGCGACGGCGATGTGAAAGATATCCGCCATTACATCAAATACGGACCGCTAGGGCGGGCCTTCGCCAGCGGCAAACGGGTGGTGCTCCTCATCGACGAGGTGGACAAGGCGGACATCGAGTTTCCCAACGACCTCCTCTTCGAACTGGACGAGATGCGCTTCCATGTCCTGGAGACCGATGAGTGGGTTAAAGCCGACCAGCGGCCGGTGGTCATCGTCACCTCCAATTCGGAAAAGGAGCTGCCGGATGCCTTCCTGCGCCGCTGCGTCTTTCACTATATCGATTTTCCTGACGAGGCACAGATGCGGGCCATTATCGAGGTCCACTTCCCCGATCTTGGCGTGGAACTGATGGGCAAGGCCTGCAAAATCTTCTTTGGTCTGCGCGAGGTGCCTGGGCTGCGCAAACGGCCATCCACCTCCGAGCTTCTTGACTGGATCCGCGTTCTTTTGGCCAGCGGAGCAAAACTGCCCGAGGGGGATGTTCCATCCCTGGAATCGGTGCCGTTTCTCGGTGCCCTGGTCAAGATGCAGGAGGATACGGAGACCCTTTCCCGTCACGCCAACCGACCGGCCGATGTGCGCACCGCGGGCCGCCGCTTTTTCAGCTGATGTTTCTGGCTCTATATCATTCACTGCGGGCGTTGAAGGTACCGGTCAGCCTTACCGAGTGGCTTACCCTGCTGGAAGGGCTGGCGAAGGGGCTGCATAATGACAGCCTTGAGGATTTCTACTATCTCTCCCGCAGCCTGCTCGTCAAGGACGTGGCCTATTACGACGCCTTTGACCAGGCCTTTGCCTACTGCTTCAAGGATGGAGCCCTACCCGACGACTTGGCCACCAGGGAAAAGATCCTGGAATGGCTGCAGGACCCGCGAATGCCAAGGCCCTTCTCCCAGGAAGAGCTGGACCGGCTCAAGGCGCTTCCCCTGGACGAGCTGTTGCGGCAGCTGGAAGAACGGTTGCGTGATCAGAAGGAGGCGCACAACGGGGGGAAAAAATGGATCGGCAGCGGCGGTACGAGCCCTTATGGCATCAACGGCAGCCATCCATCGGGCATTTCCTTTTCTGCGGAGCGACAGGGGGGACGGGCGGCACTGCAGGCCTTTGCCCGCCGTTACCGGAACCTGCGCCATGACCTGACCCTGGATGTGCGCCAGATAGGTGTCGCCCTGAAAAGGCTGCGCGACCTGCGGGACTCTGGCGCGGAAGAGATCCTGGACATGGATGCCACCATCGAGAAGACTTGCAGGAATGCCGGAGAAATCGACCTGATCTTCGGCCGGGAGCGGGAGAACCAGGTGCGACTGCTCCTGGTGATGGACTCGGGGGGCTCCATGGAACCGTACCGGGACCTTTCCGAGCGGCTCTTCTCGGCCGCCCACGGCCTCAACCATTTCAAGGATTTCCGCGCCTTCTACTTCCACAACTGTGTTTACGAAAATCTCTACACCAACCTGGACACCGATGAATTCGTGCCGACTGCCGAGGTGATGCGGGAGTACGGCAAGAACTACCGCCTGGTCATCGTCGGCGACGCCGCCATGTCCCCCTACGAGCTCATGACCCCCCACGGCACCCTGGAGCGCTACCGGACCAGCAACGTCACCGGTCACGAGTGGCTCCGCCAGTTCTCCGACGCCTTCCCCAAGCGCGCCTGGCTGAACCCCCTCCCCGAATCCTACTGGAACCAGTACGAAACCGTCCCCACCGTGGCCGGTCTCTTTCCCATGTTCCCCATGACCCTGGAAGGGCTGGGGAGAGCGGTCAGGCAGCTGCATTAAACTGGCGTCGCACTCCCTCCTTCCACCCAGGCCGGCTCTGTTTCTCTGTACGACCTCACACCCCTTTTTCGAGAAAGCGGATGAAAATTTTAATGATCAGTGATATATTCGCCAGCGGCTTTTGCCGGATACCTGATGTTGAATGTCAATTTGGCAGTGGGGGAAAAGGGCTCTTCCAGCTTAAAAGTTTATAGATGTATAAACCCGGCAAGGCTGGTGAAAAAGGCAAAGTTTATAATAGTAGAAACCGAAAGGTTTATAGATGTAGAAATAGTTTATACATCTATAAACTTTCTAACTGCTCAATCAGTAGTTGGGTGACAGAAAGAGACGCATGAAAATCATTGAAAAACACATAACACGACGCGATATTATAACTTACTATGTCAAATATGATAGACAGAAGAAGGGACTGCCTGTAATCAAAAACCTCGAAACATGGCCGTGGAATGACGCAAATGCTATTGATAAACAACTTCAAAGTAATAATTTGAAAACAGGGGTTTTATCAGCGTATTGCGAATGGCAACTTGCCCAATTAGACTATGCTGATATCGCAGATTGCGCAATCGTTAATCACATTTTCCCAGGTCAACCACAGGCTCTTGGGCGAATTAACCAAAGTCATATCGCAAAATCTAAGCCTAATGGCAATCCAGAGTGGTGGGAACCACTTTCTTCAGGGTCCGATATCCCACGGGAATGGGCACTGATTTTGCGGCCTACAGTTGCGAGCGAACTTCCAGCAAAGTGGTACATCGAAGATGGTAGTGGTCGCGCACTCGCGTTATTCCAACGCATGCTGGTGAATCAAGAACTTTGGCGCACAGCTTATGCATATCTTGGTATTATTCCAGATGAAGGCAGTCATTTCATACAAAAACGCCCTGAGCTTTTAAGGAATTGTGTCGAAAAAGGGGGACAGGCTGTTTTTTGGTAGCATGTTCAGAAAAGCGGCCTGCACCTTCTTCCCGCCTGCAATCCGATGCGGGGAGCCTTAAGGGGACGTAGTTGATTTGTTGATTAGCACTGCGGGATAGTCAACTAATCAACTACGTCCCCCCCCTAGCTCCCGAACGGGTCAACTGCGCGAACCGTTGAACATCAAGTCAAAGCTCCGTCTTGGTGCCGGACGGTATTCCTTGGTGTCAACAACAGGAGGGCATGAAATGAGTAAGAATATGATCAATGTGATGATGGGGTTATTTGTTGCATTGGTGTTTGGCATTTCTGGCTGTGGAGGGGCAACAAATTCGAATAATCCTGGCGCAACGCAGACGCAGCCAGTAGCAAATGCTGGAAGCAGTATGCGCGTTATCACTGGAGCAGTGGTGCAACTCGACGGCAGTGCAAGCAAAGCTACAATTGGGACTTTAACCTATATATGGCACATCACCGCAAAACCAAGTGGAAGTAATGCGACACTTTCAGCCGAAAATATCGTAAATCCCACGTTTACACCAGATGTTGCTGGAACATACACGATTGGTTTGGTAGTAACTGATTCTGTTGCTGCAAGCACTGAATCAAGCATTACGGTTACTGCAACGCTTCCGATTGCCCCAGTTGCAAATGCAGGTACGTCTCAAAGTGTTACCATGGGAACAGTTGTAACTCTCGATGGCTCAGCTAGTACGGTAGGTGCAGGTAAAACTGCTTCCTACAGCTGGGCAATTGCCACAAAACCGTCAGGGGGTGTCGCATCAATTTCAAATCCAACGACTGTCAAACCGACATTCATACCAGATGTAGTAGGCACATATATATTCACACTGACTGTTTCTGATGGTTATTTTACCGATACAGGAACCGTGACCGTCTCTGTCGCACATAACCCAGGGGACATTGTAAGAACAATTCCTTTCCCGGCAGGGATAAGTGGAGTGAGCGACGTTGTTTTTGATAGTTCATCACAAACCTTATTGGTCTTTGCTTATGATGTCTTGGATAATTGGAAGGTCACAAAAATTATACAGATTGATTACTCCTCTGGAGCGACTTTGAACACGACAGCAATTGTTAATCCAGATTTTTTTATGAATCAGTCAAGCGAGTTTACTAAAGCTGGTGATTATTATTATGGGACAAGTTATGGAAATAGTAATGGTGTTCCTCAATCATTTATTTACAAAATTGATATGAATGGCAATGTGATAGCTTCATTTCCTTGCCCAGCTACAAACGCAGGTGGTTTCTGCGAAGGTCTCGCATGGGATGGTCAATATTTATGGTCGGGTGCATCAGACAATAAGAACCTTACTCAATTCTCAACAAATGGATCTGTACATGCAACAATAACCGCTTGGAATTACATAGGTACGACAGATGTAAGCTACGATAAGACCATGAATCAGTTGATAGTTTCCTTGAACAATAGGCTACATCGTGTTGATCCAGTTACCGGCACTGAGAATAGTAGTGTTTATACTGGGTTTTCAAGAGTGGGCGACTGGGATGGCAATCTGTTTTGGGCTGTCAATTCGAGTACCAAGCAATTGGAAGGAATTTATATAGGAAATTAATTTAAAATATCAGTAAAGAAGAAGATAAAGGGGCCTTAAGGGGACGGGGCCTTAAGGGGACGTAGTTGATTTGTTGATTAGCACCTGCGGGTTAGTCAACTAATCAACACGTCCCCCCCCTAGCTTTCCAATCAGTAGTTGAAAACAATAAGTATTCAGGGGAAATAATGAAGAGAATTCGGGTGTTTTTATCAGTCTGCTTTTGTTTAATAAGTGGAAGTATTGTTGTTGAAGCCGCAGCTCAAGAAAAACAGCCGGTAGCTATAATTATAGCTGCACTCAATGCACGTGTTGAAGCTCAGTGTTCAATCGCACGCATGCGCCAGTCGTTAGCAAGCACGGCATATGAGAAAGCTCAGGTAAATGCTGCAGTGAAAATGAATTGTGAATGCCTGCCACCAGAGATTGAGCGCGCAGGAAATGATCTCAGCGGTGGAAATCCGGATGCCACTATTACCGAAAAAGTCTACGAGACAAGATTAAAGGCCGCAATTAACTTGTGCGTAGCAAAGGGAGTCAGAGAAGATATTCAGACGCGTTGCGAAAATGAAGACATAACTGCACTTGGCATCACAGATAAAAAAGCGTATTGCGGATGTGTAGTACGCCAAGTTAAAGGATTATCCGATGAAGCTATCGCTTCAGCTAGCACAGTGACCAAGATGCATTTTGAAGAAAAAGTTCGAGCGAGAATGGAGGGAAAGCCTGATCCCGTGTCACCGCTCACTGCTATTGATGAAGTCACAAACTTCTGTAAGCAAGAAGAAAAATAGAAACAGCTTGACTCTTTAGGGGGTATAAGATTCGCTATTTCATTTTTAACTCGTCGCTGAACTCGGACAGGCAACGAAGGCTGCCGCTTCGCGGCGGCGTTGCCTGCCTGTTAGCTCGGCGTTGGGCATTTAAAAATGGGGGCATGAAATGAATCTGTCAGAATTCCGATTACGCTGTCATCTCCACACAGGGCCACCAATGGCAAGCTTTACGGTGCTGGACATACGGCAATAGTCTTTTCCAATATGGACACCAACGATCAAAGCGAATGGGAGCCGGCGGTTAATGCCTTACTTTCTGATGGATATCAGATCCTGACATATGATTATCCTGAGCATATCGATGACCAATCGAGAACCCTTGAAGATGCTATTTCATTCATTGCTGCAACTGGTGCAAGAAAAATAATCCTCGTTGGTGCGAGTAGAGGTGGCGTCGCATCTATAAAGGTAGCCGCTCGTAACACTAATAGCGACGCCATAGTTGGAGTTGTTGCTCTTTCGGCTCCTATCGAATATGAAGGAACTATTTTTTATAACAATCACGAATTGAGCGACATTAAAATTCCAAAGCTATTGATAAATTCCGAAAATGATGATGGGGTAAATGATACTCGTAAGATGTTCGAGTTATTTGAAGGTTCAAAAGAACTGTTAATCTGTCCGGGGAACGCCCATGGGACTGAACTCTTTCATCAAGAAGAATCAATAATTAAAAAACTACGGAACTTTGCAAAGTCAGTTTTTGCAGCATATGGCTCTTGAGGTGTATGACACATATTCTTCCTCAAAAAGGAGCAAACCCCATGAAAAAAGCTTTACTGGTCATTGACGTACAGAACGAATACTTTTCCGGCAAGCTTCCGGTGACTCACCCGGCGGGGAGCCTTGAAAAAATCGGTAAGGCCATGGACGCCGCGGCGGCAAAGGGTTTGCCGGTCATTGTCGTGCAGCATACGGCAGTGCCCGATTATCCTTTCTTTCGCAAAGGGAGCCAGGAATGGATGCTGCACCCGGAGGTGGCGAACCGCCCTAACACTCTTCTGATCGAGAAGAATCTGCCGGGAAGCTTTACGGGCACGAACCTGGAAGCGTGGCTCAGGGAGAGGAATATCGATACGGTGGTAATCAGCGGCTACATGACCCAGATGTGCTGCGACACCACCGCGCGGCAGGCGTTTCATCGGGGCTTCGGCGTGGAGTTTCTCGCCGACGCCACCGGCACCCTCTCCCTGGCTAACAATGCCGGGTCGGTGACCGCTGAGGAGTTGCACCGGGCCATCCTGGTGACGCAGGGGATGCTCTTCAGCAAGGTATTGACGACTGCCGAGTGGATAAGCAGTCTTTAGGGAAAAAATGGGGTCACCCATCAGGATCTAGGCTATTGTCGAAGTGGTGGAGGTTCAACAGCCCGTTCCGCCTTTCGCGGACCAGAAAACCACATGACGTCTTGACGCTATAACATCATGGTGCTACATTGTGCGACAGGAGGTGCGAATCATGAGTACTCTCACCAAACGGGCAACAGTATATTTTGATCCTGCCATACACCGGGCATTGCAACACAAGGCTTTGGTAGCCTCGCGATCTCTTTCTGACATCGTCAACGATGCAGTACAACAAGCACTGGCAGAGGATGCCGAGGATCTGGCCGCGTTTGAAGAGCGGGTCCACGAGCCGCTGGTTTCTTATGAAGCGGTGCTGAAAGAGCTGAAGGCAAATGGCCGGCTATAGCATTTTCTTCAAGGATTCAGTCAGGAAAGATTTTGAGTCCATTCCGAAGAATGACCTGCAGCGGACTATGGAACGGATTGCCGCCCTCGCTGAGAATCCACGGCCGATGGGGTGTGAAAAACTTTCGGGGCAGGAGAAATACCGGGTCCGCCAAGGCAACTACCGGATCGTTTATTCGATTCAGGATAGCCAGCTGACGGTCTGGGTGGTCAGGGTCGGCCACCGCCGAGAAGTCTACCGTCCCTGATTTGTATTCCCAACGGTACATGTGGGTCTTAAATCAGATAATTACCCGCCTGTTAAAAAATCCGCCATTTGATGGTACCCTTTTAAGTAAACCTCTAAAGAAATGGGGCCTAGGCTTGCAATTGTGCAGTTAGAAATGTAGTCGCAAAAAGCAAATCAGACAGGCTGCTTTTGCCGGAAAGCAGCCTGTCCCTCTTGCCCTGCGCTTATTTGATTTTCCAGAGAACGGCATGCGTCTCTGCCGATCCCGGGCTGGTCTGGCTATAACCCACCGCCTGCTTATGATTGTTGATGGCCTTGGCAAAGCTGTTCCCACCCAGCGAACCCAGATCGGTCATCACGCCTTTCTGCCATATGAAGGCCTTTGTCGGGCCTAAAGTCGCAGAACTGAAACCCACCACCTGTCCCTTATCATTGATATCGAATACTCTGGTTTGACCTCCGAAAAGCGTACCCAGGTCAGTCATGACACCATCCTGCCAGAAGAAACCGTGAAAAAGTGCCGAGGAATCTAGATCCGAGCCCGCCACCTGCCCCCTGTTATTGATAAAGATATCCACGGCGGTCCTTTCATCTTTATCAATCGGGCCCAAATCGGTCATCTTGCCCTGGACGAGGTGTTGCTGCACTTCTCCAAGAAGCAGAAGTCGGCAAGGCAGAAGTATGAGGTATTCATAGCTGATGGTGTCGAACGCGGGTCCCCTTAGAACTACCTGGAAGGGCTGGGGAGAGCGGTCCGGCAGCTGCACTGACCTTAATCCATCTCCCTTACGAGGTCTTTACCTGGACCGAAACTTTTAATAACGTTGTTGCTTATTTAAAGTTTCTATCGTAACATTAAATAACTAATCCGGTTATTAAAGGTTTTGACTATGCGCAAGAGCGATTTAAGTCCGGAGCGGCGAGGGTTACTTGTTCCTGTCAGGGAGTATTCCGGCAGCTTTGCCCTGGTTCCCCCTCCCACCCCTCGTGCCCGTGATCTGGTCGGGTTACCGGGATTGGAGGATAAACTGGTCAGGGCTCGCGAGGCTCTTGACAGCTTGCAACGGTTATCGGCGGTGCTGCCGAATCCGGATCTGGTCACCAGGACTGCCGATCGCCGGGAGGCGGTCAGAAGCAGTCAGATTGAGGGAACCCAGTCGGGGATCAATGACCTCCTTGCATTCGAGGCGACCGGTAGCGACGAGGGCTTACCACCAGATGTTCAAGTGACAAAAAACTATGTGTATGCACTTGAGCATGGCCTGGAGCAGGTACGGGAGAGCGGGGTTTCGGCGTTCAGTTGCGGGCTCATCAAGCAGATTCATGCCCGGCTCATGGAGAAGGTTGCGTCCTTTCAAGGAATTCCCGGAGAATTCAGGGACAGGCAAAACTGGATTGGTGGAGGGTTGAGGATCGATCAGGCAAAGTTTGTTCCCCCCCCTGCCGAATACATAGACCCCTGTATGGAGGACCTTCTCCAGGTGCTGCATTACACGCCGGAGGAAGAAGATTTTTTTGAATTTTCCATCATAATGAGGATGGCCGTTGTTCATGCCCAGTTTGAAACTATCCATCCCTTCATCGACGGCAATGGAAGGGTCGGGAGGATACTCCTCCCACTGATGCTGGCCGCCGAGGGCCTGCCCCCTGTGTACCTTGCAGGTTACCTGAAGGAGAACCAGCGCGAGTACTATGAAGCACTGGCAGGGGTGCAACTGCGCGGAAGATGGGCAGAGTGGATTCGTTTTTTTTCAGCAGGTGTGGAGGCCGCTGTTCAAGAGGCGATAGATACCTCTGTCGGATTGGATGCAATCGTAAAGAAATGGGAAGCCATAGTGGCAGATATGGGACTTCGGCGTCAGTCGGTGTTGCATAGATTTCCGAGGCTCATGGCAGGCACCCCTGTACTGACCGCAAACCAGGTCAAAGACGCTCTCAATATTTCATTCCCGTCGGCAAGTGCTGCTCTGGCGAAATTGGAAGAAGTCGACATCTTGGTTCAACGGCAACCTCATCGGCGCAACAGGTGCTTCTATGCGAAGGAAGTCATCGAGCTTCTTGACCGGGCGCCCAAGGTGCGGCGATAGATTAATGGCGGGCTGGGCCTGCACAGAAGTAGCACTGACCGTTGCGTTCAGACATCGTCTGCCATAACTTTTGAAGACAAAGAGGACACACATGCAACACTACATGATCGGCATCCTGATATTGACCATCTGCATGGGCGGCTGTGCCCGCACGCTTCCGCCCAGTGAGGAACTTACTCAGGCGGTGACCAAGAGCTTCGCTGCCACGGGATTCAACTACACCTCGAAGAGCAGGATTACCGACCTGAATGTGCCCCGGAAAGACCTGCCCAAAATGCCGGGCAAGAAGACCAATCTGGCCCTGGACAAGGGGCTTGAGGTGCTCGACAGTCTTTCCGTCACTTTGGACGGCGCCGTGGACACGACGGCAAAAAGGTCCCAGGTGCTCTATGCCCTGCGGTACGAAAGGGACAATCTGGAAATTTCCGTCAAGCTGCCCATTTTGATGGATTACGGGACGCAGACGGTCTACCTGGGCACCTCCATCTACACGACGGTCCTGGAGTCACTCTACCCGCAAGCTCCGCCAACCAGGGGCAAGCTGATCCGGATCGACCTCAACAAACTCTTGCAGGAGGGAACCGCCAAGAAGCCCGAGTTGGCAAAGGTGGTCGGCAGCAATCTCCTCAATGGCAAAAACATCGACCTGATCAACAATGCCATAAAGGCTGCGGTCCTTAAGGAACTCCCCAAACTGAAGGAGGACTGCTTCAGGGATCAGCCGCTCTCCGACAAGGACAGGCAAGCGGGGGTGATCCGCCGCATTCGGGTGGATCTCGGCCGTAGCGAGTCCGTTTCACTGGCCCTGGGGGCAATGGAGAGTGTCGTCGAGGCCCTCTATCAGCAGCAAATTATTCCCGAGCAGGTGTACACGGTCCTGCTTACTCTGACCGATCCCAAATTTGCGGAAGAGGCAAAGGAGAAACTTTCAATAAATGCGACCTTCCATGTGGGTATTGCCCCTTCCGGGCAGGTGGCGTATGTGGAGGGACAGTATGACATGGCTGACCGGCAGGAACAGTTCCGCGTGGGAGTAGAAACGGTCAGCACCTTCTCCAATTATGGCGCTCCCCGCTTCACCTTGTTGCCGGAACAAAGCGGGGTTGTGGATTTCACCGAGCTCCTCAAGGTGATTGCTGTTTCGGCCCAGGAAAAAAAGGCCGACGTTGATGCCTCAAATGCGGAAGAGATTGACGAAACGAGTAAGGACGGCACGCTCGATACAAAAGGTGATGTGTGGCTTCAAAGAGCCGATGTTGCCCTCTGACCAGGCGAATCTGGCACAGCGATCCAGGACAAGGACAGGGGGACGTAGTTGATTAGTGGAGTAGCGATGCTTGATAACAAACAACTGCTGTCCCCCACCACCTGTCCCTTATAGTTGATGTCGATCCCAAAGCTGTGATCATGGGAGGTTTGGGGATGCCCCGTTGTCGTCCCTCTGCTTCGCAGCAACACTCATAAAAGCTTCCGTAAGGTATTCTCCGTCTGCCCCCCGATAAATTCCATCAAACGGTACAATGCATCGCACCTGTAGGGAGCGAAGCTGCCATTGAAGAGCTGCAGCCGGATCTCCTCGATCCTTTTCGCCAGTTCAACAACGCGGCTGAGCACCAATCGGGGCTTGATTCCGGCCTCTTCGGCAAACAGCTCCCAGTGTTTTTTCCGGAGAGAGTCCGGATCGCTAATGCCGCCGATTTTCATCGCCAAACCGGATGCCAGTCCGTAATGGGCAAAGATCCTGGTCGAAACCAGATCGTAGAATGGCGCCAGCACTGGGCCTTTCGGCAGCAACAACAGGGAGATGTTTTTGCCATGGGCATCGGAGTTGCCGATAAGGTAGTTGAAGATCAGCCAGTTCAGCAGGGAGAGCACATCTTTCCCCGACCTGATGCTCGCATGGCGCAGGAGATCGATGCATGAGACCAGAGTCGGGCCACCTTCCGTTTCATACTTGAACTCGGGGGGGATTGCGAGCGCTTGGCAGAAGTCTTCCTGATGCAGTCTTCTGGTACCCCCTGCAACGGCAAGGCGGTCATAGCGTTTGACTACGAATACGCAAGTCTCGCCATGCCGATGAATGAATGACTCGGGCACATCGAGGCCGACCGCCCGGGCCAGGGCCATGCAGAATGCCTCGTTTTCAACTGTGCCGTCCAGTCCTTCAATGGGAGGTTTGATAATATAGTTGCTGGGAGCGTCGCCAAGCCCAAGATGAAAGTGCTGCTCGTCATAGTAGACGGGAAGCTTCTTCTGGGCGCCGGCCAGAGACAGGCGAACACCTTTCTCACCGGCCAACAGAGGCCGTCTGGGAAGTTCTTCGATAATGGCATCCAGTTCATCCAGAGAAAGTTGTCGGTAAGCTGCAGGTTCCGGTTGAAATTCGTCGGTTGCAGGATAGAGCGAGACTGCGCCGGCACAGTCGCCACCGATTTTTTCCAGAAGGCCGTAATCGTTGTTCGGGGAAACGCTGAGGTTTCGGGAGATAACCGCCCGCATTCTTTCTTCGGGAAGGAGGTTGGCAAAAAAGGGGTGTGACTCATCGTCGAGATATGGTTCCCGGCGTAGTGGCAGGGAAAGGGATAACGGCATGTGTGATGTGGCGAGCCACCGCTTATCGTACTGAAAACAGAATCGTTTCCTGTCGTCCAGCCACAAGCTGCCGACAACAACTCCATCGACCCTTACCTGAAGAGCATTGCTCATGTTTCCTTCCCCGGTCCGCTCCAGGTGCGGAGATTGGCCTCAAGTTCGATGCTGAGGCAGCTAAGCACCTGCAGCACCTTGTTCAGACGCACGGTTTCCTTGCCGTTCTCCAGTGCCGAGAGAAAGGCGTAGCTCACCCCACAGACCGCTGCCGCCTCCTCCAGGGTTAGTCCGTCAGTTTTACGTTTCTGCTTGATGATGCCGCCCAGGTTTTTCACAGTTAAGATTTTCACTCTGCCCTCATTTATCTGCGTTCGTATATATATAACAGGTTTGGGGGGAATTGACAGGGGAAAATATAAGATCGCATATATTTAGCAGCCGACTGCTGGGATGAGCGAAAATTATATACGATATTATATGATTGACTAGGAAGCTGATGTTTTTGGCATGCTCACCCCTTCTTTGCGTCTCCTCTGGAAAAGAAAATGCTGCAGAAACTGTGCGATGATTAACGCTGCAGGTACCCGGCATGATCGACGACGGTATCGGGGGCTCCGTTGATGAGGGCCTGGCGGTGGCGCTCCAAAAGTGGGCTCTTCTCCATGGTCCGCTCGTCGATGAGTACGAGGACCGACTCAACCGTGGCGAGCAGTTTGTCTTCGCCGGCAAGGCGAAATTCTGTGGCGAGGGTGAAGGAGGTGGTCCCCACGTGAGTGGTGCGGACGGAGGCTTCGATGACGTCGTCGAAGCGGGCCGGCGCTTTCCATTCTGTGGTCTGCTTGACCCATTGAATGCCGTAGGTGCCGTCGGCAAATTCCCGGCGCAGGCCGATGGCGCGCATGAATTCAGAGATGGCTACGGCGGTGTAGTCACCGTAGCGGGCGTTGAAAACTACCCGCTGCATGTCGCACTCGGCGTAGCGGACGCGCAGGTAGTAGCGAAACGGTCTGTTCATGGTAATTCCTTTTCTGTGATTTCTTCGAGGGCATAGGTTTTTTCGGCCCTTGCCCGGCGGCGCATGGCGTAGTAAAAGCATGTGCAGGCCAGGGTCAGGAGCCCCAAGGCAAGATACACATTCGCGTAGCCGAAGGCAAGGATACTCCCGCCGAGGAGGTAGGCCCCCAGACCGACTCCCCCGTCCAGGCAGGTAAAGACGGTGGCTGTTACCTCACTGGCCCGGTGCGGGGGTGAGATTTGTATCGCCAGGGTCTGGATGCTGGGCACGGCCATGCCGTAGCCTACGCCGATCAGGGCTGCCGCCGAAAGCAGTCCTGCAGCGGAATGGATGCAGCCCATGAGCAACAGGCCGGCTGCCATGAGGACAATGGCCGGATAGATGGCGGCATCGGGACCGAAGCGGTCGTACATGCGCCCGGTCGTCACCCGGGCGGCGACGGAGGCCGCTGCCATAACCACAAAGAAGTAGTTGGCCGCAGCCGTCAGGCGCAGTTCCGCAGCATAGACGGCAACGAAGGTCAGTACTCCGCCATAGGCAATGGCAATTACCAGAATGATCAGCGATACCGGAACCGCCTTCCATTCATAAAGATCGTGAAAGGAAAATCCTCGCTTGATTTGCGGCCTTTCGTCGGGAATGGTCATGGCACAAAGAATCAACATGCCCAACAGGCTCACCAGAGCACTGAGGATGAAGACTGCCCGGTAGCCCAGTGTCTGTGACAGGGTCAGGCCGAGATAGGGACCTATGGCGCCACCGGCCAGAACCATGGTGGTAATGTAGGCCAGTCCTTCGCCCACTCTGGACCTGGGGATCAGGCGGCTGCCCATGGCCTGGATGCCGGTATTTGCCACGGCAAAGCAGGCTCCGCTGAAAAATCTGATCAGCATGACACCTGCCACCGTTGTGGCCGAAAGATAAAGGAGGTTGGTCGCCACGAAGAGAAATCCACTTGCCAGAAGCACGCGGCGGCTGCCGAATCGTCCTTCGAGCCGGGCCGTCTGGGCACGGAAGAGGACAGCGGCAATAAGAAAAATGCCGTTGACGGCACCGGCAGCCTCCATTGAGCTGTGCAGCTCTTTCAGCAGGTAGACCGGCATGACCGGAAGGTACAGGGCAAAGGGGATGAAGAGAAAAAACATCCCCAGCGTCGTCAGGGTGAAGGTTCGCGACCAAAGGATTTCTTTTGTACCGGTGTGTGCCATAAGTCCCGCACTTCAGCCTGTCTGGATGCTGGTCAGCGGCTGCGATTGATAAAACGGTCAGCCGAAGTCGCCATGGAAAACTCGCTGCGGATCATGTTCTGCAGGTCGTCGATGGAGCCGATGGCCTTTCTCAACCGTTCCCGTTCAGGTCCCGGGAGTTCGTGGGGATTGATGTAACAGGCGTCATCGATGATTCTTTTGCGCAGCCTGTTTTGCTGCAGAAGTCGATGGCCGGTGATGACATGATAGGCGTCGGCCAGCTCGCTTGCCATCTGGTCCGTCAGGCGGCCTGCGTCCCTCAGCCGGTCGATTCTGGCCGGGGTGGAGGTCTCCTCTATACCCACGTGGACCGCCAGCAGCCGGACGCACATCACGAGCGGCATCCAGGCCATGACCTTGATATTGAATTCTCCCCGGTGCAGCCCGTCGGCCTCGACGACAAATCGCCTGAGGAACCCTTTGGACAGCCGCATGGAACTGACGACTCTGGCCATGTGCCTGATGGCCTGGGGATTCTCTCTCACCCGTGACCGGACCGACTTGCCGAAGCCAAGGCCCAGGTCCCGGTCGCCGCAGATGAAGCGGACGTCCATCAGGGCGATGAGATTGACGATACTCTTTTCCCAGTCGCTCCTTTCCAGGCGGAGCATGTGGGAAAGTCGGCTCTCCCATTGCTGCACTGATCCACGCCATGCCTCATTGACCGGCATGATGCCGCCGCTGCATCTGCTGATGCCGACCGCCTCGAGTTTATTCACGAATACCGAGCCGAGGCTGGCGAAGTAATCGCCTGGCTCCTCCCCCATTTGCACGGATATGACTTCGCCAGAGCCATGTAGAAAGAGGTAATCCTGGTCCGAAAACAGCAGTTCTTCCCTTCGGCCGGCGCTGCCGACTGCGAAAAGCGATAGGGGTGCCTCGCAGTAGGACCCGGCGAAATAGAGCTCCCGGCGGGCCAACTCCAGCACCCGTTCTACAATCGCTTCCCTGGCGGCCGTACAGATCTCCTGAACCATCGGTGTCGAGCCTGTGGCGAGGAAAAGATCACTGGCCACGCCGACCAGCCGTTCATTGATGGAACGCAGGACAGCCAACTCTTCAGCAGCGGTAGCCATGGCAACCAGTGACCGAAGCTCGCTGCGGGCTGTAGCTATACTGCCCTGCAGCGGTTCCAGTGCCCCCCTGACCAGGGCCAGGAACTCCTCCCCCGGGGAGATATCCAGTCGCGCCAACCGTTCGCGCACTATCCGGTCCACCTGGGACAGGGACAGCTCCGTTGGGAGTCGGTCCACATTCACCTCATCGTTTTTTCACCAGGCTGTCTGTAACGTAAGTGTCACAGCCTCAATTTGAAGACATTGGTGACAGCGTCTGCAAGAGAGCCGATCATGGCCGGGTCTTGAACGGCAGGAGATGTGGTCATACGAATACGGGCGGGGCTTGAGCCGCCGCCCGTAGACAGACAAAATCAAATGCCCGTTCCCAGGCAGACAATCAATCATGATACTTTTTGAGCAGCGCCCTGGCATCCTTCAACAGGGCCACGCCGTTGCCCCCTTTGGCATTGACCTCCTTGATCCAGTCATTATCCACGTTTTCGCAGGCTTTCACCCAGCGCTTGTACTCGGCATCGGTCAAGACATTGAAGGTGTTGCGGCGCTCGACAGCGATCTTTCTCGCCGCCACCGTAAAGCTGTCGAAGGTCTTGCCTGCCCACTTGGATGCTGCAAGGCCACTGTTGTTGTCGATTACCTTCTTTAATTCGGGAGACAGACGGTTGTACTTGGCCGGGTTCATGGCGAAGGTGAAGATGGAGTAGGCATGCTTGGCCTGCCCGGGAGCGGTCTCCGTGTGGGTCTTGCAGATTTCCTGCAGCTTGAAGGCCGTGGTCACTTCCCAGGGGATACTGGCCCCGTCAACCACGCTCTTGGAGATGGATTCGGGAACGGCCGGCGCCGGCATCTGCACAGGCACTGCGCCGAGCGCCGTCAGGGTCTTGGAACCGATGCGGCTTGGTGCACGAAGTTTCAGCCCCTTCAGGTCTTCCAGGGTCTTGACCGACTTCTTGCCGAAGTGCATCTGGTTGCCGTCATGCAAATGGGTGAAGAGCAGTTTGGTGCCTTTGAATTCATCCTGGGCATTTTTCTGGACATATTCCCATAAGGCCTGACTCCCGCCTTCGGAACTCTTGGCCATGAACGGCAGTTCGAAGACCTCGGCCTTGGTGAAGCGTCCCGCCTGATAGGTGGGCAAGGTCCAGACGATGTCGGCTACCCCGTCACGGACCTGGTCCAGGAGTTGTGCCGGGGTACCCCCCAGCTGCATGGAAGGATAGATCTGGCACTTGAGCTTGCCACCTGACTCCTTGCTTATTTTCTCGCACCAGGGGAGTAGTATTTTTTGATGGAAATTGGAGCTGGTCGGCAGGAAGTGGGATACCTTCAGGGTAACCACGTCCGATGCGGCACCGGCCGGGACGGATACAAGCAACGTGGCGGCAATGGACAACATGATCAATTTTTTCAGCTGTTTCATGACAGGCCTCCTCTTTGGGGTCAGGGTTGGAACGTATGTACCAGGTACAGGGATATGATGGGGAAAAAGAGCAGCAGGGCAATGCGAACGAAATCGGAGAACAGGAACGGCATCACTCCCTTGAAGGTTTCCGTAAGGGGAACGTCCTTGGCCAGGCGGTTGATGATGTAGACGTTCATTCCCACCGGCGGGTGCACCAGGCCGATCTCCACTACCATAAGGGCCAGAATGCCGAACCAGATGGATTTGTCTTCCGGTGCCAGACCCCAGTAATTCAATCCCATGACGATGGGATAGAAGATGGGAATGGTGAGCAGGATCATGGCCAGGGAGTCCATGACGCAGCCCAGGAAGATGTAGATCAAAAGGATCATGATCATGATGAGAAGGGGAGACAGGCCGCAGTTCTGCACCCAGGTCGCCAGTTCGGTCGGCATCTGCGAGACGGCAAGCCCGGTGTTGAGCATGTCGGCGCCGAGCAGCACCAGGAAAATCATCGCCGTGGCCTGGGCGGTGCCGACCGCGCTTTCGATCACCCCCTGCAGACGCATGCCCCCGGTGATGACGGCGAGAATGCCGCAGGCAGCAGCGCCGATGGCAGCTGCCTCTGTGGGATTGGTCCAGCCGCCGTAGATGCCGACGATGACCACGACAAAAACAATCAGCACCGGCGTTACCAGCATCAGGCTGCGCAGGCGCTCCGACCAGGGGACGCTGGGACCGGCCGGACCGGCG
Source organism: Geotalea daltonii FRC-32 (assembly GCF_000022265.1). NCBI lineage: Bacteria > Pseudomonadati > Thermodesulfobacteriota > Desulfuromonadia > Geobacterales > Geobacteraceae > Geotalea > Geotalea daltonii. Next base: position 236,735 of record NC_011979.1, read on the forward strand.
GCAGGATTGATGGTGGTGAGAATCCTGACGACGATCATATAGCCGAGCATGGCGATGATGCCCGGCAGGACCGCGGCCATGAACAACTTACCGATGGACTCCTGGGTGAGGATGGCGTAGATGACTAGCGGCACCGAGGGGGGGATCATGATGCCCAGTGTCCCGCCGGCCGCCAGGCAGCCGGTGGCGAGCGAACCTGAATAGCCGTAGCGGCGGAGTTCCGGAAGGGCAACCTGCCCCATGGTGGCGGCGGTGGCCAGTGATGAGCCGCAGATGGCGCCGAATCCGGCACATGCGCCTATGGCAGCCATGGCGATCCCCCCCTTGCGGTGCCCCATAAAAGCGCTGACGCAGCGGAAGAGGGCGTTGCTGAGGCCGCCATGGGTGGCAAATTGCCCCATCAGCAGAAACAACGGGATCACCACCAGGTCGTAATTGGATAGCCTGGCATAGGCGAGATTCTTGAGAGTGGCCATGAGCGGCTGAAGCTCGCAGCCCGAAAGAAAGAAATAACCGCCTGCACCTACGGTGAACATGGCGATGCCGATGGGAATGCGGATGACCAGAAGGCCCATCATCACCGCGAACATGAGGAAACCGATCTGTGTGCCGCTCATAAGGACCTCCAGACGGCCAGGCGCAGCTGGTGGATGCTCATGTAAAAGCCGGCCACGGCCAGCAGCACGAAACCGGGTACCATGAGTGCCTGAGGGATCCAGACGGGCCAGCTGAGGATGGCCGAAGTTTCCCCAACCTCTTTCAGTGCCAGGGCTCCGGCGGCAGTCCGCCAGGCGATCAAGGCGCCGAACAGGCCTACCATCAGCGAACCCAGGCAATCGAGAAGCGCCACCTTGTGCGGCGCCATTTTATGGGTGAAAAAATCAACTTTGATGTCACCATGGATCAGGTGACAGTAAGCAAAAAAGGTCGACAGGGCCAGTGCTGCACACATTTGCAGGACTTCCACGTCTCCGGGTACAGCAAAGCTGAAGAGCTTGCGGCCGACAACGGAGACCAGAGACATTATCACCAGTCCCATGAAAATCAGTCCACCACCAAGGGCGAGGGCGCGAGACAGCTTCAACAGCAGGTTGCCGAAAGGCCCGAAACTGTCGGAAGTGGTGAAAGGGGCGTAAGATAGAGGTTCTTCCCGCATGGATTTATTCCTCCTAGTGTTGAACTGTTCCGATTACGTCTTGCACAGACCAGAGGGGTCTCAGTGTTCTGCATCGGCATTTTTAAGAATCCCCGACCAGTCGTATTGTTGCTCTTTCATTTGTAGCTCCTTTAGCTTTCGGATCAGCCTTGAATAAGGGTGTGCAGTCACAGTTGGATGAAGACGAACTTCTGGCGTTCCTTTCACAGGGAGGAGTCCGTGAAAGTGGGGGCACCCTGTGCAGAGTGCCCATGGTCATCACATTTCAAGCATTAAGGGTTTTAAAAGAAATAATAGGCAGCGAAACGGACAATATTGTTCTGGCCGCTGGCGGTGGTAGCTGCGCCGGTGGTTGTGGCCATATACTGGGTTTTATTGTGCTCGAATTCGGTGGCCAGCCTGATTGCCGCATTCAGATCATAGGTGATGTTGGCGTAGACAAGCTCGTTATACCGTTCGACTCCGTTTACGGCGCCCTGGCTGAGACCTATGGTGGCAGCGGAAAGGCCGTTGTAGTTATCGGAATTAAGCACACTACGGCGATTGTAGCCACCGGTGATCCCCATATCCTGGGTCGGATAGAATTTGAGCTGGCCATAATAGCCGTATCCCTTGGCGCCGGTCAGGTCAGGTTTAGATCCGACAACCGACAGGGCAGTTGCCCCCTGCATGTCCATCCCTGAGGCGATGTAGGCCTGGGTCTCAAGGGACATGGTCATGGCCCGGTTTTTACCGTCCTTGGACTTGAGGAGCGGGACAAAGCCGTAGACGCCGTAGCCGTACACATCAACCTGGTGGTTCCCTGCGATTTTTTGCCTGCCACCAAGGCCGAACAGCCCTGCCTGAAGCGGACTCATGCCGAGGCCCATGAATCCGGGCGAAACACCGAGCGCTTTGCTGGAGAACATGATTTGTCCTGCTGCATTAACCAGACTGCCGTAACCGCCAGTTTTGGAGAATGAGGCGGCAGCGCCAGAAGCGCTGTCCTGGCCCGGGTTCTGGAGGGAGAGGACCAGCTTCAGGGAGTTGTCTGCGTTCAGATTGTATTTCTGGGTCAGGCGGATCTGGGGTACCCGTGGATTGTTGGGAGCGCCGGTTGAGCTACCCTGGGAGAAATCGATGGTATCGGCTGCGGCCGGGCCGAAGACGTCCCAGAACTGACCGAATAGCACCTGGGTATTGGCCCAGTCAAGGCTGCCGTAAGCATGGCGCAGCCTGAAGTTGGGATTTTCGTTCGTTGTGGCGGCTGAACCTCCACCATAAAAGTCTGCCTCGACAAGGGCGTTGGTTTTTGCCCCCAGAAAGGTCGGACCCGCTACCTTGAACCAGAGCCGGGACTGCTTTGCGGTAAAGATCGATTCATCCTTGCTGCCGTTGATGGGGAGGTTTTGAAAAGCTACCGGGCTGCGGGGACCGACGGCATTGGTGTTATGGGCATAGTCGAGTTTGACATAGCCGCCGAGGGAAAGATTGAACTTGCTCTTTACCGGCGAAGCCATGGCGCCGTAGACACCTGGAGCCACTTCGCATGATGGTGAATAATCACAGTTGTACGGGGCTGTTTCTTCCGCCATGGCGGGTGCTGCAAAGAGCAAGAGTGTTGCTGCCGACAAACCTAATCTTTTAATCACAGTTGCCTCCTTCATTGCATCAGTGTCCAAACGTCACTGTGGTTAATAAACTGCCTCACCAAATTTCTTCTACTGCTCCCCCTTCGTGTCAATCTCCGCCAACCAGGTCGTTCATCTGTGCAGGGCCTCCCTGCTTCATGACTCCATAACCTCCTTTGCTACCGACAAAGCCAAGGACTTCAATCGTGCCCACCGCTTCACCCGGGGCCAGTCCAAGCCCTTCAACGACAGTTCCCCCACGGAATACCTTCAGTTTCTGCCCGATGTTAATTCCTGCCTCCCGGCCCAGGTTGAAGTAGACCTTGTCCTTATCCACCGCTACTACCATGCCGAAGCGTGGAATTAGTGCGGCCGGCTTGCCGCCCGGTGCAACTATGCCTGTCTCCCCGGCTGGTACAGGCGTCGAGCCCTTGATGGCCTCATAGCCTTGTTTAGCCAGCTCGCCCCCCCGGGGTACGCCGCTGTCCACATAGCTCCGCGGAACCCAGATGGTTTCGGGGGCATTGGGGGACATGGTGAAGGCAGGATTGGCAACCTCAACGTAGTCACGCCTGCTGGAGGAACCGGTGTTAGTGCCGGCACAGCCGGCCAGAAACAGCAGGCCGAGAGTGATCACTATCTTGTTCAAAGTCCGCATATCTTTCTCCTGTTAGCGCGAGTCGACATCAATCGGTCAGGCTGCCTGGCTATAGACCATGTTGCGTAGCTCAAAACGCTTGATTTTTCCGGTGGCGGTCTTGGGGAGCTCATCGAGAAAGCGGACCCACCGTGGATATTTATAGAGGGCGAGGGAGGATTTGACGAAATCCTGCAGTTCCGCTTCCATGTGCGTTGCGGATTGATCGGGCTTTTTCAGCACCACGAACGCCATGGGTTTGATCAGGTTGTTTTCGTCTGGGGCGCCGATGACAGCACATTCAAGAACGGCAGGATGCTTGATCAGGCAAGATTCCACTTCGTTGGGCGATACCCAGATCCCACCCACCTTGAGCATGTCGTCGGAACGGCCGGCACAGTAGAAATAGCCCTGTTCGTCCTGGTAATACTTGTCACCGGTGTTGACCCAGTGTCCCATCATGGTCTGGCGGGTCTTCTGGTGCTTGTTCCAGTAAAAGGCGGCGGCGCTGTCCCCCTTGACCAGCAGGGTGCCGATCTCTCCCGGCGCCACGTCGGTCATCTCCTCGGAAACGATGCGGGCTTCATAGCCGGGAACTACCTTGCCGGAACTGCCGGCATGGATGTCGCCGGGAAGATTGGAGATGAAGATGTGGGCCATTTCGGTAGAGCCGATGCCGTCGAGAATGTCCAGGTCAAAACGGTCTTTCCAGCGATTGATATAATCTCCGGGAAGTGCTTCTCCTGCCGAAACGCACAGCCTGACATTGTCCATGCTTCCTTCTGCTTCCAGCATCTGGCCATAGAGGGTCGGCACGCCGAAGAAGAGGGTGGGGCGATGGCGATGGATGGTGCCGTAAACCTGATCGGGGGTCGGCCTTTTCGGCAGGTAGATTGCTGTGGCGCCGACGCCGAAGGGAAAATAGAGGCCGTTACCCAGGCCATAGGCGAAGAACAGTTTTGCAGCGGAAAAGCAGTAGTCGTCTTCTTTGATGCCTAGCACCTGCTTGCCGTAGGTTTCGGTGGCATAGACCATGTCGTGCTGGAGGTGGACCGTGCCCTTGGGCGCGCCGGTGGAGCCGGAGCTGTAGAGCCAGAAACAGGCGTCATCGCTGCAGGTGGATGCTGCTTCCAGGTGAGTGGACTGATCGGCGGTCAGCTCGTCCAGGGAGAGATCACCGGCTGGCGCTTCACCATTGGCGACGATGATCTGTCTGACAAAGAGCAGGTTGTTGCGGATCGGCTCGATCAGTTCCAGCAGGGAGGCATCCACAACCAGCACCCGTGCCCGGCTGTCATTGAGATAATATTCGAAATCCTTGGGGCGGTTCATGGTATTGAGACAGATGGGTACGGCGCCGATTTTGATGGCGCCGAAAAAGGCCTGGGGATAAATTTCCGTGTCCAGGAGGAGCAGGGCGACCCGCTCTTCCATGCGGACGTCCAGGGATTTGAGGGCGTTGCCGAAGCGGTTGACATTTTCCTGAAGCTGCCCGTAGGTGAAAGCCCGCTCCTCACAGAGCACTGCCGTTTTATTGGCGCGTCCTTCGCGGACATTGCGGTCAATGAAATAGTCGGCGGCATTGAATTGTTCCGGCAGATTCAGGTTGTAAGGCATGATGCACCTCCTCGGATGTTGTTGCTGTTTTAGTAAAATAATGTTTTGCAAATTAGGAACCCAATAAATAAAAACAGGGAAGTAATTATTGTAACTTTGCGTAATAAAAGAATAATATGAGATATTATTTTTCTGTTACCTTGTTTTACTAAGCTGTAAATAACGGCGATATGTAAAATTTTGATCGAGGGATGTAAAGAAATGATCAGGTTGAAAAGGACGGGTGGATATGCAGGTACCTGATTGCAGAGGGGAGCAAAAGCTGCTTGGCTTTGGCTTACTAGGGTTTTACCCGAATCAGGGGGTGTGGAAGAACATTGTTTTATCTGCGCGGCGCTAATCAGGTTGTTTTTAAGATACGATGATAATGTGGCGACAGGCAGGGGCGGTCTGCTGTACAATCACAGGAGCACTGGTTGATTGTTAACGGGGGAACTTGTGCTATATAGTTTCCATCCGGAAACTCCGGATGAGAAACTATATAAGGATATAAGGATGTTGCCGTTACACAAGGGCTGGATGGAGTACAGCGGGGGGGCTGATGAATGGCGATATTTTGACGAAGTACGGACGCAGGGCGATAACTCCCGATGAGGCGGTTGCTCATATTCGATCGGGCTGGCGGGTATTCGTGGGGTCGGGCTGTGCTGCGCCCCAGGAACTGGTAGCGGCCCTCTGCCGTGCGGCTGACCGGTTGAATGATGTGGAACTCATCCAGCTGCTCACTTATGGTGATGCTGCCTATCTCCAGGAGGAATTTGCCGGCCATTTCCGGTATAATTCTTTTTTTATCAGCAAAAAAGTGCGGCAGACGGTCTGCGAGGGGAGAGCCGATTACACCCCGATTTTCCTCAGCGAGATCCCCGAACTTATCAGGAGCGGCCAGCGGGGAAATCAGGCCATGCTGCTGCAGGTCTCGCCTCCGGACAGGCATGGCTACTGCAGCATGGGGGTCAGCGTGGATATCCAGCGCGCCGCCCTGGATCGGGCACAACTGGTCATCGCCCAGATCAATCCCCGCATGCCCCGCACCCACGGCGACGCCCAGGTGCATCTGAGCCAACTTCACCACCTGGTGGCAGTGGACAGCCCCATTCTGGAATTGGAAATCCCCGAACCGGACGAGGTGGCCCTGCAGATCGGCTACCACATCTCCCGGCTGGTGGAGAACGGCAGTTGCCTGCAGATGGGCATCGGTACCAGCCCCGGCTCCGTCCTGAAATTCCTTCACGACAAGCATAATCTGGGCATCCACACGGAAATGTTCACCGATGAGCTCATTCCGCTCCTGGAAAACGGCAACATCACCAACAAGGCAAAGGCGGTGCTGCCGGGGAAAACCGTCACCAGTTTTGTCACCGGCACCCGCAGGCTCTACGATTTCATCGATGACAACACCTCGATCGCCTTCCATCCTTCTGACTTTGTCAATGATCCCCGGGTCATCGCCCAAAACGACAAGGTGGTGGCGATCAATGCGGCTCTGCAGGTGGACCTGACCGGCCAGGTCTGTGCCGACAGTCTGGGATACCGGTTTTACAGCGGCATTGGCGGCCAGGTGGATTTCATCCGCGGGGCGGCCATGAGCCGGGGGGGCAAGCCGATCGTCGCCGTGCGCAGCACTGCTGCAAACGGCACTGTCAGCCGGATTGTCCATTGCCTCGATGAGGGGGCGGGGGTGGTTACCAGTCGAGGCGATGTGCATTACGTGGTCACCGAGTACGGCATTGCCTATCTGCACGGCAAGACCATCCGGGAACGGGCACTGGCGCTGATTTCCATCGCCCATCCCGATTTTCGCCGGGAACTGCTGGAGTTCGTCAAAAAGAAACAGTATGTCTACGAGGATGAGCAGGTGTGGCAGCAGGCACTGGACCGTTACCCGAAGGAGCTGGAAGAACAGAGGCTGTTCGGCAAGAAGCGTCTCTTGGTGCGGCCGCTCAAGGCTACGGACGAACGGGCACTGCAGGAATTTTTCTACAGCCATTCGCCGGAGACCATCTACAACCGCTACTTTGGGCCAAAGCAGCAGCTTGCACATCTGGAGGCGGCAAAATTGTGCTGCGTCGATTACCAGAGCCGAATGGCACTAGCCGTTTTTGAGCAGGAAGATGAAAATGTGGAGAAGATTGTCGCCGTGGCTCGTTATGCGGCAAATCCGCGCAGCAATATGGCGGAAACGGCAGTGGTGGTCCATGAGGGCTTCCGCAGGCTGGGAATTGCGCGCTATCTGCTGGCACAGTTGCAGCGACACGCGGCGGGGCAAGGGATCAAGGGTTTCTGCTCGGAGATCCTCTCGGGCAATGAGGCAATGCTGGCTTACCACCGGCGGCTGGGGCATCCGCTCATCTATTGCCGGGACTCGGACACCTATGCAGTGCAGTTCGAATTCGAATCTTAGCCATTTGAGTTAAACGAAAGAATGAACAAGGTAAAGGTTCCGTAACCACAACCACTCTACTAGATCATGTACCCATCCGCAGGGCCGGCTTTTGCCGGATCAAAACTAAGGACCGCCTTTTGCGCAGAGAACAGGACTTCCGCTTCAGCCACACCGGGGACCGACTCTACGGCGCTCTTTATATGCCGTGCACAATCGGCACAGTCCATTTCTTTGATACCGATCTCGATTTTTTCCAAGTGGCCATTAATGTCTACGTTCATCTTTATTCCTTACGGTGCTGCCATCCCTTGTCACATCTTTCCGACGACTTGTTTCGACATTTCTATTATACCTGGCCCATGAACTGACTACTAATTGCCCTCATCTCAACATTAACCTTTTAATTACGTTACAGGATATTTTTCAAAAAATAGCCTCACTCTTCCCCCTCGTCCGGGGCCTTTGCCCTGCCGAATACTGCGTACAGCACGGGCAGTACAAGCAGAGTAAGCAGCGTCGATGAAACAACGCCGCCGATCACGACGGTGGCGAGCGGCCTTTGCACCTCGGCGCCAATGCCGGTGTTCAACGCCATGGGAATGAAGCCGAAACTGGCGACCAGCGCGGTCATAAGCACCGGGCGAAGCCGTTGTTCGGCGGCCTGCTTGATCGCGTCGATCAGCGGCGTTCCCTTGGCGAGCAGGTCCCGTACTGCGGAAACCAGCACCATGTCGCCGAGGACGGCAACACCCGAAAGGGCCACAAAACCGACCCCGGCCGAGATGCTGAATGGTATGTCCCGAAACCAGAGGGCAACGATGCCGCCGACTGCGGCGAAGGGGACTCCGGTGAAAACCCGGGCCGCATCCAGAACCCGCCCGTAGGTGAAATACAATAGGGTAAAGATCAGGGCCAGAGCTACCGGGACGACGATCATCAGCCGCTGCTGGGCACGTTGGAGGTTCTCGAACTGGCCGCCGTAGCGGACGTAGTAGCCGCTGGGTAGCTTGACCTCACGTTCGATGGACTTTTGGACATCGGCGACGAAGCTTCCCACGTCACGGCCACGCACGTTTGCCTGGACAACGACCCGCCGCTTGCCCCACTCACGATTGATGGTTGATGGCCCTTCGGACGATTTGATCTTCGTGAGCAGCGACAGCGGGATGCGCTCCCCACTACCTGCAGTGACCAGAATGCGGCCAAGATCTTCCGTTTCCGCACGATACTTGTCGGCAATGCGCACCGCGATGGGAAAGCGCCGGTCTCCTTCCTGGAGCATGCCAACATCCCGGCCGCCAAGGGCTTCAATGACTTCCAGCACCTCCCTGGCGGGAATACCGTAGCGGGCGGTAGCGTTGCGATCCACCTCCACCTGCACCAGCGGCTGGCCGGTCACCTGCTCGACGCTCACGTCTGCGGCTCCGGCTACTTTCTTGACGGCATTTTCGATTTCCTTGGCCTTGGCTTTCATGGTTTCAAAGTCATCCCCGAAGATCTTGATCCCCACATCGGAGCGGATGCCGGCAATCATTTCGTTGACCCTCATCTCAATCGGCTGGGTGAAGACCATTCTCATCCCCGGCATGTTTTTCAGTTCCTTCTCCATGACCATCACCAGTTCACCCTGGGTACGGGCACGCTTCCACTTATCCCGAGGCTTCAAGGTTAGAAAAATATCGGAGAGCTCCACACCCATGGGGTCGGTGGCGATTTCGGCGCTCCCGGTCCGGGTCCAGATCCTCTCAATCTCGTTGGGAAACTTTTCCAGCAAGGTCCGCTCAAGGTGACTACCGTAGCGCACCGACTCGTCCAGTGACACACTGGCAAGGCGAACGGTGTTGATGACGATGGACCCTTCCATCAGGCGTGGTACGAATTCCGAGCCGAGCCGGGTCGAGAGAATACCGGCAATACAGAGACAGCCGACAGCAATGGCAAGCACGGCTTTACGCCGACGCAGGGCAAAGCCCAGAACCGGGCGGTAGAGCTCTTTGAGCCTGCAGACGAGCCAGGGTTCCTTATGTTCTTTTTTGCGCTTGAGGCTGAAGCTGGCCAGCACCGGCATGAGCGTCAGCGACATGGCCATGGAGCCCAGCAGCGCGAAAATCACGGTCAGCGCCATAGGGCGGAAAAGCTTTCCCTCTACCCCCTCAAGGGCCAGAATCGGCAGGTAGACGATCATAATGATCAGCTCGCCGAACATGGTCGGTTTACGAACCTCGATGGCCGCTTCACGCACTACGTCGATGATGCTCCGGTCACTCTTGCCTTCGGCGAGACGGCGTTCCGCGTTCTCGATCATGATGACCGAACTGTCCACGATCAGGCCGAAGTCGATGGCCCCGAGACTCATCAAACTTCCGGCAATGCCGAAGCGAAGCATCAGGTCGAAGGCAAACAGCATGGAAAGAGGAATGGCCAGAGCAACGATCAGACCTGCGCGGAAATTCCCCAAAAAAACGAAGATAACGGCTATAACCAGGATCGCCCCCTCGAAGAGGTTCTTCTCCACGGTATGGAGGACCTTGTCCACCAGCGAAGTCCGTTCATAGGCAACGGCAACTTCCACGCCTTTGGGCAGAGTCTTCTTGACCTCTTCCAAACGGGCCTTGAGCCGAGTCGTGACATCGTGGCTGTTCTCGCCCATCAGCATGAAGCCGAGCCCGAGGACTGCCTCACCCTTGCCGTCGGCCGTTACTGCGCCACGGCGAATTTCGCGCCCCTCAACCACCCGTGCCACATCCGCCACCCGGACTGGAACCCCTTCCTTGGCGGTGATAACGATACCTTCAATATCCTGAGGCGTCGTGACAATGGCGACCCCCTGCACCAGACTCGATTCGCCAGCCTGGTCAATGGTGCCGCCCCCCACGTTGGCGTTATTCCGCTCCACCGCCGCGATCAGCCGATCCATGGTCAGGCCGCGCTTGGCCAGTTCCTCCGGATCGACGACGATCTCGAAGCGACGCTCGTCACCGCCCCAGGTATTCACCTCAGCCACACCGGGCACCGAGCGCATCTGGGGCTTCACCACCCAGTCGTGCAGCGTGCGGAGTTCGGCCAGCGACTTGTCCTTGGCGGTAAGCAGATAGTGGAAGACCTCACCCAGTCCTGTAGCCACAGGGCCGAGTTGCGGCTTTTCGATACCTGCAGGAAGCGCGACACCTTGGACCCGTTCCATGACCACCTGACGGGAGAGATAGATATTGGTCCCATCCTCGAAGATCACCGTTACCTGGGACATGCCGAAGCGGGAGGTAGAGCGCACTTCCTTGAGTTTCGGCAGCCCGGATATGGCCTGCTCCAGTGGTGCCGAGACCTGACGCTCGATCTCCAGCGGCGAAAGGGCCGGGGCCACCGTGTTCACCTGAACCTGGACCGGGGTCGTATCCGGGAAGGCGTCCAGGGGCAGCCTTAAGAAGGCAAGTATCCCGAGAACTGCAACCACGGACCAGGCCACGATGACCACCAGGCGGTGGTTAAGGGACCAGTTAATTATTTTATTCAGCATCGTATCTCCCTGTCTGATTGCTATTTAGTGTCCACTTCACAGCAGCCCGCGCCGATGGAGTCCTTGAGCGTTTCCGTCTTGAGCAGGAAGCTGCCGGCGACGACGATTTCTTCGCCGACCTCGACACCGGAGGCGATCTCCACCAAGTCACCGCTGCCATGGTTGGATGCCACCTGCACCCGCCTGGCCTCAAATTCATTGGGCGCCAGGCGGACGAAGGCGAGTTTTACTGATTTGGCCCTCTGGACGGCGCCTCGCGGCACGGCGGACGACGAACGGGAACCGCCGGCCGAGATACGGGCCTGACCATACATGTTGGCCCGCAGCAGCCCGCCCGGATTTGCGAGTTTGACCCGAGCCTTGGCGGTTCGGGTCTGAGGATCGATCACGGGAGCGATATGGGAAATGCTGCCGCGAAACTCGCGTCCGGACAATCCATCCATGGTGACAACAACGCTTGCTCCAGCCTTCACGGTGCCCAGTTCCGCTTCGGGCAGGGCAACCTCCGCCCACATGGATGAGGTGTCCACGATCTCGAAGAGTGGCGTCTGGGAGTCCACGTAGCGATCCAGTGAGACGGTGCGCTGAGTGACAACTCCGGAGACAGGGGCCTTCACTGTGTAGCGCCCGCCACTGCCGTTATGGGCGCCAACTCCGCGGAGGGTTGCCTGCAGCGACTCCAGTTCGGCGGTTGCTTCACGAAGGAATTGCTGTGCTGCCTGGACTTCCTTCTTGGCCGAAATCCCTTTTTTCTCCAGTTCCGCTTCGCGTCGGTAGCTCGCTTCTGCAGTCTGTACCCGTGAACGTGCCGCGGCAAGGCGCGACTGGTCACCGCTTACAGCAGAACTTTCAATAACGGCCAGCGGAGCACCCGCTGACACCCGGTCGCCGATGTCCGCCGATACGCGTTTGACCACACCGGTCGCGCGGGCACTCACCTGGGCAACCCTGGTGGCGTCGTAGTTGATGATGACCGGAGCGATGATCGCCGCGGTACCCCGACCGGCTACCGCCTTGGTGGTCTCGATCCCGGCCAGACGAGCGGTGTCATTTCCCTTGAGGATCACCTTGGTTCCGTCGGGTGGGGCGTCGTCACCGGCAACGTCCATAGCCGGTTTGCCACCCCGTTCAGGGTGACAGATCGGACAAACGGACTCAGGGAAACCGTGTTCGGCGCACCAGTCTCCCTTGGCTTGGAAGATTGGAGCAAGCTTCGGGTTGCATTTGGTGCAGAGGGCTTCGAGCACCCCGTGTTCCTTGCAGAGGCCCGCTTCAGCTTCCTTCTTTGGCTCGGCAGCAGCCTGCTTGGCCGCCTCCGGTGCTTTGGCAGCTTCCTTCTTGCCGCAGCCGGAGGCCACGGCAAGAGGAATGAGTATTACCAGGATGAGAAGACGGCGCATATCATTTGCTCCCTTTGGGCGGACGAACGATTTTCAATTTCGGGTTGCACTTCTTGCACTGGGACTTGGGCAGGCCGTGCTTCTCGTCCCAGTCGCCGGTAGCCTTGAAGGCCGGGATTAGAGATTTGTCGCAGCGGGTGTCAAGCGACTCCGGCACTCCGTGTTCACTGCACCAGTCTTCATAGGACCCGGGCTTAGCGCCCTTGGCACCATGGGCATCCTTGGCGGACTCGGCAGCGAAAGCGGAAACAGAGAGAGATACGAGCAGGGCAAGTGACAGCAGGATTGAACGTTTCATGATGTTTCTCCTTTTTAATAAGTTAGAAATTGTTTTCTGTGGATATAGTTCCGTGAACCCACGTATCCCGTTTAGCGGGCTTGTGGTGTGGTTAGTTTGTTGACCATCTTCCGTTGGCCGAGGCCAGCTCAACACCGGCATCGGCAGCTTCAAGCAGGCGCTCCAGATATTCCCGCCGTGTTTCCAGCGCATCGCGCCGGACCTGCAGCAGGGTTGAGAGATTGATCTTTCCGGCCCGGTAGCTTTCACCGGCCAAGGTTTCGTTTTCTTGCTGCAGAGCAAGTCCATCCGTTTCTACCCGACGCACTGCCTCAACTGCTGCATCATAGGTGTTGCGTGCTCCCTCTATCTCGGCGGAGATGGCAGACTGTCGGACTTCGGCAGCAATTTGCGCCCGCTGATTCTGCACACGGGCTTCCTGGATTGGGCCAGGACGTGGATTCAGGAAAGGAAGACTGACAGTGATGCCGCCGAGGGCAATGTTGTCATTCCCCTCACGTTTGTAGCTTACACGGAAAGCAAGATCGGGCAGCCGTTCCGCTTCGGCAAGGGAGATTGCGGCCCGGGAGGCCTCGACCTCGGCCCGGGCTGCCTGGAGATCGTCACGCTCCCTGGCTGTTTGGGCAGAGCGGATGGTGTCGAACAGGCTGCGCTCTTTGAGATCGCCGACAATCTGTATGTCGGCTCCTGAAGAAAGGCCAAGTGTTTTTGCCAGCGTTGTCCGTACCTGTGCAATACGTCCCCGGGCAGCGGAGATATCGCTCTCTGCCCTGGAGACCTCGGTCTGGGCGAGATTGACTTCGAATCTAGCCGCGTCACCAACGAGGAGCCGTTCTTTTGCAATACGGAGAAATTCCTCAGCCATTGTTTTGCGATCTGTGGCAAGCCGCAGCCGTTCCTCTGCCTGGAGAACCCGGTAGTAGGCGCCGACAGCCGCAGCCACCGACTGGCGCCGGACATCACCGGTTGCGTACTTCTCCCGCTGGATGCCAGCCTGGGCTACAGCTATCCGCTTGCTTCGTCTGCTTCCCAGTTCAAAGGGGATCTCAAACCCCGCCTCGACATCAACACTGCTCTCTGTTCCGTTTCGTGGACCTGTCGCCAAGTCCAGTTTAGGATTTTCCAGCGTTCGTATCTGTGCGCCGGCAAGTCTTGCTTCACCTTCGGCAATGCGGGTAGTTGACAGTCGAACTTCCGGCGCATTATCCGCTGCAAGCTCGATCACGCGAACCAGTGTAAGAGTCCCCTTAGCCTCATCCGCAGCAATTGCAAACACTGGTAGAGCGAGCGTTGTTAGTACGGCAAAGACATACTTCTTCATTTGCATGAATTTCTCCGTTAATCGTGGTCATAGAGACGACTGCTGCCAACAGGATCGCAATATACCTGGTAAACGCAATAGCTCTAAGGCTGCACGTTATTGCATAGATGCATGTATCCAGATATCCAATATCAACAAGACTCGATCTTGAATACACACAGGGTCAGACTGGCTGGCCGGCGTTATTTTTCAGATGAAGGTAATAGGATGGTTAAGCGAGGTTTTGCGGGGGAATGAATATGGGGATATGGACATCAGGCAGTTTTGTGAATTCTTCCAGAAAAATCAGTGGAGATACGGATGGGTCATAGTGGGTGGAGATCAGCGGGGCTAACGGCGCATAGTACGTGCAATAGCTACAGGTGGAACAAGTATCGATATTTGAATCGGACTTGTTCTCATCGGGGCAACAGGGGCATTCATTGTGATCAGCGTCAACCGCCCCCGAGGTTAGGCTGATGCCGGATTTTTCATGGTCTGATTCCAATTCATAACAGCAGACCGGCACCGCAAGCATCACCATTACTAAAAGCTGAACCAAAGCGACGGCCCTGCGACATGGAGGTCGGGATATGATGTTGTGGAGGCGGTTAAAAGCAAACATGTCAAAATAGAAGCACAAATGTCCTGAAAATGTCAAATCAAATAACCCCTGAGATGCGAAACATATGCAGACTTTCTTTTTTTGACGAACTCCCTCAACTTCGGACATGAATGTACCGCAAAGACCAGAAGGGCGGAAAATACCGGCCAAAACGTTAAGCCCGGCCGGATATCGGTTGCAGTATCGATATCAAGTTTGTCCGCAGGTCGCATTCCAGTCAGGATCATCGAATCAATTCATTACAGAGATCGACCACTTTAGTCTCTGGCTTACCCATTGCCGCCATGGCAAGTCGCAGTTTTGCTGCCGTCATTTTATAGGGCGCTCCACCTGTCCTTCCACAGGCACGAGCTGAGGCCAGTCCTGCTTTGTGCGTTCAGAAATTAGCTCCCGTTCAAACTCTGCGAGTGCTGCAAATATGCCGAACACTAACTTGCCAGCAGGTGTCGTAGTGTCAATCGATGCCCCATGCCCGGAAAGGACTTTAAATCCTATAACTCTATTGGCCAGGTCATGGATGGTGTTTGCCAGATGAGTTATGCTCCCAGGAGGTGCCGTTACTTGCCGTTACCAGCCTTTTGCGCTGCTTCACTACGCAGATGCATGTTTTTAAGGGCGGCGGACAGGGTGATGGTTTCCAGTATCGCCTTGGTCACATCATCGATCTCGTTGGTGATGCTTTGCAGCTCAGAAATAATAGGGTCGGCTGCCTTGCTCCAGTGGGGGAGATCAAGCTCTGATTCCATGGTCTCAAAGAGTTGGATTATATCGAGCAGGGTGGTGCGGTTCGGATTGCCGGCGAACCGGTAGCCGCCGCCAACGCCGCGCATTGCCTGTACCACTCCCTTATGCACGAGGTTCCGCATGACCTTTGCCAGGTGATGGGTGGAAATATCGTACTTCTCGGCGATGTCGGTAGTAGAAAGCTGTTGTTCCGGGTCATCGGCCAGTTCAAGCACGGCTATGAGCCCCAGTAGGCTTGCTTTATTCAGTTTCATACCAACTTTGCTCCTGTTCCGGCAGAGGTTAGTGCACTATCTTCAGTCAAGCTGCTTTTCCAGTTCGATGTAGCGGCCGGTACGCAATCCCATACTCCGAAGAAAAGACAGGGTCAGTTTCTGGTCCAGATTTGCCATGGTCCGGACCGTAGAGACACCTGTCTTTTCCAGGCGACTGCATATCTCATCGAACATCTGCTTACCCGTTCCTTGCTCTCGCGCATCGGGAGATACTGCAAGGGCAAAAACCCAGCCGCACGGTGGCGATCCGAACTCCCAAGCCCGTACCTCGCCGACTATGAACCCAATGACCGTGCCGGCCTTTTCGGCCACGAGAAAAATACGGTCGGCTCTTCCTTTTACCACATAGTGCTCGAAAATCCCCTGCCAGTAATCGGCCTTGTCTTTATCGGGGGTGGTCCGATCCAAAGAGATGATGGCTTCGAGATCGGTTGGCAGGGCATTTCTGATCAATAGCTTGTTGCTCATATAATCGCTCACTTCTGCAATGTTTGACAGGCTGTTAAAGCATTGGTCGCACCCTTCGAAGGGAGGGTGCCGACTTTAGAAAATTGTTAAACGTCCGGTAACAGGCATTTCATGTAACTTGGTAATTAGGTACCATAATTACCATTGGATGGCAAGCGGTTTGAGAAAATATCTGAGCAAGGGTAACAGGAACAATGGTCTAAACAAGAAAGGGAGCCGGTTTAATCCCGCTCGCTTCAGTCGGTGTGGAGCGCTGTTCGGGAAAAATAAAAAGCGCAAGAAAAAATGCTTGACAGTAAAATGGTATTGTAGTACCAATTTACATAAATAATGTAACGTTGTTTTGTAAATCGATGTTGCAAGCAACATAAAAATAAGGGGGAAAGATAATGGCCACAACAGATGAGATAATTGCCAGAACCGCACCGGGACACCTGATCGATCATAACCTGATCGACCGTGATGTGGAGAGCCTCTGCGACGGCATGGTCCGTTACGAGAAACGTCCGGCCAAGCGCCACGACGGCAGCGTCGCTGAAGGAATCTACAATGCCTGGATCATCTTCAACAACCCGAAGCAATACAACTCCTACACGACGGAAATGGTCAAGGCCACCATCCTCGCCTTCCGCAGAGCTTCCGCCGACCGTGAGGTAAATGCTGTCGTGTTTACCGGAGTTGGCGACAAGGCATTCTGTACCGGCGGCAACACCAAAGAGTACGCCGAGTACTATGCCGGCAACCCCCAGGAGTACCGTCAGTACATGCGGCTCTTTAACGACATGGTTTCCGCCATCCTCGGTTGTGACAGGCCGGTGGTCTGCCGGGTCAACGGCATGCGCATCGGCGGTGGCCAGGAAATCGGCATGGCCTGCGACTTCAGTATCGCCCAGGACTTGGCCAATTTCGGCCAGGCTGGCCCCAAACACGGTTCAGCCGCCATCGGCGGCGCTACCGATTTCCTCCCGCTGATGATCGGCTGCGAACAAGCAATGGTCTCCGGTACGCTGTGTGAGCCATTTTCCGCCCATAAGGCAGCACGGCTCGGCATCATCGCCGATGTGGTTCCCGCTCTCAAAGTGGGGGGCAAGCTGGTTGCCAACCCGACCGTTGTCACCGACCGCTTTCTTGATGAGTACGGCCGCATCGTCCATGGTGAGTTCAAGACCGGCGCCGATTTCAAGGCCGGGCAGGCCCAGATCAAGGAAGGAGAGGTTGATCTCACCCTCCTCGATCAGAAGGTCGACGAGCTGTGCGCCAAGCTGCTGGAAACCTTCCCGGAATGCATGACCAAGAGTCTGGAAGAGCTGCGCAAGCCGAAGCTTCAGGCGTGGAATCTCAACAAGGAAAATTCCCGCGCCTGGCTGGCATTGAACATGATGAACGAAGCACGAACCGGCTTCAGAGCTTTCAATGAAGGCACCAAGGAGACCGGCCGTGAGATCGACTTTGTCAAGCTGCGCCAGGGATTGGCCAAGGGCACTCCTTGGACCGAGGAATTGATTGAGAGCCTGATGCCGGCGGTGAAAAAATAACAGCGATATATGCGCCCGGTACCCTCTTTCACAGATTGGTCGCGGTGCCGGGCGCAAAGATAGAAACAGATCTTCTAAAAAAACAGCTCAAAATAAAATAACGTTTGACTTAAAATAAGCATTGTGGTACTAAATTACTTAAAGAACGTAAACGAGGCATCCTTCCTAGTCGGAGCCCGTATCAAGGTAACCTGCGAGGGGTAACAATATGAGGTATGCAGAAACAGGGTATGTATTAGAAGTTGATCTGACCAAGGGAAGCATCGAGAGAGTGGCGACAGATCCGAAAGACACCGAGCTGTATCTGGGCGGATTGGGCACCAATGCCAAACTGCTCTGGGACCGAGTCCCTCCTGAAGTTGATCCTTTTTCGCCCGACAATCTTCTCATATTCGCTGCGGGCCTTCTGTGCGGCACGCCGGCTACTGGGTGCAACCGGACCATCGTGTCCACCATTTCCCCCCAGACCCGGCTGATGGCTTTTTCCATGATGGGTGGGTTCTGGGCCCCGGAACTGAAATATGCCGGTTATGATAAAGTGATCCTCCGTGGCAAGTCCCCCGACCTGGTCTATCTTTACATCAACAACGACAAGGTGGAGATTCGCGACGCCTCCCACCTCAAGGGCAAAGGGGCTATCGAAACGGCGGAGATCATCAAGAAGGAGCTGGATGAGCCGCGGGCCCAGGTGGCGGCCATCGGTCTGGCCGGTGAAAACCGGGTGTACTATGCTTCCATCGAGCAGGGTCGCTCCAGTGCCAGCCGTGGCGGCATCGGCGCCGTCATGGGGGACAAAGGGGTCAAGGCGGTGGTCGTTCGCGGCACCAAGGATCTTTGTGTCGCCAAGCCACAGGAGTATATGGACCTTTGCAACGAGGTGCTCGATTACATCAAGCACCGGGAGGAGAACCCGATCCCGGACGTCATGCCGATTCTGGCCGGGCTGGGTTCGCCCCAGGAGATGAAGGTCCACGACGAGAAGTGGCATACGGAGAACTTCAACTGGGGCAACGCCCGTACCCGCCGCAAGGATTTCTGGACCGAAGAGGTCGATCATGCCTGGGCGGAGACCATGGAGAAGGCCCGGACTCGCCTGATCAGCTGCTATAACTGCCCCATGAAGTGCGGCGCGACCATTTCCATGGAGGGGCTTCCCACCTACATGATGAAATGCTTCACCAAGCTCACCTACACCATGGCTGCCTATTCGGACCTGGATTTCGGTTTGAGGATCGCCCAGAAGGCCACGGAGTACGGGCTGGACGGTTTCTCCGCTCCCCAGGTCATGGCCTTTGCCTTTGAACTGTTGGAAAAGGGCATCCTGACAGAAAAAGACTTCCCTGGTCTGCCCGAGGATAACGAAGAGAAGTTCTTCTACCTCTTGGACAAGATCGTCCGGCGGGATGGGATTGGCGATGTGCTGGCCAACGGCACCTATTGGGCGGCACAGGAGATCGGCAAGGGGGCGGAAGAATACGCCCACAACAATATCAAGAAGCATGAGCAGCTGCCGCTCAAGCTTTCCATGCTGAACCCCATCTACTACCTCATGTATTGCACCGGGGAGAAGATCAACATCACCCAGATCGAGGGGCAGTTTCCCCAGGCGCCTTATCCGAAGAGAGAACAGCGGGAAGAGTTCGTCAAGGATTGGTTCCAGGTGCCCGATGACAAATTCAAGCAGATCTTCCTGGACTGGGAGCCGCGCGGCGAAAAGTCCATGCCCCACTATCCGACCGTGGACATGTGCTGCGACATCGTCGACTGGCAGGAGCGGATGCATTACATCGACGACGCCCTGGGACAGTGCGCGGGTCTCTCTTCGTTCCCCCTCAAGCCCCCGTACCATATCCACAACTATCCCAAGTTCATTGAGGCTGGGGCAGGGATCGAAATGGATGAAGAGAAGCTGACCCTGGCGGCCAAGAGATACCGGACCCTGGTCAGGGCCATCAACATCAGAAGGGGCATGAGAAGGATCGATGAGACGCCGCCGGCGAACCACTGGAAGAACCGGTTCCCCGAGCTGGAAAAGGAGTTGCTGGATTCGTACTACAAGCTCAAGGGGTGGAATGACGACGGCATCCCCACCAAGGAAACCCTGGATGAACTGGGGCTGGGTTTTGTCAGCGAGGAATTCGTCAAGCGGGGCATCCTGACCGATTGACAGCCGGTTCTGCGGCAACAGAGATCTTAACGTGGAGGGCGAGAACCTTGAACAATGATACGAAAACAAGAACAGTCAAAACAATAAATATCGATGCGGATAAATGCAACGGCTGCCGGGCCTGCGAGGTCATCTGCTCGGCCTTCCATGCCATGCCCAAATACAGCAGCAACAATCCGGCACGGTCGCGGGTCCGGGTGGTCCGTGATCCGCTCAGAGACATCTATGTCCCATTGTATGCGGGCGAGTATACGGAATCCGAATGCATCGGCCGGGACAAATACATAATCGACGGCAAGGAGTACGATGAGTGCGGCTTTTGCCGGGCCTCCTGTCCGTCCCGGGACCTGTTCCGGGAACCAGATTCGGGACTGCCGCTCAAATGCGACCTCTGTGACGGCGAAGACGAGCCCCTCTGTGTCAAGTGGTGTCTGGTCGGCGCCCTCTCCGTCACCGAAAGGGAAGTGGCCGTAATACCGGAAGAAGAGAAACTGGGCGAGATGGAAATCGGCCTGGAATCGTTGATAAGCAGGTTCGGCATCGACAAGGTCGCCGATACGGTTGCGCAGAAATCCAAAGAGAAACGCTAACCAGAACAGGATGGGTGCTATCGTGGAAACCGTAACTCCATATAAAGAGATCATCGATGTCATAAAAGAAAAGGGTGGCGATTCGCTCAAGTACTGTTATCAGTGCGGTTTGTGCGATTCGGTCTGCCCCTGGAACCGGGTACGCAAGTTCAGTATGCGCAAGATCGTCCGTCAGGGAACATTCGGCCTGACAGAGATCGAGCAGGAAGATATCTGGCGCTGCAGTACCTGCGGCACCTGTCCCAGTCGCTGCCCCAGAGGGGTAAATCAGATCGAGGCCGGCGTTGCAATGCGCAAGATCGGTGCTGAATACGATGTCTATCCAGGCCATGCAGGTACCATCCGCAACGTGGTGGCCAGCCTGACCTCCGAGGGGAACTCGCTGGGGGGGGAACGGACCAAACGGGCTGAATGGGCAAACGATCTGCCCGTCAAAACCTATAAGGATGGGATGGAAGTTCTCTACTTTACCGGCTGTTACTTGAGTTACGACCCGAGAATGAGAAAGGTGGCTGCCGCGACGGCCCAAATTCTCAACAAGGCGGGGGTGGAGTTCGGCATTCTCGGTGAAAAGGAAAGCTGCTGCGGGGAAAGCATCCGCAAGACCGGCAATGAGGACCTCTTTAAGAAGCTGGCCAAGGAAAACATCAAGGCCTTCATCGACAACGGGGTGAAAAAGGTCCTGGTTTCCTCGCCCCACTGCTACCACACTTTCAAAAACGAGTATCCCGAGTTCATGGTCAACTTCGAGGTGGTCTTCATCTCCCAGTTCATCGCCCAACTCATCAACGAGGGACGGCTTACCATCAGCAAGGAATTTGCAAAGAAGGTCACCTATCACGACCCTTGCTACCTGGGACGCCACAACGGCATCTACGACGAGCCACGGGAGGTGCTGCAGAAGGTCCCTGGCCTGGAACTGCTGGAGATGGCCGATTCACGGGAAGCTAGCCTCTGCTGTGGTGGCGGCGGCGGAAGGATCTGGATGGAGACACCGAAGGAAGAACGATTCGCAGACCTGAGGCTCAGGCAGGCGGTCGATGTGGGGGCCGAGGTCCTGGCAACTTCATGCCCTTACTGCATCACCAACTTTACAGACAGCAGCCTGGATCTGGCGGAGCATGAGGCAGTCGAGATCAAGGATCTTACGGAAATCATCCTGGAAGTGATCTAACCCCCTCAGTCTCCCCTGACAAGGGGTTTGCGACGAAAGAAGTAGACTGGTCTGAACAACCGAGCATTGAAAAGCACTCAAGTCGAAGGATAAACTTCTATGAATACTGAAGACAGAAATATTGGCGATGTACTGATTGTCGGTGGAGGGATCAGCGGTATCCAAGCCTCGCTGGATCTGGCCAATTCAGGGTTCCGGGTTTTTCTGGTCGACAAATCGCCGGCCCTTGGGGGAAAGATGTCCCAGCTGGACAAGACCTTCCCCACCAACGACTGTTCCATGTGCATCGAGTCTCCAAAGTTCATCGAATGCGCCAGGAACCCGAACATCGAGATCATAACCTACACTGAAGTGGACCGGGTCGAAGGTGAGGCCGGCGACTTCAAGGTGACCCTGACCAAGAAGCCCCGCTATATCTCGGAAGAGAAATGCACCGGCTGCAACATCTGCGTCGACTACTGCCCGGTGAAGATTTCCGACCCGTTCAACCAGCACCTGTCAGAAAACAAGGCCGTGCATATCTACTTCTCCCAAGCAGTGCCCCTGGTCACATACGTTGACCCGGAAACCTGCTTATATCTCAAGGAAGGGAAGTGTCAGATCTGCGTTGGCGCCTGTAAGACGAATGCCATTGATCTCCATCAGAAACCGGAGACCATGGTGCTTGAAGTGGGGGCAATCATTCTTTCCCCCGGCTACGAAACCTTCAATCCCAAGCTGCGTGGAGACTTCGGCTATGGGCAGATGAAGAACGTGGTCACCAGCCTCGATTTCGAGCGCATCCTCTGCGCCACCGGTCCCTATGAGGGGGAGATCCTGCGCCCTTCGGACGGCAAGCACCCCCACAAGATCGCCTGGATCCAGTGCGTCGGCTCCCGCCAGGTAACCCCAGGCGGCAACAACTACTGCTCGGCGGTCTGCTGCGCCTACAGCCAAAAACAGGTGATCCTGGCCAAGGACCACGACGCCGACCTGCAGGCGACCATCTTTCATAACGACGTCCGCGCCTACGGCAAGGACTTCGAGCGTTTCCATCAGCGGGCGGAGCGGCTGTCTGACGTGCGCTTCATCCGCAGCTACGTGACGGTGGGACGGGAGATCGAGAGCAGCAAAAACGTCACCATCCGCTATTCCACCCTGGATGATGGGGTGAAAGAAGAGGAATTCGATATGGTCGTCCTCTCGGTGGGGCTCAATCCGCCCAAGGACGTGGAGATGCTGGCCCAGAAAATTGGAATCGAGCTCAGCGACCAAAAGTTTTGTAAAAATAACCCCTACAACCCCATCGAGACTTCACGCAAGGGGGTCTTCGTCAGCGGCGCTTTCCAGGGACCGCTGGACATACCGGAATCGGTCGTCACCGCCAGCGGTGCGGGTGCCCTCTGCGGACAACTCCTCTCCTACCGGCGCCACAGGTTGGAGCGGGAGAGGGTCTATCCGCCGGAGAAGGATGTCTCCAAAGAGGAACTGAAGATCGGGGTTGTCGTCTGTTACTGCGGCGCCAACATCGGCAGGGTCGTTGATATCCCAGCCGTCATTGAATACGCGGCCACATTGCCCAACGTTTCCTGGGCCGGTGAGAACCTCTTCGCCTGTTCCACGGAAAACGCCAAGCAGATTTCCGACGCTATCGTCGAGAAGGGGCTGAACAGGGTGGTGCTTGCGGCCTGTACACCCAGGACCCACGAGCCGCTCTTCCGGGATACCTGCCGTGAGGCGGGACTGAACCAGTACTTCTTTGAATTTGCCAATATCCGCGAGCACTGCTCCTGGGTCCACTCACGGGAAAAGGAGAGCGCCACCCAGAAGGCAAAAGAGATCGTCCGGATGTCGGTGGCCAGGGCCGCCCATCTGGAGCCGCTCCAGGAGTTCCAGCTGCCGGTGGATCACACCGGGCTCGTTGTCGGCGGCGGGGTAGCCGGCATGACCGCGGCGCTGAATATGGCAGAGCAGGGCTTCGAGGTTTATCTCATCGAAAAGGATGATGATCTGGGAGGGATGGCGCGCAGGCTCCACTATACCCTGGAGGGGCTGGACGTCCAGTCCTACCTGAAGGAACTGGTGAAGAAGGTCTACCGGCACCCGCAGATCCATGTCTGGACCGATGCCACCATCACCGAGGTTACCGGCTACGTGGGTAATTTCAACACCAAGGTTGTTTCCGAAGGGCGGACCAGGGAAGTGAAGCACGGGGTGGCGGTGATCGCCACCGGCGCCCAGGAATACAAACCGACCGAATACTTGTATGGCACCAGCGACCGGGTCCTGACCCAGCTGGAACTGGAAGGGGAGATCGTCGACAAGACAGACAAGGTGACCGGCGCCCAGAGCGTGGTGATGATCCAGTGCGTGGGTTGCCGCCAGGCGGACAGGAACTACTGCAGCCGCGTCTGCTGCAGCCAGGCCATCAAGAATGCCCACAAGCTGAAGGAGATCAATCCGGAGATGGAGATCCAGATCCTCTTCCGGGATATGCGCACCTACGGACTCAAGGAGACCTACTACCGCGAGGCTTCGGAGAAGAACGTCAAGTTCATCCGCTATGAGGCCGATACCAAGCCGGTGGTGGAAGCTGCCGGAAATGGGTTCAAAGTGACGGTGCCCGATCCGGTCCTGGGGCAGATGATGGAGCTTGAAGCGGACCTGGTGGTCCTGGCTGCAGCGGTCATTCCTTCCCCATCCAGCGCCGATGCCGGGAAATTCTTCAAAGTCTCTAACAACCCGGACGGTTTCTTCCAGGAGGCCCACGTGAAGCTCAGACCGGTGGATTTTGCCGCCGACGGGGTCTTCCTGGCAGGTACGGCCCATTATCCCAAGCATCTCACGGAGACCATCAGCCAGGCATACGGCGCTGCCGGACGGGCCGTGGGGATCCTCTCCCGTGAGACCGTCACCGCTTCCGGGGCCGTCTGCGATGTGACCGAGAGCGATTGCGTATCCTGCGGGGCCTGTATCACCGCCTGTAAATATGGCGCCATATCGTTCCACGATACACCGCAAGGGAAAAAGGCCAGGGTTGAGCCGATCCTCTGCAAAGGAGATGGCCTCTGCAATGCCAAGTGCCCGACCGGAGCCATTTATTTGAAGCACTACACCGATGACGAAATTTTTGCCCAGATCGATGCGGCCCTTCCGGCCCATCAGGAAGACCATTTATGAAAGGCAGGGACTACTGCCTGAAAGGAGGAAACAATGGCTGCCGGATTTGAAGATAAACCCAGAGTTGTCGGCTTTCTTTGCACTTGGTGAGCGTACGGCGCTGCCGACCTGGCTGGAGTTTCCAGACTGCAATATACAACTGAAACAAAGATTATCCGTGTAATGTGCACCGGCAGAGTCGACCTGGCCTTCGTGATCCGGGCTTTCTCCAAGGGAGCGGATGGGGTATTTATCGGTGGGTGCTGGCCTGGTGAGTGTCATTATGTCACCGAAGGAAACTTCGATGTATTGAAGAATGTACATATCGCCAAGAAGCTTTTGGAACAGATCGGGATCAATCCCGACCGGCTGAGGCTTGAATGGATTTCTGCCTCGGAGGGGATGCGTTATGCCGAGGTGATGAATGATTTCGGCAAAAAGCTGAAGGAAATGGGACCACTGGGCAAGGGGGAAGGAATAGAGGAAAGTGTCCTGAAGCTCAAGCTGGAAGCCGTCACCAAACTTGTTCCCTACATAAAGCTGGTGGAACGGGAACGGCTGCGGCAGCGGTTTGATACGGAGGAAGCGTACAGCCGGTTTTTTGCCAGTGATGAACTGAATAGGCTCTTTGCCGAGCTGGTGGGTAATAAGCTGGCGGTAAGTCAGATCACCCTGTTGCTGCAGGATAAGCCGCTTTCTACCGGCGAAATCGCCCAGGCTCTCGGTCTCAACGCATCTGAAGTGTCACGGCACCTGAAGACCTCCACCATGCACGGGTTGATAAGGTTCGACGAAGGGCTGAAGCGCTACGCCCTGGCTCAAGTGTAACGGTGGATCAAACGTAGGAACAATAAGAGGAATGGGACCATGGATATCGCCAAAATAGATCAGATCATTGACAAGCACAACGGTGAGGAGAGTTCCCTGATCCAGATCCTGCTGGATATTCAGAGCGAACATCACTGGCTCCCCAAGGAGGCGCTCAACCGGGTAGCCGAGAAGCTGCAGGTTCCCATGAGCCGCATCCAGCACATAGCCACATTTTACAAAGCCTTCAGCCTGGTACCCAAGGGGCGCCATGAGGTTCATGTCTGCATGGGCACCGCCTGTCATGTTCGAGGCGCCCAGCGTGTCCTGGATACGGTTCAGGACGCGACCGGCATCAAACCGGGGGAAACCGACGCAGAACTGAAGTTCAGCCTGGAGACAGTCAACTGCCTCGGCTGCTGCGCCTTGGGCCCGGTAATGGAAGTGGACGGCAAGCACCATGGCAATATCGCACCGTCCCAGATCGCATCCGTGTTGAATAACTGTGATTAAGGGTCAAATTATGACAAGGTTAAGCTCACCAGAAAAATTGGAATGCGCCAGGAAGGAAATAATCTCCAAGATAGACCCGGCCAAGCCTTGTATCTCAGTCTGCGCCGGTGCCGGCTGTCTTGCCTCGGGGGCGGCAGATGTCATTGCCGCTTTCAAGACGGAGCTTGAATTCCATAACCTGACGACGGAAGTGAACACCAAGGGAACAGGCTGCCCAGGCTTTTGCGAGCGGGGACCGATCGTGATGATCTATCCGGAGGAGATCTGCTATCTCCAGGTAAAGCCCGAAGACGTCCCCGAGATCGTCTCCCACACCATTAAGGAGAAGAAGGTGGTGGAGCGCCTCCTCTACGTGGACCCTGCGACGGGGAACAAGGCGACCAAAGAATCGGATATTCCGTTCTACAAGAATCAGCAGCGCAATATCCTCAGCGAAAACATCAGGATCGATTCCAAGAGCATCGATGACTACCTGGCCATCGGCGGCTACTCCGCACTCTCCAAGGTTCTTTTCAAGATGACCCCCGAAGAGGTGATGGGGGAAGTGAAGAAGTCGAACCTGCGGGGCAGGGGGGGCGGCGGCTTTCCCGCCTGGCGCAAGTGGGAGGAGTCCCGCAATGCTCCTGACCCGATCAAGTATGTGATCGTCAATGCCGACGAGGGGGACCCCGGGGCATTCATGGACCGGGCGCTTATTGAAGGTAATCCCCACTCGATCCTGGAGGGACTGATCATCGGTGCCTATGCTGTAGGCGCCCATGAGGGATTCATCTACGTCCGCCAGGAATATCCCCTGGCCGTGGTGAACATCAACCTGGCCATCAGGCAGGCTGAGGAGCGCGGTCTTGTGGGCAAGAATATTCTCGGCTCCAATTTCGATTTCACCGTCAAGGTCCACATGGGGGCCGGCGCCTTCGTCTGCGGCGAATCGTCGGCACTGATGACCGCCCTTGAGGGGCGGGCAGGCGAGCCAAGGCCCAAATACATCCACACCGCCGTCAAGGGGGTCTGGGACCATCCGAGCGTACTCAACAACGTGGAAACCTGGGCTAACGTGACACAGATTATCAACAAAGGGGCTGACTGGTTTACACAGTTCGGAACCGAGGGGAGCAAGGGGACGAAGATCTTCTCCCTGGTGGGCAAGATCACCAATACCGGCCTCGTTGAAGTTCCCATGGGCGTGACCCTTAAGGACATCATCCAGAACATCGGCGGCGGTATTCCCGGCGGCAAGAAGTTCAAGGCCGTGCAGACCGGCGGTCCTTCCGGCGGCTGCATCCCCGAGGCTCAGCTGGATCTGGTGGTCGACTTCGATCAGCTCACGAAAGCGGGCTCGATGATGGGCTCCGGCGGTATGATCGTCATGGATGAAGATACTTGCATGGTGGATATTGCCCGGTACTTCATCGACTTCCTCAAGGATGAATCCTGCGGCAAATGTACCCCGTGCCGGGAGGGGATCAGGCAGATGCTCAAGGTCCTGACCAACATTACCACCGGCAAGGGTAAGGAAGGGGACATCGAGCTCTTGGAGGAACTGGCAGAGTCCACGGGTGCAGCTCTGTGCGCACTGGGCAAAAGCGCCCCCAACCCGGTCTTGAGCACCATCCGCTATTTCCGGGAAGAGTACGAGGCACATATCCGGCACAAGAAGTGCCCTGCACTTTCATGCAAGGAACTGATCGCCTTTCATATCCAGCCGGACAAGTGCAAGGCCTGCGGCACCTGTTTCAAGCAGTGCCCCGCCGAGGCCATCGAGGGGGGCAAGAAGCGGATTCACATTATCGACCAGGATAAGTGTACCAAGTGCGGAACCTGTCTTGACGTCTGCCCGAAACAATTCGGTGCGGTGCGAAAAATTTCCGGGGAACCGGTTCCGGCCCCAGTCCCTGAAGAAAAAAGAGCCCTGTGAGAGAAAACTATGAGCGAAATCCACTTGCAGATCGATGGAAAAGAAGTTGTCGCCAGTGAAGGAATGACAATTCTGGAGGCGGCGAAGACGGTGGGCATCTCCATCCCTACCCTTTGCCACTCTGAAAAGCTGGAGCCTTACGGCGGATGCCGGATTTGTACCGTGGAAGTTGAAGTCCGCGGCTGGCCGAAGTTGGTCGCCGGCTGCATCTATCCGGTTGAGAAGGACCTGGTGGTAAGGACCAAGTCGGAGAAGGTGAACAAAATCCGCAAGGTGCTGATAGAAGAGATGCTGGCCCACGCTCCCGACGCCGAAGTATTGAAAGAGCTGGCCACGGAGTACGGAGCGGACAAGGATCGCTTCGAAAAACATCCCTCCTTCTGTATTCACTGTGGCCTGTGTGTCAGGTACTGCGCCGAGATCAAGAAAAAGAACGCTGTCGGCTTCGTCGACCGGGGTTCCAACCGGGAGATCAGCTTCATTCCCGAGATTGCAGCCAAGGAATGCTGGGACTGCAAGGAGTGTTTCCCCCTCTGCCCCACCTCTGCTCTGCAGGCGGCGTACGTGCTGGCCGAGTCGCTGATGACTCCGCCGGAGAGTGCAAGTGGATGTGGCTGCTCCTGCAGTAGCGGGAAAAAGGGATAGCCGGACCCGCTGAACCCTTGCAGTTGACCGGCAATATATTGGTCAGGCCTTGAGAGGAGCCGAATCGTCCGGTCTTCTTTCAAGGCCTTTTTTTGTGTTCTTCAGGCTTTACCGGGGAAGGCCGTCGTGGCGTCGGGAGTGAGCGACGAGCTACAGCGGCGAGCGGACGCCCGCCCCATGTTGAGCGGAGTTGATTCGTCACTTCAAGCATCAAGCGTCATGGTATGGGTGGCACTGCAAGGGCCGCAGCTGTGGCGACGGAGCGAACGGACGATGTCGCGACGGCCTTTTCCTGGAACTCCCGGATGAATCTTTTTTAGCCCCTGCTCACTGGCGTTCGCTTCCCCCGTATGGAATTGAGGAGATTAAGGGGGTGGACTTACCCTCCCGCGGTCGGGCTCTGCCTCCGTGAGCGGCTCTGCTTCCCTCATGGAGACCTTGGACTGGGCCGCCAGCCACTGATAGAGCAGGGTTCCTTGCGCTTTCCTGGTGATCTCTTCTTTTTCCAGTGGACGGATTTCCCTGGC
Organism: Geotalea daltonii FRC-32; assembly: GCF_000022265.1. Lineage (NCBI taxonomy): Bacteria > Pseudomonadati > Thermodesulfobacteriota > Desulfuromonadia > Geobacterales > Geobacteraceae > Geotalea > Geotalea daltonii. The sequence continues at coordinate 265,773 of NC_011979.1, forward strand.
GGGCATTCCCCCGATCAGCATGTTCGCCCCGGTCGTCATGCCCGACTTGACGAAAGCCATGGCGGCAACGAAGGAATTCTCACCAATGACTGCGTGGTCCATCACGACGGCGTTCATGCCGATCAGCGCATTCCTGCCGATGGTGCAGCCGTGCAGTATGGCCCCGTGGCCCACATGGCCGTTTTCCCCGACGATGACATCCACCTCCGGAAATGAATGAATGACACAGGTGTCCTGAATGTTCGCTCCGGCGCTGATGACGATACGGCCCAGATCGCCCCGCAGGCATGCGCATGCCCCGATGTAGCTGTTCGGCCCGATGATCACGTCGCCGATGATGACCGCATCGGGATGGACGAAAGAGGTCGGGTCGATAACCGGGATCACTCCACCCATTTCATATACTTTTGCCATGGTTATTATCCTCCGAAAAGCCATTAACCCCATTCCTCCTGTGCGAAGAAATGGGGCTGTTTAGGGGTTACTTGAGATGTAATCGTTACCCAATTCGCAACGAGGGATTTTTCGTCCTGGCAAGGAAATCGAGGGCTTGCGCGGAGGCGTACATCGGTACGCCGCACAAGCAAGCCTGAAGATTGACACCGCCAGGGCGGAAAAGCACCGTTGCCTAAGCTAAGGGCTGCAGCATCTCCTCGGCGGTGCCTATGACATACTTGGACATGTCCAGGGGCTTAGGGTTGCGGGGGTCGCTCCAGTCGTAGAATCCCTTGCCGCTGCTGGCACCGTACTCTCCGTTCTTCACCATCCGCATAAGCGTCAGGGGCGGATACATGCGGGGATCGTTGGACGCCTGATACATTTGCAGGGCCACCCGCAGCATGGTGGGGGCCGTGACGAAATCGTGCAGCTTGAAGGTCCCCTGGGGGTGCCCCAGACTGGTGTACAAGCCGGTATCCCCGTCCTCCACCGTAATCTTTCCCTGCTCCAGCAAGCGCACTGCATCCAGCATTTGGGGCACGAGCAGACGATTGACCCAGAACCCCGGAATGTTCGGCGCCAGGAATGGTGCCTTTTTCATGTTCAGCAGGGTCTGGCGGGTGAATTCAATGGTCTCGCTGCTGGTCTTGGCTCCCGGTACCACCTCGACCCCCGGCATCAGGGGCACAGGATTCATGCCGTGGGTGACGATGGAGCGATCCGGCCGGCCGCCGGCCTGGGCCATGGGGTCGATGTCGAGGCTGCTGCTGTTGGACCAGAACACCACCGATGGTGGAAGCTGGGGCAGGTAGTCGGCAAGCACTGAACATTTCAGCTTCAGATCTTCGAAGATCACCTCCAGAAATACGTCGCAACCCTTGGCTGCATCGATAAACGCTCCCTTTTCGTTGTGGACGCGTATCTTTCCCATGGCATTCGAGACAAAATTCGGGTCGTCGTGCTTGAACTTCTTGGCAGCTGTGGCAGCAAGCTTCTCACAGCCGGCGACCGTCCCGGCCAGTGTCTGTGGGCTGGCGTCGTGACAATGTACTTCATGTCCGCTCATGGCGCATTGGGTAATCCAGCCGCGTCCCATAATTCCCGTACCCAGAATGGCAAATTTCATAATCTTCCTCCTCCAGTGGATTTACAAATCGGCAACCTGATTGGAACATAGTGTGCCGCATCTAAATCGGTAATTAAGCACCATAATACATATTTTGTGCCAATATGGCCATCTGCCAGATGACGAAAGGCTGCAATCTTGTAACATGCAGGAATCAGAAGGTTATTTTGATGGCTGGGGGCGGGTTGGACGCTGGGGGAGAGGCAATCGGAAGGGCAACCAGAGGCGCTCATGTGAAACAAGTTTGCCTGCTGAAGGAAGATAAGGGGTAATCTGCAGCGTTTTCTTTCACTTTGTCCGTGGGGATGGAAAGATATTTTCACATCAGCTGTTTTTTCCCAGCCCATAGGTTCTTATCTTTGCGCGCAGGGTCGGACGGGAGATCTGCAGGGCCTGACAGGTTTTACCCAGACTCCATTCGTAGGATTCCAGGGCGAACAGGATATGGTCACGCTCGGCATCGGCCAGGCTCTTTACCGAGCGTTCAGTGGCCGGCTGGTAGCGGTCTCCGTCGAGAGCCGCTGCCAATTCTTCCTCGGACAACACCGTCGATTTGGTCATCAGGGCGGCACGCGTCAGGCTGTTTTCCAGCTCACGCACATTGCCCGGCCAATCACGCTTCATCAGCTCGCCGATCGCCCCCTCCGACAACATCCTGGGACGCAGGGCGGTGCGTGCGGCAATTTTTTCCAGGAGAAACCGGGCCAGGTCGGGAATATCGGAACGCCTGTCCCGCAGGGGGGGCATATGAATAGTAACGACCTTGAGCCGGAAGTAGAGGTCCTCGCGGAATGTTCCTTCGGCGACCATGGCCAGCAAGTCGCGATTGGTGGCGGCGATGATCCTGGCGTTGGACTGGATGGGTGCTACTCCCCCCACGCGCACGAATTGCCCCTCCTGCAGGAAGCGTAGCAGACGGCTCTGCAGGTGCAGTGGCAGTTCACCGATCTCGTCGAAAAACACCGTCCCGTCGCCGGTCAGTTCGATACGCCCGGCGCGGGTCCGGTCGGCCCCGGTGAATGCCCCTTTTTCGTAACCGAACAACTCGCTTTCCACCAGTGACGGCGCAAGGGTGGAGCAGTCCATGACGGTAAAGGGTTTGTTGTTCCACGGGCTGTTGCGGTGGATCGCCTGGGCGACCATGTCCTTGCCGGTGCCGCTCTCACCCTGCACCAGCATCGTAACCCGCGCCCCGGAAGCCAGGGCGATCTTCTTGAATACTTCCTTCATCGCCTTGCTTTTGCCGATCAGGTGCAGCGTGTCCAACCCCCCCAGCGGCTGGTTTGCCGACTCATCGTCAGCTGCCACCGGAGCGGCAGACATCATCGCACGCAGTCGCTTGAGGACGCTATCCATCTCGTCGATGTCAATGGGCTTGTGCAGGTAGTCGAATGCACCCGCCTTGATGGCCTTGATGGTACTCTCCATATCCTGGTGGGCGGTGATCATGATCACTTCGGCATTGGGCACCCGTGAGCGGAGTTCCTTCAGGACCTCCAGACCGTCCATGTCGGGCAGCCTGATGTCCAGAACCACCAGATCGGGTTGTACCCTCCTGGCCAGTGAAATCCCTTTTTTCCCATCGGGAGCGGTATGGACTTTCCATGACCGCAACTGGAAGAAGACCTCCATGGATTGGAGGATGGAGGGCTGATCGTCGATAACGAGAACAATATATGCCATGGTCACTGCTCCTGGGGCAACCGCAGGCAGACCCGGAGTCCCCGCGGCCGACGGATGCCGACTTCCACTACCCCGCCGTGCGCTTCAATGACTTTCTTCACATTATCCAATCCCAGGCCGATGCGCCGTTTCTGCTTCTCGTCGAAGTAGTAGGGCAGGAGTTCCGCGGGGATGCCGGGCCCGTTGTCGGCGACGCAGATAGTTCCCCACTGGCTCCCCTGGTGCTCAACCCGCCCTGAGGTGACGAAGATATGCCCCCCTCGTGGCACTGCCTCGATGGCATTGAAAAGAAGATTCACCAGGGTCTGCTCGATACGGTGGGGGTCGATTCGCAATCGGTCCAGCTTCGGGCTCAGCCGCAGGGAGGCCTTTACCCCCTTATGCTCCATGCGCGTCCGGAGCGCGTCCACGCAGTCCTGGATGAAGGGTCGCAGGAGCACGATTTCCCGGTTCAGGCGGAATGGCCGGGCGAGATGCATCATCTCCAGCACCGAACGTTCAATGCTCTCCACCTCTTTGCGGGAGATCTCCAGCAGACGATGATGGGTGGGATTGCCATCGAGTTCCGCTGCCAGCATCTGCACATTCATCTTGATGGCGGTCAATGGATTGCGGATGTCGTGGGCCAGGGAGGCTGCCTGCTGGGCGAGGGCATTGAGCGTCTCCGCCTCCCTTGTTTTCTGCTCCAGTTCCTTGCGCTCGCTGATATCACGGCAGATCCCCAGGCTGGCCGCCTTCCCCTCGTAGGAGGAAATCTTGGCGAGCGCCTCGGTCGGCAGTTTCCTGCCGTTCGACTGCAGGCGGAAATACTCCACAAGACTGGTCGACTGGCTGGTACGTGATTGTTCGGAGGAACGCTCCACATCCCCCCTCGATTCCGGGGCGACCAGCTCAAGAAACGGTATTCCCACGATTTCCTTCATGGGACGGCCATGCATGGCGCAAAAGGCACTGTTGGCGAAGACCACCACCCCGTCGTGGAGAACGTAATAGCCGTCACGGATGTCCTCCACCAGGGCCTTGTACTTGCTCTCCGATTCCGACAGTTCCCGTGTCCTTTTGGCTACTTCCTTTTCCAGCACGACGGTCTGCTGCCGCATATACTCTTCATGGAGCCCCTGGAAAAAATCGCTGAATTTTCCCACCGTCTGGGAAATACAACTCCCCAACCGGGCGATGGCCTCGTCCCGCTCGTCATCCCGGGCATTCCTGATGATAAAGGGCGTCACCACCTGCTGATAGAGCATGAAAGCCTTTTGCACGTCGGACAGTTTGTATCCCTGGGCAAGCCTCCTGCGCGCGATAAAGGTGATGAAGGCATCGAGCTCGTCCCAGCCCCCTCCGTCGAGAACCAGGCTATACGCAGCAGTCGCCTGACTGACCAACGGCCGGAGATTCGCCTCCGCTTCGCGATGATAGGGCGCTGACCGGTCGGAAAGCATCCTGCCGACCCACACATCGACGATCTCCCCGTGGTATTTCCCCAGTGTTTTGAAAACGTCCATTACGCCTCCCTGCTGTGGAACTCTTCTGCGACAATGGCGTGCATTGACTGTGGTGAAAATAATTTTCCCTGTCCCCTGGTGCAATCTCTTCTCATGAAGTCAATAACAGTGTTATTGAAAAAAATCATCACGCTCCCACTGTACCATTGAAAAATTCTTTCCACAACCATTTAAGAAAACCGCAAACAAACACTGTTTTTGTGTGGCATGATGCTTGCTGAATGGCACATATACCGCAAAAAACGGATGAATGACGATCCGGTAACGGTTTTAATAGACAATACTGAAAGGAGGATTAATGGCATGATAAAAAATGGTTTTACTGAATGGCCGGAGGATTTCGCGCAAGCGTACCGGGATGCCGGTTACTGGCGAGACCAGACAATCGGCGAGGTGCTTGCAGAACGCTTCGCACGTTTCGCGGACAGAACCGCACTTATCGCTGAAGACGGGGCACACTATACCTATGCCGATCTGGACCGGCTTTCCACCCGCCTTGCCCTGCATTTCAAAAACCTGGGACTCCAACCATACGATCGGGTCATCCACCAGATCCCCAACGGCCCGGTAAGCGTCCTGACTTTTCTCGGGCTGCTCAAGGCGGGCGCCGTACCGGTGATGACACTGCCCCCCCACCGGGAAGCGGAGATCGGCCACTTTGCCCGGCTTTCCGGGGCGCGTGGCTACGCCATAGCCAGCCAGGTGCGTGAGTTCGACTTCCAGGCCCTGGCCGGCACGGTGCAGGAACAGAATCCGTCCCTGGAATTTGTACTGGTAACCGGCGGCATGCCCGGTCCCGGCTATCAGTCCATCGATGCCATGCTGCTCGACCCCATCGAGGAACGGGCAGGCAGTACCAGCCTGCCGCGACCCGATCCGGATTTTCCTGCCGTGCTGCTCCTGTCCGGTGGGACCACCGGCATTCCAAAGCTCATACCGAGAACCCACAACGACTATGCGTACAACTTTCTTCGCTGCGCCGAAGTATGCGGGCTTGACGGGGAGACCTCCGTACTCGTCGCCGTGCCGCAGGCACACAATTTTGCCCTTGCCTGCCCGGGGCTGTTGGGCACCCTTGCCACCGGCGGCTGCGAACTGCTGTCGGCAAACACCGCTACCGAACAGCTCATGAAGCTGATAGAGACGCACCGGTTGACCCATTTCATTGCCGTGCCGACGATGATTCTCGGCCTCCTCGACCATCCCGAGCGTGGCAAGTACGACCTCTCCTCCCTGCGGATGATCCTCACCGGCGGCTCGAAACTCAACCCGGAAGTGGCCCTGCGTCTGCGTCCGGAACTGGGATGTGACGTCCTGCAGGTCCTGGGCATGGCAGAAGGACCTCTCTATTGGACACGTCTGGAAGACCCGGACGACGTGCGGCTGCATACCCAGGGCCGCCCCCAGTCCCCCGGCGACGAATTCCGTATCGTTGACCCGGAGAGCGGCAAAGAGGTGGCGCCGGGAGAAGTGGGAGAGCTCTGGTGCCGAGGACCCCACACGATCCGTGGCTATTATCGCGCCGACGAGCACAATACGCGGGCCTTCAGCTCCGACGGATTCTACAAGTCGGGAGACCTGGTGCGGCTGCACGAAAGCGGCAACATCGTTGTCGAGGGACGGAACAAGGACTGCATCAACCGGGGAGGGGAAAAGATCAGCGCCGAAGAGATCGAAAACCATCTCATCGCCCATGGGTCGGTGCTCAATTGTGCGGTCGTCGCCATGCCGGATGCCATTTTCGGTGAAAAATGCTGTGCCTTTGTCGTCCCCGCTCCGGGCGCTTCCCTGACCCTGGAGGGTCTGTGCGACTTTCTCATCAAGGAAAGAAAGATCGCCCGGTTCAAGCTTCCGGAGCGGTTGGAAACCTTGGACGCCCTTCCCCTGACAAACGTGGGCAAGATCAATAAAAAAGCCCTGCGTGAGATCATCGTGCAACTTCAGCAGGCTGCGTGATCATCTGCTGGCATGCCCGCAAAGAGGGCATGGCCGGACGTTGCAGCATTTTTTGTACATAGATCGCTTTCCGGCGATTCGGACCACCTTCAGACCATGGGGCGGTCGGCACATGAAAAAACCGATGCCGCCCGGAATTTGAGAGGATTAACATGACAACAAACGCGCAGACAAAACCCTCCGTAAGCTTTACCCAATGGTGCGACAGCTTGTCGTTCAACAGGTTTCACGCCATGGTCATGGCACTCGCCGCCCTGATCCTGGTCTTCGACGGTTACGACGCCCAGATCATCGCCTATGTCATGCCGCAACTGGTCAAGGAATGGCACCTGACCCCGGTGGAGGCTGGTTCCATGGCCTCCTACGGTTTCATCGGTCTCATGATCGGCGCGGCCGGCTTCGGCACCTTCGCCGACAGGCTTGGCCGCAAGAAGGGAGTGATGATCGCCTTGGTCGTATTCTCCGTCTTCAGCGGGGCGGCTTACTGGGCGCCCAATTTCAAGGTGTTCTGTCTCCTTCGTTTTCTCGCCGGCATCGGCATGGGGGGCGCGATGCCCCTGACCATTACGCTGGTGACGGAATTCGCCCCTGCCAAGGCACGGGCCAAGGCGGTAAGCGCCATGTTTGCCGGATTTACCCTGGGATGGGGCGTTGCGGCACTGGTGGCCATGGTCGGCATACCTGCCTTGGGATGGCGGATGGTGCTTCTTTTCGGTTTTCTGCCGGTGCTTATTCTTCCCCTTCTGCAGAAGGCCCTGCCGGAGTCGGTGCGCTTCCTGGCATCGAAAGGGCGTCACGAGGAGGCGATACTTGAAATACAGCGGATGGAAAAAGCCGCAGGACTGCCACCGGCTGCGTGGACCAAGGAGTCGTTTCAAACCGGACCGGTGGAGCCAGGCAGCAGCCTGACCCAGCTTTTCTCTCCCGGATTTTCATTCATGACACCGCTCATCTGGGCAACTTACTTCCTGAACCTCCTGGTGGTCTACGGGCTGGCTACCTGGCTCCCATCGCTTCTCGTCAAGGCAGGGTTTTCCCTGGTCAAGAGTTACAGTTTCGGCATGGTCCAGGCAATAGGCGCTTCCCTCGGCGGCTTTCTTCTCGGCTGGATGATGGACCGATTCGGCCGGAAGAGCGCTCTGATCTTTGCCTACATGGCCGGAGGGGTTGTCGTAGCCCTGTTCGGCACAGTATCGAGCAATACGGCCTTGTATATCATCGGCGCAGCAACGGGTGTCTTCGTCATCGGAGCGCAAATAGCCCAACATGTGGTGACCGGCGAACTCTATCCGACCAGCATCCGTTCCACCGGGGTTGGCTATGCCCTCACCGCGGGCCGTCTCGGTTCGATTGCAGGCCCCTTGCTGGGCGGAGCGCTCCAGATGGCCGGCGTTACCTTCAGCCAATACTTCCTGATCTTCGCGGTTCCCAGCTTCCTGTGCGCCGGACTGGTCTATTTGTATCGGGTCAATGTGAAAGACGAAGGACTTGAAACAGTCCATGAAAGACTGGTATCCGTTGAGGAGTAGGTAATCGCTTCATTGCCACCTGTCCTCGGCTGTGCCGGGGGCAGGTGCACCTGTCGCGGAAACAGCGGCGGCCCCGCCTGGGCTGCTATAGTGGCCTGTAATTCTTGCCCTCCTGCTGTTGTGTTCCACAAAAACAGTGGCGTTTCATGTGACGAAATGCTATTACAAGGGGAAACGCCGGGTGACTGGCAGGAAGGTCGACAGGTGCCGATGACCGAAAACAACTCCCCCACCAAGATCAAGGAAGACGAAAAATACAACATTCGCGCCATCGAGCGCGCCCTTTCAGTGCTGGAAGCCTTTTCCATCGAGCGCCGCAAGCTCTCCCTCGATGAACTCACCAAGCTGATCGGGCTTTCCAAACCCACCGTCTTTCGCATCCTTTCTACATTGCAGAGCAGGAAATTTATTTATCTGGACAAAGGCGACGGGCGCTATCGGCTGGGCTCTGTTTTTCTCACCCTCGCCTCTGCGGTCCACGGTTCATCCGGTCTCGGCGCCATTGCCCGCCCGCATCTGACCACATTGCGCAATTCCACACAGGCGACGGTCCTTCTTGGCGCCCTCCTGGAGGATCACCTTGTCTATCTGGACAAGACCGAGGGACGCGGGCCGGTCCGCCTGGCCAACGACATCGGCTGGCGGCGCGATCCTGCCCATTACGGCATGCTGGGCATGACGCTCATGGCCTTCCTTGATCCCGCCGAGGCCGAACGTCTGCTGGATGAGTTTCCCCTTGCTCCGTATACCGAAAAATCCCTGAATGATCGGCTGCTCTTCCTTAAACGCCTTGATGACATACGGCGGCTCGGTTATGCCCTGGAGTTCGAGGAGGCGATAGATGGCGTCTGGGGCGTCGCCGCTCCGGTTTTGAATGCGGCAGGAGAGATCATCGCTGCCGTCGGGGCTGCCCTGTCCATGTCTGCCTGCAGCGACGAACGCATTGCCGATACCATTAACAGCGTCACCGCCTGTGCCGGGGCTATTTCTTCGGATCTTGGCCACAGGCGATAAGGCCTCCCCTCACAGCGGTGTCCCGGCAGAGACTGCCTCACCCCTTCCCCTTATTTCTCACTTGTATCCCAGTTGCAAAAAGTATTGAACAGCTCTTGCCCTTTGTTGTGCACGTGGATTTGCCCCCCTGTTCTTCCCCTCCACCAAAAATATTCAATAGAACATTATTTTATTGACAACTTCGTGGCAGCGTGGATAATAATATCAAAAAATAAAATATAATTTCACACAGTGAAATAATGTGGTGCGGCAGTACCGGGAAGATGATGGTAACGATATTGGAGAAAAAGAAATCGCTGTTTTACCGCAGGAAGTACTGACGCAAGAACAGTTTTTTTGCCGAAATAATCGTATTGAAGTACCGGGTTGCATATTTAGATGGAGAAACTGGAAACCCGGGAAGGGGTAAGCTAATGAAGTACGCAGAGACAGGCTTTGCATTGGAAGTCGATCTGACTAGAGGAAATATCGAAAAAGTCCCCACCGACCCGAAGATGACCGGGCTCCATTTGGGTGGGGACGGTGTTGCCGCTGCCATTCTTTGGGAACGGGTGCCACCTGAGGTTGCCCCACAATCACCCGCCAACCTGCTCATTTTCAGCGCCGGTCTTCTGGCAGGCACACCGATCCCCGGCGCCAATCGTACCTGTGTCAGCAGCATCAGCCTTCAATCGAACCTCCTCGTAAATGCGAACTTTGAAGGGTTTTTCGCGCCGGAGCTGAAACATGCGGGCTATGACAGGGTCGTCATCCGCGGCAAGTCGACCAGCTTAGTTTATTTGTGGATTCACGACGACAAGGTGGAGATCTGTGATGCCAGCCATCTCCAGGGGAAGAGCGCCATGGAGACCACAGCCATTCTCCGCAAAGAGTTGAAGGACCCCAACGTCCAGGTGGCCACCATTGGCGTGGCCGGGGAAAACAAGGTCTCCCAGGCGAGCATTGAACATGCCAACAGCAGTGCTTCCCAAGGGCTTGGCGTGATAATGGGGGATAAGGGCCTGAAGGCCATAGCGGTCCGCGGCACAAAGGATCTGGGCATTGCCCGGCCGGATGAGCTTTTCGCACGTTGCAACGCGCTCTATGGGGAGATCTACGATAACCCGTCCTGTGGCGATCTCCTGTTGAGCGAGCACGATAATGCCTGGCATGTGGCCAACCTCCCCTGGACCGCAGCAGGCGAACGGGTCAAGGGGTTCTGGACGCCGGAGCTTGGACAGGAATGGGGAGTGCGTGTCGAACGGGAAGAGATCGGCTACCAGTGGGAAAACTATAGTCAGGAAATGGAAGAGGTACGAGAGACGGTTGTCGAGGAAAGCAAGCTAGTGCGCGGCACCGGCTGCTACAACTGCCCCAAGAATTGCCATAAGGTCCTGTCCCTGCCGGGCGAGCGCCAGTATTTTCTCAAGTCCTACAGCAGGCATGTTTACGCCATGGCTGCCTATGGAGACCTGAAGCTCAACTACGACGTTCTTTACGCCATGCAGGATTTTGGTCTGGATGAAAACGCCATGGTACAACTGTTCGCCTTCGTCCAGGACCTGCATCAAGCCGGCATTTTCACAGACAGTGATTTGCCCGATTTTCCGGCCGATCCTATTGGCCGATACCTCTACATACTGGAAAAGGTAGCAAACCGTCAGGGTATCGGAGCTATTCTTGCCGAGGGTCTTTGCCAAGCAGCAGGCCAGATTGGCAAGGGTGCGGAAGCATATGTCCGGGGAGTGAAAAAGACAGCACAGCTCCCCCTTAGGTGGAAAACTGCCAATTACGCATCTTTCCTCATGTATGCCGCCGGGGACAAGATGGATATCAGCCAGGTTGAAGGCTCCTTCCCTCAATTGCCGATACCCGACAGGAAAGAGAGGGAGGCGTTTGTCAAGGTCTGGGATGCAGCTCCCCAAAGGTTCAAGGAGTGGTTCCTGGATTGGGAGCCGGAGCAGCAGTTTTCTATTGAGGCCGCGGCAGAGATTGTTGGCTGGAATGAGGCCATGCATTATGCGGATGACATCCTGGGGATCTGTCCCCTGCTGTCGTCCTTCAGGGGCCAGTTTGGCGGCAAGCCTCCCTATCACCTGAACAACCTGCCGCAGCTCGTTTCGCTGGCGACCGGCATCGAGTTGGATGTGGCCGGCCTGCTGGAAATATCCCGCCGAAACCGGCAGCTGATCAGGGCCTTAAATGCCGGAAGAGGTCAGAGACGGGCCGATGACGAATTCCCTGCAGAACTCTGGGAGAACAGGGATACCGCAATGGAGCAGCAACACCTTGACGCGTATTACTCATTCATGGGATGGACTGCCGAAGGGATCCCGACCCGAGAGACATTGACCGGTGCGGGACTGGACCACGTAAGCAAGGTTTTGATGGCACGAGGGCTCCTGACGGGAGAATAGGGGCAGACCCATGTGTTTGCCCAACCCATGGCGCACACGCGGGTGCGCCCCTACACGACAAAAGGACATTCTGAACGCGGCGTCGAGTGCAGACATCAACAAACGGAAGAGGTAGACAATGAGGTACGCAGAGACTGGGTTTAATTTAGAGGTTGATCTGTCACAGGGAACCGTGAAGAGGGTGCCGACCGACCGGAAATTGTCCGAGCTCCACCTGGGGGGACAGGGAACGGCCGCAAGGATACTATGGGATCGCGTTCCGCCGGAAACCGATCCTCTTTCCCCCGAAAATATACTCATCTTCAGCACGGGGCTCCTCCATGGCACCCCGGTGCCCGGTGCCAACCGCACCTCCGTCAGCACCTTTTCCCCCCTGACCGGGCTTTATGTCAATTCGCTGATGGGGGGGTGGTTCGGGCCGGAACTGAAATTTGCCGGCTATGACAAAATCATCATCAGCGGCGAATCACCCAGTCTGGTCTATCTCTACATCAACAACGACACGGTCGAGATCCGAGATGCAGGCCATCTTCAGGGCAAGGGTTGCCAGGAGGTCGCAACCCTGCTGCAGAAAGAACTGAAGGAGCCGAAGCTACAGGTCGCAGCCATCGGGCTGGCAGGTGAAAACAAAGTGTTTCAGGCCACCATCGAACATGCCAACTCCAGCGCATCCCGTCACGGGGTGGGCGCGGTCATGGGGGCCAAACGGCTGAAGGCGATTGCGGTACGCGGGACAAAGGATGTGTATGTTTCCGGTGCGGCAGAGCTCTGGGAATTGTGTCGCGGCAAGTATCAGGAAATTTATGATAACAAGAACTGCGGCGACCCCATGGCCCATGACCACAATGAAAGTTTCCATGTGGACAACTTTGCCTGGGGCAATGCACGCACCCGGAGAAAAGACTATTGGAACAAAGAGCGCGAGGAACAGTGGGTGGGGCTCTGGAAAGAGGTCCGCACCCGTGATTCCGGCTGCTACAACTGTCCGAAGGATTGCCACTACACCATCTCCTATCCGGGGCGCCATACCTATTTTCTCAAGTGCTTCAACAAGCTTACCTACAGCATGGCAGCCTTCGAGGAGATCGACTTCAATTACAACATCCTGGGGCTGACCAGCGCCTATGGCATGGATGGGTTTTCAACGCCTCAGGTGCTTGCCTTTGCCATTGAGCTCTACGAGGCGGGCATACTGACCGAGAAGGATCTTCCTGATTTCCCTGCCGACGGTGCGGGAAGGTTCTTCTATCTCCTGGACAAAGTCGTGCATCGTGAAGGGATCGGCGACGTGCTGGCCAATGGCGTCTATCAGGCCGCCCGTATAATAGGCAAAGGTGCCGAGGCATACGACCACAACACTACGAAAAAGGTTGAGCAGGTGCCGCTCAAGCTGGGTGTGGTCAATTACCCTTTCTTCCTCATGTACTGCACCGGCGAAAAGATGAACATCACCCAGATCGAAGGCTCCTTTCCCCAGGCCCCCATTGCCAATCCGGAAAAGCGCAGGAAATTTGTCGAGAATTGGTCCGCCGCGCCGGAGCGGTTCAAGAAATGGCTGCTGGAGTGGGAGCCAAAGCAGCACATGCCCATTGAGGCCTCGGTTAATGTCTGTGACTGGAACGAGGCGATGCACTACGTGGACGATGCCATCGGCACCTGTGCGTGGCTGTCGTCCTTCCGCGGGCAGTTCGGCGGGTCCCCTCCATATCATCTGTTCAACCTCCCCCAGATCATCGGGCTGGCGGCCGGTATCGAGCTCGATTCCGACGGGCTCCTGGAAATATCCAGAAGGAATCGCAACCTGGTGCGGGCACTCAACATCAGAAGAGGACTGAGGCGGAATGTGGAGAAGCCGCCGGAGGACCATTGGAAGATACGGGACCCCGAGATGGAACAGAAGCACCTGGACGCCTATTACGAGTTCAAGGGGTGGACCAGTGACGGTATCCCCACCAGGGAGACGCTGGACCGATTGCAGCTTCAGTATGTGAGCGAAGACTTCATCGCTCGGGGAATCCTGCCGGCCGCCTGAGGGGCAGGGAGATCCCGGCAGTAAAATGTAGAACTACAGTCAAGAGGATAGCAGCCATGAGCGATCAGCCAAAGAAGAAGATGGTCAAGGAAGTAAAGGTGGATCTTGATAAATGCATCGGGTGCCGTGCCTGCGAGGTGGCATGCTCCGGGTTTCATGCCAGCCCCAAATACAGCAGCTTCAACCCGGCCCGGTCCCGCATCCGGGTGGTCCAGGATCTGGTCAATGATGTCTATGTGCCGCTACGGGCCGCTGAATATACGCCGGCCGAGTGCACGGGCAGACAGACCTTCAAGATCCATGGCAAGCAATACAGCGAGTGCAACTTCTGCCCGGCTTCCTGCCCTTCGCGGGACCTGTTCAAGGAGCCCGATTCCGGCCTCCCCCTGAAATGCGACATGTGTGAGGAGGAAGAAACGCCCCTGTGTGTCCAGGTTTGCCGACCCGGCGCCTTGACCTATGAAGTGCGTGAAGAGGAACGGGCTGAGGAAGAACCTGCATTGGGTGAGGTGGAGGTAGGACTGAAATCCCTGCTCCACAAGCATGGAGCCCAAAAGGTGCTGGATACCATCGCCCGCCTGCAGAATGACTGATGCACAAAAAGGAACTGAAAGTGGAAACTGTTGCTCCATTTAAAGAGATCATCGATGTCATCAAGGAAGAAGGCGGAGATCCCTTCAAGTTCTGTTACCAGTGCGGCAAGTGCGATTCCGTCTGCCCATGGAATCGAGTTCGCACCTTCAGTATGCGCAAACTGGTCCGTCAGGCCAGTCTGGGACTGACGGAGATCGAAAGCGAAGACATCTGGCGCTGCAGTACCTGCGGCAGGTGTCCCCAGAACTGCCCGAGGGGTGTGAAACAGATCGAATCGGGGGTAGCTTTACGCAGGATCGCCACCCAGAACGAGGTGTTTCCTGCCGCCGTGGAGCCGCTGCGCACGGTGAGCGTGGGGCTGATGGGAGAAGGAAACCCTTTCAATGACGAGCGGAAGAACAGGGGGGACTGGGCGCAGGGATTGTCGGTCAAACCCTTTACCAAGGAGATGGAGGTCCTTTATTTCTCCTGTTGCTACCTGAGCTATGCCCCCAGGTTGAAAAAGGTGGCTGCTGCCACGGCGAACGTCCTCAACAAGGCCGGGGTGAAATTCGGCATTCTCGGCGAAAGAGAGAACTGCTGCGGGGAAAGCATCCGCAAGACCGGCAACGAGGAGCTTTTCACCAAGCTGGCCAAGGAGAACATCCAGAACTTCATCGATAACGGCGTCAAAAAGATCCTCGTTTCCTCCCCCCACAGCTACCATACCTTCAAAAACGAGTATCCCGAATTCATGGTTAACTTCGAAGTCGTCTACGTCACCGATTACCTGAACCAGTTGATCAAGGACGGCAGGCTGAAACTCAGCAAGGAATGCCCAAAGAAGGTCACCTATCACGATCCCTGTTACCTTGGGCGCCACAACGGCATCTATGACCAGCCGCGGGAGATCCTGAAGCGGATAGCCGGGTTGGAGCTGGTGGAGATGGCCGATTCACGGGAAAACAGCCTCTGCTGCGGCGGGGGAGGCGGCAGAATATGGGTGGAAACGCCGAAAGAAGAGCGTTTTTCAGACCTGCGCGTGGGACAGGCGGTCAGTGTGGGGGCCGAGGTGCTCGCCACCTCCTGCCCCTATTGCATTACCAATTTTGAGGACAGCAGGCTCTCCCTCGATGAGGGGGTGGTCCTGGAAATCAAGGATATCACGGAGATTCTCGAGGAGCTGATGTAGAAAAATTCATGGAGGCTGACTTTTCCCCCTCACCCTCTCCCACTAGGAGGAAAGGGGATTTGAGCCCCTCTTTCTTCGATGGGAGTGGCCGGGGGAGGGTGTACGGTGTGGCTTCTAAACCCAAATAGCAAATTAAGGTTCTTCAGACATTTTCAGGGAAAGCAGTCGTGGCATCGGGAGAGAGTGACGAGCTACAGCGGCGAGCGGACACCCGCCGCATGTGGAACGGAGGCAGCCTATCAAATTTCAGCATCGTGTGCCCTCATGAGGACGGCACCGCAAGGTCCGCAGCTGTGGCGACAGAGCGAACGGACGATGTCGCGACTGCCTTTTTTCACAGAATTACCGGATGAACCAAACTAAAGGGATGCTTACGGTGGGAAATGACATGGCACAAAAAAAATTCATAGACGTTCTCGTGGTCGGCGGCGGTATCAGCGGTATCCAGGCTGCACTCGATCTTGCCAATAGCGGCTTCAAGGTCTATCTGGTCGATAAGGCGCCGGCCATCGGCGGCAAGATGTCGCAGCTGGACAAGACCTTCCCCTCCAACGACTGCTCCATGTGCATCGAATCTCCCAAGTTCAACGAATGCAGCAGGCATCCCAACATCGAGATCCTGACCTATACGGCGGTGGAGAGCGTCAAGGGAAAGGCGGGGAACTTCAAGGTCACCCTGGTGAAGAAGCCGCGCTACGTTGTGGAGGAGAAGTGCACGGGGTGCAACCTCTGCGTGGAATACTGCCCGGCCAAGGTCCCTGACAGGTACAACCAGAATATTTCCGACAACAAGGCCATCCATATCCATTTTTCCCAGGCACTGCCGCTGATTCCGTATGTGGACCCGGAGGCATGTCTTTATCTTAAAGACGGCTCGTGCACCATTTGCGTGGGGGTTTGCAAACCAAACGCCATCGACCTCCATCAGGAAGAAGAGCTGATGGAAGTGAACGCAGGGGCCATCGTCCTCGCTCCCGGCTTCGAGACCTTTGACCCCAAGCTCAGGAGCGACTACGGTTACGGTGTCTTCGAGAATGTGGTGACCAGCCTGGACTACGAGCGGATTCTCAGTTCCACCGGTCCCTACGAGGGGACGATCAGCCGTCCCTCGGACAAGAAACATCCCCACAAAATCGCCTGGATCCAGTGTGTCGGCTCTCGCCAGGTGAATCCAGAGGGGGGGAACAGCTACTGCTCGGCGGTCTGCTGTGCCTATACCCAGAAGCAGGTGATTCTCACCAAAGATCATGACCCCGGCATGGAAGCCACCATCTTCCACAACGACATCCGCGCCTTCGGCAAGGAATTCGAGCGTTTCTACCAGCGGGCCGAAAAGCTCTCCGACGTGCGCTTCATCAGAAGCTACGTCTCCATCGGCAGGGAGAACCCGGAAACCAGGAACGTCAGCATCCGCTATTCCACCTTCGACCAGGGGGTGAAGGAAGAAGAATTCGATATGGTGGTCCTCTCGGTTGGCCTCAACCCGCCGGCCGACGTCCAGACCATGGCCACCACCTTCGGTATCGAGCTCAACGAGTACGGCTTCTGCAAAACCAGGCCCGGCAACGCCATTGAAACCACCCGTCCCGGCATTTATGTGAGCGGCGCCTTTACCGGCCCGGCCGATATTCCAGAATCGGTGGTGACTGCCGGCGGCGCCAATGCCCTGTGCAGCGAACTCCTCTCCTATCGGCGCGGCGACCTTTCCCGGGAGCGGGTATATCCACCGGAGAAAGATGTAGCTAAAGAAGAGATCAGGATCGGCGTGGTCGTCTGCCTGTGCGGCGCCAACATCGGCCGGGTGGTGGATACCCCCGCCGTGGTCGAATATGCCGCCGGTCTCCCCAACGTGGTCTACGCCGAGCGCAACATGTTTGCCTGTTCCACGGAAAACGCCCAGCTCATAGCGGATGCCATCGTCGAGCACAACCTGAACCGCGTGGTGCTGGCAGCCTGCACCCCCCGGACCCACGAACCGCTCTTTCGGGATACCTGCCGGGAAGCGGGGTTGAACCAGTACTATTTCGAATTCGCCAACATCCGGGAGCACTGCTCCTGGGTCCACTCCAAGGACAAGGAAGGCGCCACCGAAAAGGCCAAGGACATCGTCCGCATGGCCGTGGCCAGGGCAGCCCACCTGGAGCCGCTGCAGGAGTTCCAGCTGCCGGTGAACAAGACTGCCCTGGTGGTTGGGGGTGGCATTGCCGGCATGACCAGCGCCCTGAGCATGGCCAACATCGGTTTCCAGGTGCATCTGGTTGAGAAGGAATCCGACTTGGGGGGAATGGCCCGCCGGCTCCACTACACTTTGGACGGGCTTGAGGTTCAGCCCCTTTTGGACGACCTGGTCCGCAAGGTATACCGCCACCCGCTGATTCACATCTCCCTTGACGCCACCATCACTGACGTATCCGGCTATGTGGGAAACTTTGTCACCACTGTCATCTCCGAAGGACGTCGCCGGGAGATCGCCCATGGCGCCGCCATCCTCGCCACCGGCGCCGATGAATACAAGCCCACGGAATACCTCTACGGGCAGAACGACCAGGTTCTTACGTCCCTTGAACTGGAGGAGCGGATCGCCAAGGGGGACGAACAGACCCTGGGTGCCCAGACCCTGGTCATGATCCAGTGTGTCGGCTGCCGGGAAGAATGGAAGAACTACTGCAGCCGTGTCTGCTGCAGCCAGTCCATCAAGAACGCCCTGAAGCTCAAGGAACTCAACCCGGAGATGGAGATCTACGTCATCTACCGGGACATGAGGACCTACGGATTCAGGGAAGACTACTACCGGGAAGCCGCCAACAAAGACGTGAAATTCATCCGCTATGAGCCCGCCGGCAAACCCCTGGTTGAAGCAGCCACGGAGGGGGGGCGCCCCATCATTCGGGTAACCGTACCGGACCCGGTTCTCGGCCAGAAGCTGGCCATAGATGCCAATCTGCTGGTCCTTGCCGCTGCCGTTGTCCCGTCGGCCGCGAGCCAGGAGATGGCCAAGCTGTTCAAGGTGGCCATGAACACGGACGGCTTCTTTCAGGAGGCCCATGTCAAGCTGCGGCCGGTCGATTTCGGCGCCGACGGCATCTTCCTCTGCGGCCTTGCCCACTATCCGAAACATATCACGGAGACCATCAGCCAGGCATACGGTGCTGCCGGCCGCACGGTCAACCTGCTCACCCGCGACTCGGTCACCGCCTCCGGTGCGGTCTGCGATGTGACCAGGAGCAACTGCGTGGCGTGCGCGGCCTGCATTACCGCCTGTAAATATGATGCCATAGAACTGGTCGACACACCTTTTGGCAAGGAGGCCACGGTGAATCCGGCCCTGTGCAAGGGAGACGGCTTGTGCAACACCAAGTGCCCGACCGGTGCCATCTACCTGAAGCACTACACGAACCAGGAGATTTGGTCCCAGATCGATGCGGCGACGCCGGGGTGGGAGTGAGAACAAATAACCAAGATGTAAAGTCCCCCTTTGAGAAAGGGGGATTTAGGGGGATTTGATTCATATTGCCCAAATCCCCCCAACCCCCCTTTTATAAAGGGGGGAGCTATTGTTTAGAAAGGAGAACGAGC
Source organism: Geotalea daltonii FRC-32 (assembly GCF_000022265.1). NCBI lineage: Bacteria > Pseudomonadati > Thermodesulfobacteriota > Desulfuromonadia > Geobacterales > Geobacteraceae > Geotalea > Geotalea daltonii. The sequence continues at coordinate 284,793 of NC_011979.1, forward strand.
ATGACAGCAGCCCTTGAATTTAAACCGCGGGTCGTCGGTTTTTTGTGCACGTGGTGAGCGTACGGCGCTGCCGACCTGGCTGGAGTTTCCAGACTGCAATATACAACTGAAACAAAGATCATCCGCGTGATGTGCTCGGGCAGGGTCGACCTGGACTTTGTGCTGCGCGCCTTTTCCCGGGGTGCCGACGGGGTATTCATTGGTGGCTGCTGGCTTGGCGAGTGCCATTATGTCACCGAAGGCAATTACGATGCCCTGAGCATGATGCACCTGGCCAAGAGAGTCCTCGAAGAGGTAGGAATCAATCCCGACCGGCTGCGTCTCGAATGGGTTTCCGCCTCAGAGGGGATGCGCTACGCCGAGGTGATGAACGACTTCGGTCGCAGACTGAAGGAACTGGGGCCGATCGGTTCCAGCGAGGGCATAGAAAAAGAGGCCCTGAAGCTGAAATTTGCCGCAGTGAAGAAGATACTCCCCTTCCTCAAGCTGGTTGAACGGGAGCGGTTGCGGGTACGGTTTAAGACGGAAGAAGAATATACGAAATTCTTCAGTAGCCCGGAGGTGGATGCCCTGATCCGTGGGGTGATCGCCGAAAATCTGGCCATCAGCCAGATTCTCACGCTCCTGGGGAGAAAACCGCTGACGACCAGGCAAATTGCCGAGGTGTTGAGGCTGGAGCCGGCGGAGGTGGCAAGATGCCTCAATGTTTCATCGCAACAGGGCTTGATCCGCTACAACGAAACCGAGAAACGCTATGCCGTCGCCTGATCCGACCGGTGACGGGGCTAAATGAGAAAAGAGGGCACGACTATGGACAGGGACAGGATTGACCAGATTATCGACACCCATGGCTGCAAAGCCAGTTCGCTCATTCAGATATTGATTGCCATCCAGAGTGAAAACCACTGGCTCCCCAAGGAAGTTCTGGAACGGGTCAGCGAGCGACTGAACGTACCCATGAATCAGATCCAGCATATCACCACCTTTTACAAGTCGTTCAGCCTGGTCCCCAAGGGGCGTCACGAGGTCCATGTCTGCATGGGAACCGCTTGCCATGTCCGTGGTGCCCAGGGTGTTCTCGATACCGTTGAAGATGTGACCGGTATCAAGCCGGGAGAGACCGACGTCGATCTCAAGTTCAGCCTGGAAACCGTCAACTGCATCGGCTGCTGTGCCCTCGGACCGGTAATGGTGGTGGATGGCGATTACCACGGTAACCTGGCCGCAACCCAGGTGGAAGACGTGTTGAAAACCTACGAGTAAGGGAAGGCCATGGCAAAGATAAATTCGACTGTCGAGTTCGAAGCATTGAGGAAGGAAATCCTGTCGTCCAGGGATCCGAACCGCCCCTGCATTGCCGTATGCACCGGCTCCGGTTGCCTTGCCCTCGGCGCCGCCAAACTGGTGGCCGCCTTGAAAAGCGAAATCAAGGAGCAGGGGCTGGAACAGAGGATCGAAGTAAGGGAAACCGGTTGTCCCGGCTTCTGCGAGCGGGGTCCCCTGATCGTCATCTACCCGGAGGAGACCTGCTATCTCAAGGTGCAGCCGACTGACGCCAAAGAGGTCATCGCCAGCGTCATGGAGAAGAAGATCATCGACCGGCTGCTCTATGTGGATCAGGTGACCGGTGAGCGGGTCGTCCATGAGATGGATATCCCCTTTTACAAGAATCAGTTGCGGCTTTTGATCGGCAACAACATCAAGCTCGACCCGACCAGCATCGACGACTACATCGCCATCGGCGGTTACACTGCCTTGGAAAAAGCTGTCTGCCAGATGAAGCCGGAGCAGGTGGTGGGGCTGGTGAAGGAATCGGGGCTTCGGGGGCGCGGTGGTGGCGGCTTTCCCTCGGGGAACAAGTGGGAATTCACCCGCAATGCACCTGATCCGGTGAAATACGTGGTTGTCAACGCCGACGAGGGTGACCCCGGGGCATTCATGGACCGGGCGCTGTTGGAGGGGAGCCCCCATGCGGTCCTGGAAGGGCTCATTATCGGCGCCTATGCCATCGGCGCCCATGAAGGTTTTCTCTACGTGCGTCAGGAATACCCCCTGGCCGTGCACAATATCACCCTCGCCATCCAGAAGGCTGAGGAATATGGCTTCCTGGGGAAAAATATCCTGGGATCGGGCTTCGATTTCACGGTGGAGGTGGCCCAAGGGGCAGGCGCCTTTGTCTGCGGCGAAGAAACAGCCTTGATCCGCTCCCTGGAGGGGAAGACGGGGGAGCCGAAACCGAGACCCCCTTTTCCTGCCGTGAGGGGGCTGTGGAACAAACCGACCAACATCAACAACGTGGAGACCTGGGCCAATATTCCTCTTATTATCAACAAGGGCCCGGCCGCCTTCGCTTCCGTAGGCACCGGGGGGAGCAAAGGCACCAAAATATTCTCCCTGGTGGGCAAGGTCAAGAACACCGGGCTGGTTGAAGTGCCCATGGGGATAACCCTGCGGGACATCGTCTACAAGATCGGCGGCGGCATTCCCGGAGAGAAGAAGTTCAAGGCGGTGCAGACCGGTGGCCCGGCGGGGGGGTGCATGCCCGAATCGCTCCTGGACATGGAGGTCGATTTCGACCAGCTCACCAAGGCCGGCTCCATGATGGGGTCCGGCGGCATGATCGTCCTCGATGAAGAGACCTGCATGGTGGATTTCGCCAGGTTTTTCCTCTCCTTTCTGGCAGAAGAGTCATGCGGCAAATGTGTCCCCTGCCGCGAAGGCATTCAACAGATGCTTGCCATCCTGAATGACCTGACCCATGGGAAAGGGAAAAAGGGTGACCTGGAGCTTCTGGAGCAGCTTACCGAGGTTTCCAGCGCCTCGTTGTGTGCCCTGGGCAAGGGTGCACCGAACCCGGTGCTGAGCACCCTGAAACATTTCCGGGATGAATATCAGGCCCACATGGAGGGGAAATGCCCTGCCTTCACCTGCAAGAGCCTCTTCTCCTACTATATTGAGCCGGAGAAGTGCCAGGCATGCACGAGCTGCGGCAAAAAATGCCCGGCAGGGGCGATTGAAGGGGGAAAGAACCAGATCCACATGGTCGACCAGGCAAAATGCACCAAGTGCGGGGCCTGCCTGCAGGCCTGCCCCCCCCGCTTCGCAGCGGTGACGCGGATACTGGGCGAGGTAGTCCCACCCCCATTGCCGGAAGAGGCGAGAACAATAGTCAGGGGGAGCAAATAGCCATGAGCGAACTGGTCTTACAAATAGATGGCAGAGAGGTTACGGTAAAGGAAGGTGCGACCATTCTCGAAGCAGCCGAGAGCGTGGGAATAGCCATTCCCACCCTTTGTCACCACCACAAGCTGGAACCCTATGGGGGGTGCCGGGTCTGCTCAGTGGAGGTGGAAGCCAACGGCAGGACGATGGTCGTTGCCGCCTGCACCTATCCGGCCGAAAAAAATGTCGTCGTGCGCACCCGGAGCGAAAAGCTTTCCAGGATTCGCCAGGCGCTGGTGGAGATGATGCTGGCCCATGCACCCGATTCGGAAAAACTGGTGGCGTTGGCTGAGGAGTATGGCGCAGACCGGGATCGGTTCAAAAGAAACCAGTCCTTCTGCATTCATTGCGGCCTTTGTGTACGCTACTGCACCGAGGTGAAGAAGAAAAATGCCCTGGGGTTCATCGACCGGGGCGCCAAAAAGAGGATCTGCTTCATTCCGAAAATAGCGGCCGCCGAATGCTGGAAGTGCAGGGAATGTTTTCCCCTCTGCCCCACCTCTGCGCTCCAGGCTGCCTTCGTTCTCACTGAAGGGATGACCGCGGCTGTACCGACTGAAGCGGCCGAATCCGGACGGTAAGCAATTCCAAGTTTTGTAGCGCTGATCACAAAAAAACAGGCCTTGAAGGTGAGATTTCATCACCTATCAAGGCCTGTTGCATTTACGGTAGTACAGGCGAGGACTGGCCGGAAGTTCAGTTACGGGCAAAGGAGAGGGCGGTCCGCACGTTGCCAACGAGATTAATGAGCCGCGGACCGATGTCGCTTTCGATCAGCTGCCGCGACAGCTGAAAGGAGGCGCCGCTGCAGCTGAATCCCATGATGGTGCCGTCCTCGAGAACCAGGGGGACGGCAACGGCGTGCACTTCGGTGCGCCAGTTGCCGAGGCTGGTGCAGTAGCCGAACTGCCGGTACTCTGCCATTGCCTGGTCGAACCCTGCCTTTACCGTTGGCCAGTTCTGCTCGTCGCTGACCTTGATCTCTTCCAGCAGCTCGTTCCGCTCATCCTCGGGCATGACGCAGAGGTAGGCCCTCCCCATGGAGGTGGTGGCGATGGGAATCTGCGAACCCACATCCAGCTGCACCGTGAGAGTCGAAGTATTGCGATAGGTATCGATGTAGATCAAGTTCAGATGGTCGCGGATGCCCAGGTTGACCGACGCTTGGGTGTGCTCGGCCAGGGCCTGCATCAGGGGGCGGGAAATGCGGCGAATATCCATCTGCCCCAGTTTTGCGTAGCCGAGGGCAATGACCGCGTTCCCCAGTGAGTATTTGTTGGCGGATTTGCAGTAATTGAGATAGCCCAGCTCCGAGAGGGTGTAGGTCAGCCGGGAAACGGTCGATTTGGGGAGCTTCGTTCTCTTGGCAATGTCCTGGTTTCCCAGATAACGGTCGCTGGGATTAAAGCAGCTGAGCACTTCAAGCCCCCGTGCCAGCGCCTCCACAAACTTGCGCGCTTCCGCCGGGTCTCTGGTTTTCCGGTCCATGGTCATGCCGATTGTCTCCCTTGCTTGCAGATTTTGTGGTGCCGAAGCATCTGGTTCATAGAGTTGCATAATGGGGGGATGGTGTCAACAGCAATCAATGTAAAATGGTAGAAGAATTCCGCACAACGAAATTGCTGTTAGTGGTGAAACTGTCTCAGCGGATGGCCCCAATGGCCGAGTGACTGCCCAATTTCAGGGAATATTCAAGGCATCTGGTAAGGAAAAAGCCGACAAAAAAATTTTACTTGCAATTTATATTTTTTGGAATATCATAAATTTCAGAACAATTGTTCCGCATAGTGGAATTCGAATTTGCGGAAAAACCCCGCACTTTTGGAAAATGCAGGGGCATGGGCAGAAAAACATTTAATAAAACATAAGTTTGTACAAGGCAAGTAGCTGAAGGCAGCAGTTCATTTTCATTTACGTTAGATACTACGCCATATTAGCTCGATTTCTTAATAGCGCTTGACAAAAAATAAGCATTGCGGTACTTCTTTACCAAAAGAACAAACTGAGACTGTGTTTTAAAATAGCCACAAGGCCAGGCAAGATGGGCAGGTGGTGCAGGTTCTAAACCGGTAACTAACCATAGGCAAGGAGATTACCATGAGATTCGGACTTACTGACGAGCAGAAGATGATGCAGGACATGGCGCGGGATTTTGCCCAGAAGGAAATCTTGCCCACACTCAAGGAAGACGAGGCGAACCACACCTTTCGCCCGGAGCTGGTGAAGAAGATGGCCGATCTCGGCTTCTTCGGCTGTGCGCTCCCCGAGGAATACGGCGGTAACGGCTGCGGGTTCCTGGAGTCGGTCATCATCGCCGAACAGCTTGCCACGATTAGCGGGTCATCTCGCCTGCCTCTCAACATGCAGAACATCGGTCCATCCATCACCGTTAACCAGTTCGGCACCAAGGAGCAGAAAGAGCGCTTCATTCCTAAATGGGTCAGTGGTGAATATTTCGGCTTTTTCGCCATCACCGAGCCCAATTCCGGCTCCGACGTCATCAGCATGGGAACCACTGCCATCGATCGTGGCGATCATTGGGAACTGAACGGCCAGAAGATGTGGATTTCCAACGCCCATCTGGGTGACTACGGCCTGGTCTATGCCATGACCGACAAGAGCGCCAAGTACAAGGGAATGACCTGCTTCATCGTCAACCTGAAAGGGAATGAGGGGATCATCACCGCCCCCATCGAAACCAAGCTGGGGCTCCACTGCGCCCCCACCGGCGAGATATCCTTCAGCCAGGCGAAGATTCCCAAGGACTCGGTCCTGGGTGAAGTGGGCCAAGGTTTTCAGATCTGCATGTACCAGTTGAACAACACCCGCATCAGCTGCGCCGCCGGAGCGCTGGGCATCGGTGGCGGCGCCATCGAGGCTGCCATCGGTTACGCCAATGAGCGGACCCAGTTCGGTAAGAAGATCGGCTCCTATCAGATGATTCAGGCCTCCATCGCCGAAATGGTGGCGGAGCACGAGGCGGCCAAGCTCCTCGTCTACCAGGCGGCCTGGCTCAAAGACCAGGGACTGCCCAACCAGTACCAGACCTCCATGGCTAAGCTTTTTGCCTCCGAGGCGGCGGTGCATGCGGCAACCGAGACCATGAAAATCTTCGGCAGCTACGGCTTCTCCACCGAGTACCCGGCAGAGCGCTGGCTGCGTGATTCCATGTCGCTCCGGACGGTGGAAGGGACGAGCAACATCCAGAAGACGATTATCGCCGGCATGGCCCTCGGGGATACGGTCAATCGCTAGTAAGACAGGCAGAAGGCTGAAGGTGATTCATATCCTCAGCCTTCAGAACAGATATTTATTACCTGATTCATTGAAAGGGGTTTTGTTATGTCACGCAAGCAAACGCCGCTTCGTCCCTACTTCGAGAAAATGCCGGAGATTGGCAAGGCGCTCACTGAGGCAGAAATAAAGCGCGCTCAGGAAAACATCGATCTGGTTCGGGAGCAGGAGAAAATTCTCGCCCAGGAGGCGGAGCGGGTGAAAAACGCGGGAATCCCCGCCAAGAAGGTCCACGAGCGTGGTGGGATGACCATCTACGACCGCCTGGAATACCTGGTGGATCCCGGCACCTGGTCTCCATTGCACTCCCTTTACAATCCCCGTGACAACGAAGAGGGATGTACCGGGGTGGTAAACGGCATCGGCAAGATCGAGGGGAAGTGGGCGGTCATTATCGGTTTTGACAACAAGGTTATGGCCGGCGCCTGGATTGCCGGGCAGTCGGAGAATATCCTCATGGTCACTGACATGGCCAAGCGGCTCAACGTGCCGCTGGTCTGGCTGACCAACTGCAGCGGCGTCAAGCTCATGGAGCAGGAGACGGTCTACGCTGGCCGTCGTTCCAGCGGGGCACCGTTCTACCGCCATGCGGACCTGAACCATCTGGGAATTCCCATCCTGAACGCCATCTACGGCACCAATCCGGCCGGAGGCGGCTACCAGGGGATCAGCCCCACCATCCTGCTGGCCCATGAGGGAGCCAACATCGCTGTCGGCGGCGCCGGCATCGTCGGGGGGATGAATCCCAAGGGGTATATCGACGCCGAAGCGGCACGGGCGTTGATCGACGGAACCAAGAGCTTCAAGGCCAAGGATCCGGGGCGGGTTGAGACCCACTTCGACCATACCGGCTATTTCCGTGAGGTTCACGACAGTGAAACGGGGGTGTTGGACGGCATCAAGGATTATATGCGCATGATGCCCGCTTACGATCCGGCCATGTTCCGCGTTGCCCAGCCTGCTCCGCCGAAGTTTCCGGTGGAGGATCTGAACATGATCCTCCCGGCGAACCAGAAGCGCCCTTACGACGCTATTCAGATTCTGTCCCGGCTCACCGATAACAGCGAGTTCATGGAATATCGCCCCGATTACGGGCGTGAAGTCTTTACCGGCATTGCCAAGATCGACGGCTACCCGGTCGCCTTCATCGGCAACCGCCAAGGGGTTTTCCCCGGTTATCCGGAATATGCCAACGGCGCCTATCCGGCCGTGGGGGGCAAGCACTACCGCCAGGGGCTCATCAAGCAGGGAGAATTCGTCACCCTCTGCGGCCGTGATAACCTGCCCATCGTCTGGCTGCAGGACACCACAGGTATCGACGTGGGCGATCTGGCCGAAGAGGCGGAGCTGCTGGCCCTTGGCCAGTCCCTGGTCTACTCCATCGAGCAGACCGAGCTTTCCATGATGTGCATCGTCCTGCGGAAGGGTACGGCGGCGGCTCACTACATCATGTGCGGCCCCCAGGCCAACAACAACAATGCCTTCACCCTTGGTACGCCTCTCACCGAGATCTACGTCATGCACGGCGAGACCGCTGCCGCTGCTTCCTACGCCCGGCGGCTGGTCAAGGAAGATGAGGCGGGCAACGACCTGACCCCGACCCTGGACAAGATGAACCAGATGATCCAGGATTACGTGGACAAGTCACGGCCGGCATATTGCGCCAAGACAGGCTTCGTTGACGAGATCGTCTCGCTGCCCGACCTGCGCAAATACATACAGGCCTTTACCGGGGCCAACTACCAGAACCCACGATCGATAACGCCGGTGCATCAAATGCTTTTGCCGCGCATCATCAAGGGATAATTCATGCACCAGGAAAGCCCCGGACGACACTGCCGGGGCTTTTTGCCCATCGCCTGCTGAACGGTCATTTTTGAGTTGTTATTACTTTTAAACATATTGTGAAAGGAGCTGCACATGAGTAAAGGAAAGAACCCACTCGGTATTACCGAAGTCGTCCTCAGGGACGCCCATCAGTCCCTCTTCGCCACTCGTCTGCGTCTGGACGACATGCTTCCCATCTGTGAAAAACTGGATAAGGTGGGCTACTGGTCCATCGAGATGTGGGGGGGAGCCACCTTTGACTCCTGCATCCGTTTTCTCGGCGAGGACCCCTGGGAGCGCCTCCGCAAACTGAAGCAGGCCATGCCGAATACTCCGCAGCAGATGTTGTTCCGTGGCCAGAACATCCTTGGTTATCGCCATTATGCCGATGACGTGGTGGAGAAGTTCGTGGAGCGGGCGGCCTTCAACGGTATCGACGTTTTTCGCGTCTTCGATGCCATGAATGACCCCCGCAACCTGGATACGGCCATCAAGGCGGTCATCAAGCAGGGTAAACATGCCCAGGGGACCATGTCCTATACGGTCAGCCCGGTGGATACCATCCCCAAATGGGTAGATCTGGCCAAGCGCATCGAAGACATGGGCTCCCATTCACTCTGCATCAAGGACATGGCCGGTCTGCTCTCCCCCTATACCGCCTATGAGCTGGTGAAGAAGCTGAAGAAATCGATCAACATCCCGATCCACATGCAGTGCCACGCCACCACCGGCATGTCCACCGCCACCTATGTCAAGGCCATTGAAGCCGGCGTTGAAAATGTCGATACCTCCATTTCTTCCATGAGCATGACCTACGGCCACTCCGCTACCGAGGCTCTGGTGGCCATCATGTCCGAGACGGACCAAGCGACCGGCCTCGACATGTCGCTTCTGCAGGAGATTGCCGACTACTTCACCGTGGTGCGGAAGAAATATGCAAAATTCGAAGGGTCCCTCAAGGGTATCGATGCCAGGATCATCATGGCACAGGTGCCGGGGGGCATGTTGACCAATATGGAGAGTCAGCTCAAAGACCAGAATGCCGGCCACAAGATGGATCAGGTGCTGGCCGAGATCCCCAAGGTACGCGAGGATCTGGGCATGATCCCGCTGGTCACCCCCACTTCGCAGATCGTCGGCACCCAGGCGGTCATCAACGTCCTGACCGGCGAGCGCTACAAATCCATGACCAAGGAGACCGCTGCAGTTCTCAAGGGTGAGTACGGCGCCACCTCCGCACCGGTCAATAAGGAGCTGCAAGCGAAGGTCCTGGCCGGGGCCGAGCCGATCACCTGCCGTCCGGCAGACCTGCTTGACCACGAGATGGACAAGCTTACCGCCGAGCTGCGTGAACTGGCGAAGGGCAAAAACCTCAAGTTCGGGGATCATGAGGTGGAGGATGTCCTCACCTATGCCCTTTTTCAGCAGGTGGGGCTCAAGTTCCTGGAGCATCGTGATAACCCAGACATGTTTGAGCCGGTTCCCACCGGGGAAGAGGCCGCTCCGGCAGCCAAGGCCGCAGCTCCTGCGGTTGCAGGTGGAGAAACTTTCACCGTCACCGGCGGCGGTCAGACCTTTGTCGTGCAGGTTGCCAAGGCCACCGGCGCCGCAGCAGCCGCCGCGGCAGCTGCCGCCAATGCCGCAGCAGGGGCCGCAGCCGCAGCCCCGGCCGCTTCAGCCGGCGGATTCGATATCGTCTCTCCCCTGGCGGGCAATGTCTGGAAGATCGAGGTCGACCCCGGCCAGGAGGTCAAGGAAGGGGATCTGCTGCTGATCCTTGAGGCAATGAAGATGGAGAACGAGATTTTTGCCGACCGGGACGGCATCGTCGGCACGATCCACATCCAGGAGGGCAATGCCGTGGATATCGGCCAGCCCCTGGTGACCCTGATCAGCGACGCTGCCGCACTGGTTGCAACCGCTGCAGCTCCGGCCGCTGCAGGCGCGGCAGCACCCAAAAACGGCGTCACCGCTCCCCTTGCTGGCAATGTCTGGAAAATCGAGGTCAAACCGGGGCAGAAGGTGCAGGAAGGGGATCTCCTCCTCATTCTCGAAGCTATGAAGATGGAGAATGAAATATTTGCCGACAAGGACGGCATCGTCGGTCAGCTCCTCATTCAGGAAGGGCATGCCGTTGACATAGGACAGGTCCTGCTGACTCTGGACTAAGCTTTTGACCGATCTTCATTCGTTTCACAAATCCAAACTGAATCACCCCCTGATCCGTCGGGTCAGGGGGTGAGAAGCCCGACATTGACTCCATAAATATGCAGCAGTAAGGGCTGAGGAAGATAACGATGAGCAAAAAATCCGCAGCACTTGAATACCACTCGACCGGCCGCAAAGGGAAGATCGAAGTCATTGCCACCAAACCTTGCCAGACCGCACAGGACCTGTCTCTTGCCTATTCACCCGGAGTGGCTGAGCCCTGTCTGGCCATTGAGCAGACGCCTGAAGATGCATATCAGTACACGGCCAAAGGTAACCTGGTTGCGGTCGTCTCCAACGGTACCGCGGTCCTGGGCCTGGGCAACATCGGGGCTCTTGCCGGAAAACCGGTCATGGAAGGGAAAGGGGTGCTCTTCAAGCGCTTTGCGGACGTGGACGTCTTCGACATCGAGCTGAACAGCGAAAATCCGGATGAGATCATCCGCGCCGTGCAACTGCTCGAACCGACCTTTGGCGGGATCAACCTGGAGGACATCAAGGCTCCCGAATGCTTTTACATCGAGGAAGAACTGAAGAAGACCATGAATATCCCGGTCTTCCATGATGATCAGCACGGTACGGCGATCATCTCCGCAGCCGGTCTCATCAATGCCCTGGAACTGGTTGGGAAAAAGATAGAGGATATTCGCCTCGTGGTCAATGGAGCCGGTGCCGCAGCTATTGCCTGTGCAAACCTGGTAGTCTCCCTTGGGGTCAAGCGGGAAAACATAATCATGTGCGACACCAAGGGGGTCATCTACAAAGGCCGCACCGAAGGGATGAACAAATACAAGGAGCATTTCGCCGTCGATACGCCGCTGCGCACCCTTGAAGAGGCCGCCGTTAATTGTGATGTCATGTTCGGACTTTCCTCCAAGGGAGCCTTTACCCCCGAGATGGTGCGCACCATGGCGGTCAATCCCATCATCTTCGCCATGGCTAATCCCGATCCGGAGATCACCCCCGAGGAGGCCCGTAAGGTGCGCGGTGATGTACTGATCGCCACTGGCCGCTCCGACTACCCAAACCAGGTCAACAATGTGCTCGGCTTTCCCTTCATCTTCCGCGGGGCACTGGACGTGCGGGCTACGACCATCAATGAAGAGATGAAAAAAGCTGCCGTCTTCGCCCTGGCGGAGCTGGCCCGCGAGGAGTGCCCCGATTCGGTCTGCCGTGCCTACGGCAACGTCAAGTTCAGCTTCGGCCGGGACTATATCATTCCCAAACCCTTCGATCCGCGGGCGCTGATGCGTGTTGCACCGGCCATTGCCAAGGCGGCCATGGATTCAGGGGTGGCCCGGCAGCCGATCCCGGATATGGACAAGTACGTGGAGGCGCTGGAATCCCTGCAGGGAAAAGCAAAAGAAACCTTGCGCATGATCATCAACAAGGCGAAGTGCGATCCCAAGAGCATCGTCTTCCCAGAGGGCGAGAACGAGAAAATCCTCCGTGCCGCACAGGTGCTGGTGGAACAGGGGATTGCACGGCCGATTCTTCTGGGGAGTGAAAAGAAAATCCGTGCGACCCTGCAGGAGCTGGGGATTGACCTGAACGGCGGGGTGACGATCATCGACCCGGCCAACTCCGACAAGGCCAATGGCTATGCGGACGAATTTTACCGCTTGCGGCAGCGCAAGGGGCTCACCCTCTCCGAATCCCAGCGCCTCATGTCCCGCAAGTCCCGTACCCATTTCGGGTGCATGATGGTGCGTCAGGGTGATGCCGACACGCTCCTGGCGGGTATTGACGCCAACTACGCTGAGACCATCCGCCCCGCCTTGCAGGTGATCGGCAAGCAGGAGGGGCTCTCCAGTGTCCATGGCCTCTACATCATGGTCTTCAAAAAAGGACTCTACTTCCTGGCCGACACCACCGTCTGCATCGACCCAAATGCCCAGGAACTGGCGGAAACGGCCATTCTGACTGCTGAAATGGCACGCATGCTTGAGGTTGAGCCGAGTGTCGCCATGCTTTCCATGTCCAACTTCGGTTCCGTGCGCCATCCCCAGGCAGACAAGGTGAGACTGGCGGTTGAACTGGTCAAGGAAAAGGAGCCCGGGCTGATCATTGACGGTGAGATGCAGGCGGATACGGCGGTGGTTACGGAAATTCTGCAGTCGAGCTTTCCCTTCTCCACCCTGAAGAAAGCGGCGAATATCCTCATCTTTCCCGACCTGACTTCAGGAAACATCGCCTATAAGCTGCTCAATAAACTGGGAGAGGCAGAAGCCATCGGCCCGATCCTGATGGGGATGAACAAGCCGGTCCATATCCTGCAGCGTGGTGATGACGTCATGGATATCGTCAATATGGCTGCCATCGCAGTAGTGGATGCCCAGAACAATGGCAGACCATAGATCCCCTGCTCACCAAGGTTCGCTTTCCCCCTACTTATAGGGGGGATTGATGAAGAGGAGCGTGAAGCCATGCATTCGACAGCCGCATATTTCGATACCGTAGAAGCCCATTACGGACATAACGACCTTGAAACCACAATCTTGAACGCACTGGTTGCAGCCGGAAAAGATCCCGATCGTCTCAAGGCTGAAGACCTGGCCCCGATCGATCAGTTTCATGTTCGTGGTTTGAAGGCGACCTCTCAGCTTGCAATGGATATCAAGCTTGACAGGGATATGCAGGTGCTGGATCTGGGGAGTGGCCTTGGTGGGGCTTCCCGTTATCTTGCAAAGGAGTTTGGCTGCAGTGTCGTGGGCCTGGATTTGAATGCCCAGTATTGTCAGGTTGCCACCACTCTCACCCGGCGTCTCGGGCTTGACTCGCGGGTAACATTCATCCAGGGAAACGCCCTTGAGATTCCTTTTCCAGACGGGTCGTTCGACCTTGTCTGGACCCAGCACATGACCATGAACATCCCGGACAAATCCAGCTTTTATCGGGAAGTTTATCGTGTGCTTAAGCCGGGGGGGCGACTCGCCATGTATGATATTCTTGCCGGTCCGGGGGGAGAGGTGCTGTTTCCGGTTCCTTGGGCGAGGGATACCGCCACCAGTTTTCTGGTTGCTTCCCAGGTACTGGTGGACACGATAACCGAGACAGGGTTCGATATACATATCTGGCGAGACGTGACGGAAGCGGCCCGTCTATGGACCCGGGCAACGCAGGAAAGACTCTACCTCAATCCCGGCTTGTTGGGTCTGCAACTCTTGCTGGGCACGGACTTTCGCAAAATGGTGCACAATCAGTTTCTTAACCTGCAACAGGAGCGTATTGCCCTGGTTGAAGCTGTCGTCCGCCGCCCGCTGCTGGCATAATCATGGGGGTGTGCTATGATGTCAGGCAGCCAATGCAGACTCAGGGGGGAGTATGAATAAATCAGCAGCGAAAATGGTCCTGCTGCCCACGCTGAACGATCTGCCTGGTGAAATTGCCCAAGCAGACTCAGGGGGAAGTATGCAGACAACAGCCGAAAAAATGGTCTTGCCGACGCTGAAGGATTCATCCATTGCTGTGGAGAAGCGGATCGCCGTATTGACGTTGCAGCGCCATGACGTGCGCAATGCACTGACCGGCACGGCCCTGATCGACGATATCGTGCAGACGGTGAACTGGGTGAATAATGAACCAGAGGTCTCGGTCCTGGTTATCACTGGGGAAGGGACGGCGTTTTCTTCAGGCGGTAACGTCAAGGAGATGCAGTCGCAAAGCGGGAGCTTTGCCGGATCGCCCATGGAGATTCAGGACCACTACCGGCGTGGAATACAGCAGATTCCACTCGCCCTGCATAAGGCGGAGGTGGCGGTTATTGCCGCCGTCAATGGCCCGGCCATCGGTGCCGGGTTCGACCTGGCCTGCATGTGTGACATCCGCATCGCTTCAACAAAGGCCCAGGTGGGAGAGGCCTTCATCAATCTCGGTATCACTCCGGGAGATGGTGGCGCATGGTTCATGCAGCGGCTGATTGGCTATCAGCGGGCTGCCGAGCTGACTTTTACCGGAAGAATCGTCAAGGCCGACGAGGCGCTGCAACTTGGGATATTCCTCGAAGTGGTGGAGCCGGAGGAACTGATGCCGCGAGCAATGGAACTGGCCGGGCAGATTGCCGCCAAGCCACCCCTTACGCTGCGGTTGACCAAACGGATGATGAAACTGGCCCAGCGCAGCGAGCTACCGGATTTTCTCGATTTATGCGCCTGCTTCCAGACAATGGCCCATCACACGGAGGATCATCTGGAAGCGGTCAACGCTTTCCTGGAAAAGAGACCACCTTCCTACAGGGGGCGATAATGAGCCGATTTGCGGGAGAAACAAGGGCGGACAGTATCTCGGACCCGACGGCGATATTCTCTGGTGCAGAATTTTTTAGAATAGTGTTATACAAAGCAGATTTTTTCTTGACCGAAAATTAGTATTGTGGTACCTATTTACTTAATAGTTTGTATACTAAATTTAAGAACAACGTTACAAAAGGCATGGATATTTTAGTGGGGACTCTGGACCGGGAACCTCACCTACATAGCTGAGGAGGCTGATATGAGTGAAGTTTTTATCGTTGAGTCATTGCGTACGCCGCTGGGATCGTTTGGTGGTGCGCTTGCCGACGTGGATGCGCCGCGTCTGGCTGCTGCAGTCATCAAGGAGCTGCTGGAGAGAGCGGCTCTCAGTCCCGAAGCTGTGGATGAGGTGATTATCGGTCAGGTGCTTTCCGGGGGAAGCGGTCAGGCTCCCGCCAGGCAGGCTCTGCGTTATGGCGGCCTCCCCGACTCGGTACCGGCAATGACCATCAACAAGGTGTGCGGCAGCGGCCTGAAAGCGATTATGCTCGGGGCCGATGCAATACGTCTGGGAGACGCCCACGTTGTGCTGGCCGGCGGCATGGAGAACATGTCCCAGGCACCCTATGCCCTGCCCAAGGCGAGGAATGGTTTCCGTATGGGGAACGGTGAAGTGGTTGACCTGATGGTCAATGACGGCCTGTTGGATCCATACAGCGGCAACCATATGGGGGTCATTGCCGAGGCCAATGCTGCCAAAAACGGCCTGAGCCGTGCCGAGCAGGATGAATTTGCCGTCGCTTCCTATAAAAAAGCTCAAGCAGCGGTTAAAGATGGCGTGTTCAAAGATGAGATAGTGCCAGTGGTGAAAAAGGGGCGCCAGGGGGAGGTGGTGATTGCCGAGGATGAAGAGCCGCTCAAGGGTGATATCGGCAAGCTGCCCGGGCTGCGTGCCGCATTTGCCAAAGAGGGAACCATCACCGCTGGTAACGCATCCACCATCAACGACGGCGCCGGGATAGCCCTGCTGGCATCCGGCGAAGCGGTTAAGAAATACAACCTGAAGCCGAAGGCCCGTTTGCTAGCCTATGCCACCAACAGTATTCATCCCGACCTCTTTACCGAGGCGCCGGTGGGAGCCATTGAAAAAGCATTGGTCAAGGCAGGGCTCAAGGTGGGTGACATCGATCTCTTCGAGCTCAATGAGGCCTTTGCCACCGTGCCGCTTTTGGCTATCAAGAAGCTGGGCATCGATCCTGCCCGGGTCAACGTCAACGGTGGAGCGGTCGCCATCGGCCACCCCCTCGGAGCGAGCGGCGCACGCCTGGCAGCTACCCTTATAAGGGAACTGCACAAGAGGAATGCCCGTTATGGCCTTGCCACCCTTTGCATTGGCGGAGGAGAAGCGGTCGCAGCGATTTTTGAGCGGGTATAGCCCCAGCGCCCGGTTGTGGACAATTGACCCCCTCTCAATCCCCCCTGTTTTTTATAGGGGGGAAGCGAGCTACGGCGAGCAGGGGGGTGACCATTCTGACTATTGCAGAGGGAGACGAACATGATCAAGAAAGTAGGCGTTTTGGGTGCGGGGCAGATGGGGAGCGGTATCGCCCATGTCCTTGCGGTACAGGAGATAGAGGTAGTCCTTTTCGATATCGCAGAGGATCAACTTGCCAAGGCAGTTGCCGGCATCGAGAAGAACCTGGAACGCCAGGCAAAAAAAGGGGAAGTGGACAGCGCTTCCATCCCGGCCATTCTCAAACGGATCCATACCACCAAGGTCATGGGAGACCTGTCCGACTGCGACATGGCCATTGAAGCGGTGACCGAGCGGGAAACCCTCAAGCTGGATATCT